>NZ_JBGFSI010000019.1:0-55248 GCF_041365735.1 Rhodosalinus sp. K401 | reverse complement strand
CTGCGGGGCGGTCCGGGGCAGCGTCTCCGCCGCCGGCCCGGACGCGGTGTCGGGCCGGCGCAGGGCGGCGGAAAGCGGCGCCGGACGGTCGGGCGGGGATGGCATCGCCGCCTCGGTCTGGGCGGCGGGCGGGGCGCGCCAGGCCGTGACGAGGGCCGTCAGACCCGCGCCTCCCGCCTCGAGCGAGACCGTGGCCGCACCGCCCGCGCCGGCGGCGGGCGCCGCGCCGCCCGACCATTGCGCGAAGGCGCCCACGTGCAGCGCCAGCGCCACGCCCGTGAAGGCGGCGAATTCGAGCCCTCCCTTCATCGCGGCCGTACCGCCAGTTCGATCTCTGCCGCGCCCGTCTCTGCGAGACGCCGCAGCAGCGCGGCGAACTCCGCCGCCGGGAGCGTCGCGTCCGCACGAACGGTGAGCGGGCCGGCCCCGGGGTCGCGCGCGGCGAGCGCCTCCCACGCCGCCGCGCCTTCCGCGCCGCCGAAGGCCACCCGCCCGGCCGCCGAGACGTGCAGGACCGCGCCGGCCTCGGCGCCCGTCTCCGCGCCCGCCTGGGGCGGGGTCACGTCGAAGGGGGCGGGCGGGGCAATCTCGGCCGTCATCAGGAAGAAGATGAGCAGCAGGAAGACGACGTTGATCATCGGCACGATGGCCTCGGGACGGGTGCGCGCAGGGGGACGGGAAAACTCCATCGCGTCTACTCCACCAGCAGGAGCCGGCCGTGGCCCGCGGCGCGGAGCGTCTCGGCCACGTCGGCGAGGCGCTGCAAGTCCGCGCCCGCGACCGCGCGCAGGACCAGCGGGTCGGCCGGCGTCTCGGTCAGCGGGGCGAGGGCGGCGGCGAGGCCGGTTTCGTCCACGGCGCGGCCGTTGAGCGTGACGCGGTCGGGGAAGATCTCCACCAGCCGGGGCGGGCCGCTCCAGTCCGCGCCCCCGCCGGCCGGTGAAAGCGGCAGGGCCGCGTCGCGCCCGAACTGCGCCACCAGCATGAAGAAGACCAGAAGCAGGAACACCACGTCGATCATCGGCGTCAGGCTCGGGCGGCGGCGCGGACGGGCGGCGGCGAAATCGAACATCAGGCCGCCTCCGCCGCGCGGGGGGGCAGGTGCGTGAAGACGCGGGTGGCAAGATCCTCCATCTCGCCCTGGACCGCCTCGGCCACGCTCTCGAACCAGGTGAGCGCGGCGGCGGCGGGGATCGCCACCGCCATGCCGGCGGCGGTCGTCAGGAGCGCCTCCCAGATCCCGCCCGCGAGGACCGAGGGGTCGGCCCGCGCGCCGCTGGCCTGAAGCGCCTGGAAGGCGTCGATCATGCCGAGGACGGTGCCCAGAAGCCCGATCAGCGGTGCGATGGTGGCGATGAGTTCGAGCGCGCGCAGCCCTTCCCGGAGCCGGGCGAGTTCGGCCCGCGCGATGCGCGTCGTCTCTTCGCGGGCGGCGGGCTCGGCCATGGCCGGATCCTCCGCCGCGCCCATGGCGGCGGCCGCGAGCCGGGCGCGCACGCCGCTGCCGCGCGCGGCCTCGGCGCGGGCCTGCGTCGCGCGGCCCTCGGTCCAGAGCGCCACGGCGGCGCGCGCCCGCGCCCCGCCCCAGGCGCCGAGCCGGGCCAGCCGCCAGAGTTTCCAGAGAATGAGCGCCAGGGTGAGGACCGAAAGCGCCGCGATGACCCAGAGCGCCGGGCCGCCACGGGCGAGGAACTCGCCGATCCCGCCGAACGCCGCGTCGCCCGCCATGCGCCTCTCCTCCCGCCGCCGGGCCGGGCCCGGTCTGCGCTTCGTGTCTTGTCCGGGAAGGGGCGGCCTGCCCGGACCGGTGATCGGGTTCACCACGCCGGAAGGCTCCGTCGCCCCGGCGCGCCCCGCGCCCGGACAGGGTGATCGCTCCGGCAGGTCTCCTGACTCGCGGGTCGTCGCTCGGCCGGGCCTTCCCGCGGGCCGTGCCCGCAGTGGCATCTTCCGGCTCCGCTCNTGCCCGCAGTGGCATCTTCCGGCTCCGCTCGCCGCTTACAGTTGCGGGGGCAGTCGCGGGTTTGGCCTCCAGGCCGCACCGCGTTCCCATTTTCACCGGGCGCGCGAGCGCCCGGACCGGAGCATCCCGACCCTTACGCCGAATCGCGCTTTCGGAAAAGCAGAACCTCGTGCGTGCCACTCAGTTGCACGCCGCCCTGCGGGGCTGTACCCGTGCCGGGAGTGGGGGAGATCCGCCTATGCTGGAGCGCCGCAGCGCGAAGATACGTCTGACGAGGGCGTTCCAGGGACAAGCGCAGCGTCTCTACCCGTTCTTCCGGCAGCACACCTATCGCGGACCGCTTCTGCCTTCGGAGGTCGAGAGTCGGGTCGCCGTTTCGCTGCGGGACGGGTTTCTTTACAACCGGATCCCCAAGACCGCGAACTCGCTCATGACCTGGATGCTCGCCAGGGCCTCGGCAGACGCCGCGGGCGAGCCTGCGCCGGAACGGCCGAAGAGCTATTTCCCGACGCCGCGGCGACTGTCATCGGCCGAGGCCGCCCGTGTCGAGCACGAGATCTTCAAGTTCGCGATCGTGCGGAACCCCTATTCGCGCACGCTTTCGGCGTATCTGGACAAGATCGCCGCGGGAAAACAGCAGGCGCGCACCTTCGAGAAGTGGCGCGGCGCCCCGGTTCAGCGGGAAGAACCGAGCTTCGGCGAGTTCTGTCGCTATCTGGACGCGGTCGGGCTGCGGGACGACGTGCACTGGGTGCCGCAGACGGAGCTGCTTTGCGAGGTGCCGGGCTGGTTCGACCGGATCTACCGGCAGGAAAGGCTGGGCGAGGCCGCCGAGGAAATCATGGGGCGGATCTTCGGCGTGGCGCCGGAGTTCCCGGCGCGGGTGGGGCCGCGCCCGACCGGGGCGTCGAAGCTCATCGCCCGCCACTACGACGACGAGACGCGCCGGATCGTGGCGCGGCTCTTCGCGGCGGATTTCGATGCCCTGGGCTACGCCCCGGATCTTCCGGGCGCGGCCTGATCCGTCAGCCGATCTCGGCCAGACGTTCGAGCGCCGCGCGCAGGCGCTGCGCCTCGTCCTCTTTCAGGGCGAGGGTCGCGCGGGTTTCGTCCACCACCTCCTCGGGGGCGCTTTCGACGAATTTCGGGTTGGAAAGCCGCCCCGAAAGCCCGCCCATCTCCTTCTCGAGCTTGCCGAGCGTCTTCTCGAGCCGCGCCTTCTCCTCTGCCACGTCGATGACGCCGGCGAGCGGCAGGCCGAGGCTCGCGCCCTCCACGGCCACGGTGACCGTGCCCTTCGGGAAGCCGTCGACCTCCTCGAGGCTCTCGATCCGGGCGAGCCGCTTGATGAGCGCCTCGTTCCGGCCCCAGGCGGCGCGGCCGGTCTCGCCGATCTCGGTGGCGAGCATCGGCACGTAGAGCCCCGCGGGGACGTGCATCTGCGCCCGCGCGCTGCGCACCTCCTCGATGACGGAGACGACCCAGCCCATCTCCCGGTCGGCGGCCTCGTCCGCAAGCTCCGCGGCGGTGTAGCCGGGCCAGTCGGCGTGGACGAGCATCTTCGACCGCTCGCCCAGCGTGCCCCAGAGCTCCTCGGTGAGGAAGGGCATGATCGGTTGCAGAAGGATGAGGCACTGGTCGATCACCCAGGCCATCACCGCCTGCGTCTCGGCCCGAAGCTCCTCGTCCTCGCCCTGCAGGAGCGGCTTGGAGAATTCCACGTACCAGTCGCAGACCTTGCCCCAGACGAAGCCGTAGAGCGCGTCCGCCGCCTCGTTGAAGCGGAAGGCGTCGAGCGCGGCGTCCACCTTCTCGCGCACGCGGCCGGTCTCTCCGAGGATCCAGCGGTTGACAGCGGCGGTGGCCGCGGGGACGTCGGCGCCGCCGCCCACCGCGCCGTTCATCTCGGCGAAGCGCGCGGCGTTCCAGAGCTTGGTGCCGAAGTTCCGGTAGCCCGCGATCCGCTCCTTCGAGAGGCGCAGGTCCCGGCCCATCGCCGCCATGGCGGTGAGCGTGAAGCGCACCGCGTCGGCGCCGTACTCCTCGATGAGTTCCAGCGGGTCGAGCACGTTGCCGAGCGACTTCGACATCTTCTTGCCCTTCTCGTCGCGGACGAGGGCGTGGACGTAGACGGTGTCGAAGGGGCGTTCCCCCACCACGGCGTATTGCATCATCATCATCCTGGCGACCCAGAAGAAGATGATGTCGAAGCCAGTGATGAGTACGTCTGTCGGGAAATAGCGGCGAAGCTCCGGCGTGTCCTCGGGCCAGCCCAGCGTGCCGATGGGCCAGAGCCCCGAGGAGAACCAGGTGTCGAGCACGTCGGTCTCGCGCGCCAGCGTGACCTCGGCGAAGCGCGCCACGCCGTCGCCCTCGGCCTCGCGCAGGCCGCCCGATTCCGCGCCCTCGCCGCCGAAGCGGATCTCGGGCCCGGGCCCGTAATATTCCCGCGCGAGGTCGAACGCCTCGGCCTCGGTGGCGGCGCAGAATTCGCGCGGGCCGCCGGCCGGGTCGTCGCGGTCCGGCCCGTACCAGACCGGGATCTGGTGGCCCCACCAGAGCTGGCGCGAGATGCACCAGGGCTCGATGTTCTCCAGCCAGTGGAAATAGACCTTGCGGTCGGCCTCGGGCAGGATCGTGGTGCGCCCGTCGCGCACCGCGTCGATCGCGGGGCCCACGATCTTTTCGGCGTCCACGAACCACTGGTCGGTGAGGTAGGGCTCGATCGCCACCTTGGAGCGGTCGCCGTGGGGGACCATGTGGCGGTCGGCGTCGATGCCGTCGAGCCAGCCCTCCTCCTCGGCGGTGCGCACGATCCAGTCGCGCGCCTCGTAGCGGTCGAGCCCATCCACCGCCTCGGTCACGCGCGCGAGCCCGTCCGGGTCGCAGCCCTCGGCGAAGTCCGGGTTGTCGCGCAGCCACATGCCCGCGCGCGGCGTCATCACGTTGATCGCGCGCAGCCCCGTCCGCTGGCCCACCGCCCAGTCGTTGAAATCATGCGCGGGCGTCATCTTCACCGCGCCGGTGCCCTTCTCGGGATCGGCGTAGTCGTCCGCGACGATCCGCAGCCGCCGGCCAACCAGCGGCAGGATCGCCTCCTTGCCCACGAGATGGGCGTAGCGCCGGTCGTCGGGATGGACGGCGATGCCGGTGTCGCCCAGCATCGTTTCGGGGCGCGTGGTGGCGACGGTCAGGTAGTCCCGCGTCTCGGTGGCGGTGACGTTGCCGTCCTCGTCGAACTCGACCGGGTGCTCGTAGGTCTGGCCGTCGGCCAGCGGATAGCGCAGGCGCCACATGTGCCCGTCGGTCTCGACCTGCTCGACCTCCAGATCCGAGATCGCGGTTTCGAAATGCGGATCCCAGTTCACCAGCCGCTTGCCGCGGTAGATGAAGCCCTTGCGGTACATGTCCACGAAGACGCGCATCACCGCGTTGTGGAAGTCGGGGCTGTTCTCGTGGCCCACCCGCGTGTCGCCGGGCGCGCCGGCCATGGTGAAGGCGTTGCGCGACCAATCGCAGGAGGCGCCGAGCCGCTTGAGCTGGCCGATGATCGTGCCGCCGGAGCGTTCCTTCTGCTTCCAGACGAGATCGATGAAATCCTCGCGGCTGAAATCGGTGCGGCGCTTGCCGTCCCGGGCGAGTTCGCGCTCCACCACCATCTGGGTCGCGATCCCGGCATGGTCCTGGCCGGGCTGCCAGAGCGTGTCGAAACCGCGCATCCGGTGCCAGCGCACCAGCACGTCCTGCAGCGTGTTGTTGAAGGCGTGGCCCATGTGCAGCGAGCCCGTCACGTTGGGCGGCGGGATCATGATGCAGAAGCTTTCCTCGCGCGAGGCGTTGGCGCCCGCGGCGAAGGCGCCGGCCTCTTCCCAGGCGGCGTAGATCCGGCGCTCGGCCTCTTGGGCGTCGAAGGTCTTCGAAAGCGGCATCGCGTGCATCCCGTCTTGAGCGGCGTCGGCCGCTCCTTACCCGAGCGCCGGGCCGAGGAAAAGCCGCCCGGCGCCCGCCGCGGGCCGGCGCCTCTCAGCGCGTGCGGTCGAGCTTCGTGGCCAGGTGGATCAGGCTTTCCGAGCCCTTCACGCCGCGGGTCTCGCCGATCCGGTCGAGCGTGTCGTCGAGCGCCTCGGTGCTGTCGGCCGAAAGCTGCACGATGAGATCCACCCGCCCCGAGGTGGTGTGCACCGCCTCCACCCCCGGCAGCGACTTGAGCCGGGCGAGAACGGCAGGCCCCGAGCGCGGTTCGATCGACACGAGCACCGTGGCGCGCAGTGGCGGCCGAAGCGCGGGGCCCGCGCGCAGCGTGTAGCCCGCGATGGCGCCGCTGCGCTCCAGCCGCTCCAGCCGCGCCTGCACCGTGGTCCGGGCGAGGCCGAGCCTGCGGGCGAGCGTCGCCGTGGGCAGGCGGGCATTCTCGGCCAGAAGCGAAAGGAGGGCGCGGTCAGTTTCGTCCATCTGTCGGCAAATTTCGTCGTTCCGACGCCAGAATGAACGGATTCGGCGAAAAAGACACTCCAAACCGACGGCACGTCGCGGGAGGATTCCGAAAAACGCGAGCAGTGAGGTTCCCATGCAATCCGGCGCGACGCTCTGGCCTTCCCCCGAAACCCACCTGGCGCGGGCGAATCCGCGGGGTCCGGTGCTCTATTTCTGCCCCGACACGCTGCAGCGGACGGCACGGCGTTTCCTCGACGGCTTTCCGGGGCTCGTCACCTACGCGGTGAAGGCGAACGATGGCCCGGAGGTGCTGGAAAACCTCGTGGCTGCCGGGATCGCGGCGTTCGACGTGGCCTCGCCCGCCGAGATGGCGCAGGTGCGCGCGGCCTTTCCGGGCGCGGTGCTGCACTACCACAACCCCGTGCGCGCCCCCGAGGAGGTGGCGGCGGGCAAGACGCATGGCGTCGTCTCCTGGTCTGTGGACTGCGCCGCGGAACTCGACAAGCTCATGCCGCTGCCGGACGGTGCGGAGGTCGCGGTGCGGCTTCGCCTGCCGGTCGCCGGGGCGGCCTATGATTTCGGCGCGAAGTTCGGCGCCGATCCGGAGGTGGCGGCCGCGCTTCTGGCCGAGGTGGCGCGGCGCGGGCTCACGCCGTCGCTCACCTTCCATCCCGGCACGCAATGCGCCGATCCCGAGGCCTGGGCGGCCTATATCTTCTCCGCGGCGGAGGTGGCGCGCCGCGCCGGCGTCACGCTGCATCGGCTGAACGTCGGCGGGGGATTCGCCGCGCACAGGGACGCCGACGCCCCCGATCTGGAGGCGATCTTCGCGCGGATCGGCGCTGCGTGCGCCGCGGCGTTCGGCGCCTCTGCGCCCGCGCTCGTCTGCGAGCCGGGCCGCGCCGTGGCCGCCGAAGCCTTCACCCTCGCGCTGCCGGTGAAGGCGGTCCGCCCCGACGGGGCGCTGTTTCTCGGCGACGGGATCTACGGCGCGCTCGCCGAGCTGCGCGACATCGCCGCGCCGGGGCGCTTCCGGCTCCTCGACGCCGCCGCGCGGCCGCGCACCGGCGCGCCGGTGCCGCGCGTGGTCTTCGGCCCCACCTGCGACAGCCTCGACCGGCTGCCCGAGCCCCTGCCGCTGCCGGGCGACGTGGCAGAGGGCGACTGGCTGGTCCTGCCGGCCATGGGCGCCTATTCCGCGGCGCTTTCGACGCGGTTCAACGGCTATGGCGCGCTCGACCGGGTCACCGTGGCCGCACCCGCCCGCCAGGGGTAGACACCGCCGCGACGCGGCGTAGGTTCCGCGGGAGACGCAGCGGCGGACAAGGGATGAGCATGGAAAAGTTCGGGCGGAGCCAGCCGGTCACGCGGATCGAGGATCAGCGCTTTCTCACCGGCGAGGGCCGGTATGTCGACGACATCGTGCCCGAGGGCGCGCTCGTGGCCCATGTCCTGCGCGCGCCCATGGCGCATGGCTGGATCGAAACGCTCGACGTGAGCGCGGCGCGCGAGGCGGAGGGCGTGCATGCCGTACTCACGGCCGCCGACCTCGAGGCGGCCGGTCTCGACCTGCGGATGCAGGCCGTCCGCGTGCCGAACCGCGACGGCACGAAGGGCGCGGCCACCGAGCGGCTTCTGCTCGCCCGCGACCGGGTGCGATTCGTGGGCGAGCCCGTGGCGATGATCGTGGCCGAGACGCGCCAGCAGGCGCGCGACGCGGCGGAGCTCGTCGAGCTGGAGATCGAGGAGCTGCCCGCCAAGCTCGATCTCGCGCC
The DNA here is from genome assembly GCF_041365735.1 of Rhodosalinus sp. K401. Classification (NCBI taxonomy): domain Bacteria; kingdom Pseudomonadati; phylum Pseudomonadota; class Alphaproteobacteria; order Rhodobacterales; family Paracoccaceae; genus Rhodosalinus; species Rhodosalinus sp. K401. Next base: position 47,076 of record NZ_JBGFSI010000019.1, on the reverse strand, counting down.
GGGGGGCGAGCCGCTTCACGAAAACGCGCCGGACAACCGCGCCTTCGACTGGGCGCTGGGCGACGCGGCGGCCACCGAGGCGGCCTTCGAGACGGCGGCCCATGTCGTGCGCCTCGAGGTCGGCGACAACCGCGTCATCGTGAACTCCCTCGAGCCCCGCGGCGCCTATGCCGAATGGGTGGACGGGCGCGTGCACGTCGCCATCAACGGGCAGGGGGTCTGGAGCCAGAAGGCGGCGCTCGTCCAGGCGCTCGGACTGCCCGAGGACGCCGTGCGCGTGACAAACCCCGATGTCGGTGGCGGCTTCGGCATGAAGGGGGCGCCCTACCCGGAATATCCCGTTCTGGCCCATGCCGCGCGGGTGACGGGACGCCCCGTGCACTGGATGGCCGAGCGCACGGAATCGATGCTGTCCGACCATGCCGGGCGCGACCTCGTCACCACCGCCGAGCTCGCCTTCGACGCGGATCTACGGATCACCGCCTACCGCGTCCACACGCTGAGCAATCTCGGCGCCTACAACTCCAATTTCGGCCAGATCATCCAGAGCACGCTCTTCTCCAAGGTTCTGACGGGCGTCTACGACATTCCCGCGGCGTGGCTGCACGTCGAAGGCATCTATACCAACACCACGCAGGTGGACGCCTATCGCGGCGCCGGCCGGCCCGAGGCGATCTATGTGCTGGAACGCGCGATGGATCGCGCCGCGCGCGAACTGGGCGTGGACCCGTGGGAGCTGCGCCGGCGCAACTTCATCCCGAAGGAGAAATTCCCCTACACCACGCCCTCGGGCGAGACCTACGACGTGGGCGATTTCCACCGCCTGCTCGACCGGGTGGAACGGGAGTGCGACCGCGCCGGGTTCCCCGCACGGCGCGCGGAGAGCGCGGCGCGCGGCAGGCTCCGCGGCCTCGGGCTCTGCTACTACATCGAGAGCATCCTCGGCGATCCCTCGGAAGGCGCGAAGGTGACGTTCGAGGAGGACGGGACCGTCAGCCTCTTCGTGGGCACCCAGTCGAACGGGCAGGGGCACGAGACGGTCTACGCGCAATTCCTGTCGGACCAGACCGGCATCCCGGTAGAGCGCATCCGCGTCGTGCAGGGGGATTCCGACCTCATCGCGCAGGGTGGCGGCACGGGCGGCTCGCGCTCCGTCACCGTGCAGAACACCGCGACGTTGGGCGCTGTCGAGAAGATGGTCGCCGCCTTCACGCCCTACCTCGCCGGGAAGATGGACGTGCCGGAAGCAGAAATCCGCTTCGACGACGACACGTTCCGCGCGCCCGGCTCCAACCGGACGCCGAGCCTTCTGGAGGCGGCGGAAATGGCGCGCGCCGACGGGCGCTCCGACCTCTTGACGCACGAGGCGCGCACCAAGCTGCCCGGCCGCTCCTTCCCTAACGGCGCCCATGCCGCGGAGGTGGAAATCGACCCCGACACCGGCCGCGTCCGCGTGCTGCGCTACACGGTGGTCGACGATTTCGGCAACCTCATCAACCCGCTGCTGGCCGAGGGACAGGTCCATGGCGGCGTGGCGCAGGGCATCGGGCAGGCCCTCTGCGAGCGGACGGTCTTCGACGAGGACGGCCAGCTTCTCACCGCGACCTTCATGGACTACGCGATGCCGCGCGCGGACGATCTGCCCATGTACGATTTCACCTCCGAGCCGGTGCCTTCGGTGAACAACGTGCTCGGCATGAAGGGATGTGGCGAGGCGGGCACGGTGGGCGCGCTCGCCGCCGTGGCCAACGCCGTTCAGGACGCGGTGTGGGAGGCCGGTGTGCGCCAGGCCGACATGCCCTTCACCCCGCATCGCATGTGGGACATGCTGCGCCACGCCCACGCGGCGGAATGAGCGCCGCCTGAGGCGCTTTTCGGCGGCGCCTGCCGCTTCGGCCCTGGCGGCCCGTGCGCGCGGCGTGGTCCCCGCCGTCTCGGCACGGCCCGGCGCGGCGAGTCTTGCCATGACGATCGGACGCGCGGTAAGAGCGCGCGGCGTGGGTGATTAGCTCAGCTGGTAGAGCGCCTCGTTTACACCGAGGATGTCGGGAGTTCGAGTCTCTCATCACCCACCAGCGCGCCGGCCCGGCGTCCCGATCCTTCCCGAGGGGCGGGACATGTTCGCGGCCTCCGCCGCAGCCCGACGCAAAGCGGCACCGGGATCGCGCGGGCCGCGCAACTCGTCCGTTACAACGACGCCGGGCGTGGGCAGCCATGCGGCGACCTCGTCGACGGGCCTCGTCCGCCCGGGACCGGACCCCGAAAAAATCATCCCCGAGTCATCTTAACCCACTTGATCCATCGGTATGCCGAGGTATCCTTTCCGCTTGGGAGGCGTTGCCGATGGGAAAGCCCGAGGTCACTTTCGACGAGGAAATCTTCTCGCGCACGGCATCTCTCTTCGCGACGAAACGCGATACCTTCGCCCCGGATGCGGTTGAGGCGCTGGCAGGCGACATCGTGCGACGCCTTGCACGCTCCGCCGGCACGGGCCCCGCCTTCGACGCCCCGGACATCAGCGACGACAGCATCGCCGCGTTCTGCGACGCGCTGGTCCAGCCTGATCCCGACGCAGCCTTGCGTTTCATAGAGGAGCGTCGTGCCGAAGGCGTGACGCGCCAGGGTGTCTACCTGGGATACATCACCGCCGCGGCGCGCTGTCTTGGCGAAGGCTGGGACGAGGATCGGCTGTCCTTTCTTCAGGTCACCTACGGCACCGGGCATCTCTACGCCCTGATGCGGGCCCTGAGGGCCGAGAGCGCCGCCGCACGGCCGACATTCGACGGCGATCGCTGCGCGCTCTTCGCCACGGTGCCGGGCGAGGATCACGGCATCGGCATAACCGTCGCGGCCGACCTCTTCCGGGAGGCGGGCTGGGAGATCGATCTTCAGATCGGCGCCGATCACGACGAACTCATTGTCCATGTCGAACGAACCCAGCCGCACATAATCGGTCTGTCGCTCAGCACCGAGCACAGGCTCGACGCGCTGGTGCGCCTGGTCGTGGCGATGCGGATCGTCAAGCCGCATGCGATCATCGGCGTTGCGCCGGCGTGGAGTGTCGACGCGGAACGGCTTCACGAACTCCTCGATATCGATATTGTCTTCGGCGATGCGAAGTCGGCCTTCCTGGAGCTGGATCGCCTGATACGACTGCGCGGCTGACCGGACCGGTCCTGCGAAACGCCCCGATGTCGGGGCGCGGGGCCGCATGCGAGAATCCCGGAGACGAGGCCGGTTGTCTTGCACAACGCGCCACCTTTCACGGCAGTGGGGCAGGTTCGGCACGCTCCGGATCCGGGGCGCGTCGGTGCTTTCGCGGTGCGGTTCGACGGGGACGCCCGAGGTGCTGCCGCCGCTCGGTGTGCTTTCCACCTTTCCGCCGTGAGCGCCCCGCCAGTCGCAGACGATACCAGGAAAGGCGATTGGCATGAAAAAGGCCAAGGTCTACGGTTTCGCCGGCAAGCGTCTCGATACGGGCGAGACGACGGTCAGGGAAGCGGCCCGGAAACCCTGCGCCGAGGTGGAGGACTGGAAAATGGCAAGGCAGAAATTCATCGCCATGGAGGGCATCATGCCCAGGCGCGCGGATCGCGGCGGACCGCAGGATCATCCATGCGGGCGGCGTCCCCGACCTGGCGAAGCCCGAACCCGGGCCGCACGCATGATCCGCAGGCTCGCCACCGCCGCCATGGTTGCCGCGCCCGCCCTCGCCCATGCCGACATCCTGAAGGTGCAGCCCGTCACGGACGATGTCTGGGCCATCGTCGGCCCCACCGAGCAACGCAGCCCGGAGAATCTGGGCAACAACGCGACCTTCGGCCTGATCGAGACGGGGACGGGCGCGGTGCTGATGGATCCGGGCGGCTCCTGGAAAGGCGCGGAGATGCTGCACGCGGTCATCCGCGGCCTCACCGATCAGCCGGTTGTCCATGTCATCAACACCGGCGGGCAGGACCACCGCTGGCTCGGCAACGGCTACTGGCAGGCGCAGGGGGCAACAGTGATCGCGTCCGAGGCGGCGGTGGCGGACCAGCGGGCCCGCGCCTCGATGCAGATGACGGCGCTAGCGCAGCTCATCGGCGACGCGCTGGAGGGGACGGAGCCGAGCTTCGCGGACGTGACCTTCACGGATGCCTACACGCTCGAGCTCGGCGGGCTGCGCTTCGAGATCGTCCATCCCGGACCGGCGCACACGCCGGGCGACAGCTTCGTCCTGGTGCCGGCGCGCGACACGGTCTTCACCGGCGACATCGTCTATGTCGCGCGTCTGCTCGGCGTGGGTGCGCAGAGCTCCATCAGCGGATGGCCGTCCGCGTTCGAGGCGGTGGAGGCGACGGGCGCGGCGCATGTCGTGCCGGGCCACGGCCCCGCGACCACGATGGAGAAGGCGCGCGCCGACACCTACGACTATCTGATGCACCTTCGCGCCGAGATCGGCGCGCTGATCGACGAGGGCGGGGACATCATGGAGGCGCCGCAGGTGGACCAGTCGGACTTCGCCTATCTCGAGCAGTTCGAGGCGCTCGCCGGCCGCAACGCGCAGATGGCATTCCAGCAGATGGAATGGGAATGAGGGCGCAGTGAACTTCGCCGCGGTCTGTCGGCGCCGGGATCCGGCGCCCCCCATGGGTGCCGTCCGTGGAGAAGGCCGAAGCGGCGTCCACGCCGTGCATGGGACCGGAAACGCTTGACAGCGCAGCGCGGATGCCCCACTTGCTCCCCAGTGCCGCGCTGCCGCGTGAGCAGATCTGGCCGCCCAAGAGGCCAACGGCGCACCGAATTCAGTTCCCCATCACGCAGGGTTCCTGACGCGACGACCGGACGGATCGGGACTCTCCCCTTCGTCGACTGGCCCGCGAACCCTCATCGGCTGCCTTTCGGCGGCCATTCAGCACGGTTGTGCCGGCTCAAGGTCCGTGCGCGGCCCAAGAAGGATACGATTTGTTCGATTTCGACATGCTCGGCCTCGCGCCGACCCTCAACACCGCGCTGAGCCGCGCGGGATTCTCGCAACCGACCCCGATCCAGGCGCAGGCGATCCCGCTCGCGATGGAGGGGCACGACATCATGGGCCTCGCCCAGACCGGCACCGGCAAGACGCTGGCCTTCGGCCTGCCGCTTGTCGATCATCTTCTCGCCGAGCCGGGCAAGCCCGCGCCGAAAACCGCGAAGGCGCTCATCCTCGCGCCGACGCGTGAGCTGGCGAACCAGATCGCGGAAAGCCTGCGCACGCTGACCGACGGAACCAGACTGCGCGTGGCGACGGTCGTCGGCGGGCAGTCGCTGGGCCGGCAGATCTCGCTTCTGTCGCGCGGCACGGATATCCTCGTCGCCACGCCGGGGCGGCTTATCGACCTGATGGAGCGGGGCGCCGTCGATCTCGGCCAGGTGCGCCATCTCGTGCTCGACGAGGCCGACCAGATGCTCGACCTCGGCTTCATCCACGCCCTGCGCAAGATCGCGCCGCGGCTTGGCACGCCGCGCCAGACCATGCTCTTTTCGGCGACCATGTCGAAGCAGATGGAAGAACTGTCGCGCGCCTACCTCACGACTCCCCGCCGCGTTCAGGTCTCGCCGCCGGGCAAGGCCGCCGACAAGGTCACGCAATCGGTGCATTTCCTCGACAAGGCCGAGAAGCCGGGCCGCCTGCGAGAGATCCTCTTGCGGGACGAGGCGGCGCTGACGCTGGTCTTCGCCCGCACCAAGCACGGGGCGGAAAAGCTCATGAAGGGGCTGGTGGCGGACGGCTTCAACGCCGCCTCGATCCACGGCAACAAGAGCCAGGGCCAGCGCGACCGCGCGATCAAGGCGTTCCGCTCGGGCGCGATCAACACGCTCGTGGCAACCGACGTGGCCGCGCGCGGTATCGACATCCCCGGCGTGACCTATGTCATCAACTACGATCTGCCCGATGTTCCGGACAATTACGTGCACCGGATCGGGCGCACCGCGCGCGCCGGGCGCGAGGGTGAGGCGATCGCGTTCTGCGCGCCCGACGAGGCCGATCTGCTGCGCCAGATCCAGAAGCTGATGAAGATCGAGGTGCCCGTGGCCCGGGGCAACAGCCCGCTTGCGGAAGGCGACGATGCTGCCGGCGGCCGCCGAAACGGCGCGCGGCGCCATCGCGGCAAGCCGGCCGGCGGTGCCGGTGGCGCGCCGAAACCGGCGAAGCGGCGGCGTCCGCGCCGCCCGCAGGCGGCCTGAAAACGGCGGCGCGCCGGTCCCCCGGCGCGCCCTTGACGTCCCCGCCTGAGCGCCGTTCCGGCCCGCCGCGGCGACAGCGCTTGCTCGGTGAGCGCCGCCTCCGTGGTCTTCACCTGGTCCACATGCGGATGAACGACGGTCCGCCCGCGTGCGGGGCGTCAGCCACTGCGAGGCCGCTGCGCCATTCGCACTCGCGCGACAAGTCTTCAATCGGCACTTCGGGTTTTCATGCAGCGCATCGGCGTGACGTGCAGCCCGGCGGCCGGTGCGTCCGGACCCGCGGCGATCGTGGCCAGCGATATCAGCGAAGAGAATGTCGCGCCGAGCGCGCCGGGTCAGCCGCGACGGAGCCGGATCACCACGTCGATCTTGGCGATTTCCGCGCCCTCGGGGGCGGTGGGCAGCCGGGTGATCTCGAGTTCCTCCGACGGCGCGTCGGAGAGACGCCCCTCGTCTTCCCAGAAGAAATGCGGATGATCGTGGATGTTGGTGTCGAAATAGCTTTTCGACCCGTCCACCGTGATCTCCTGCATCAGCCCCGCGTCACAGAACGCCTTGAGCGTGTTGTAGACGGTGGCGAGCGACACGCTTTCGCCGCGCTCCCGCACCGCGGCGAACAGGCTTTCGGCCGTCACGTGACGGTTGTGGCCGTCGCCGACGAGCAGCGCGGCCAGCGTCAACCGCTGCCGCGTCGGCCGGAGCCCGGCCTCGGACAGCCATTCGGATCCGCGATCGAGAGCCTGTTGATCCATGACGGTCATCTTCCTTACCTTCCAGCGGGAATATAGAGCTTCAAGCGGCGATGTTTCAATGCAAATCGGGGAATTTTCGCCGGCGCAAGGCTCTGTGCCGCCGGCCGCGCGCAGTCTTGCAAGCGCCTTTCGCGGGGTGCTAGAGGGAGCGCGGTAAACCGCAGTGTCCCGAGGAGCGCGCCCTGAATGGCCGATCATCCCACCAGCTTCGACAAGGACGATCTCCTGCGCTGCGCGCGCGGCGAGCTCTTCGGACCGGGCAACGCCCAGCTCCCCGAGCCGCCGATGCTGATGATGGACCGGGTCACGGAGATCTCCTCGGACGGGGGCGCGCATGGCAAGGGGCATGTGGTGGCCGAACTCGACATCACGCCCGACCTGTGGTTCTTCAAGTGCCATTTCCCGGGCGACCCGGTGATGCCGGGCTGCCTCGGCCTCGATGCGCTCTGGCAGCTCACGGGCTTCAACCTCGGCTGGCGGGGCATGCCGGGCCGGGGCCGCGCGCTGGGCGTCGGCGAGGTGAAATTCACCGATATGGTGACGCCCGCGACAAAGCTGGTGACCTATATCGTCGACTTCACGCGGGTGATCGACCGCAAGCTGAAGCTGGGCCTCGCCGACGGGCGCATGCTGGCGGACGGGAAGGACATCTACACCGCAACGGACATGAAGGTCGGGCTGTTCACCGACTAGGGAGGAAGCGCCGATGCGCCGCGTCGTCGTCACCGGACTCGGCATCGTCTCGTCCATCGGGACCGATGCCGAGGAGGTTCTTGCATCGCTCCGGGCCGGCCGCTCGGGGATCACCGCGAACGAGGACATGAAGGAGCACGGGTTCCGCAGCCAGATCGCGGGCGCCGTCGACATCGACGTGTCCGAGCACGTGGACAAGCGCACGCTGCGGTTCATGGGGCCCGGCGCCGCCTACGCCCATATCGCGATGAGCCAGGCCATCGCCGACGCGGGGCTCGAGGACAGCGACGTGGTGAACGAGCGGACGGGGCTGGTGGCGGGCTCGGGCGGGCCGTCCACCTCGGCCATGCTCGCCGCGCACCAGACCGTGCTGGAAAAGGGCAGCCCGAAGCGGATCGGCCCCTTCGCCGTGCCCAAATGCATGTCGTCCACGGTGAGCGCGAACCTCGCCACGGCGTTCCATATCAAGGGGATCAACTACTCGATCACCTCCGCCTGCTCGACCTCGCTGCACTGCATCGGCAATGCGGCGGAGCAGATCATGATGGGCAAGCAGGACGTGATGTTCGCCGGCGGCGGCGAGGAGCTCGACTGGACGCTGTCGTGTCTCTTCGACGCGATGGGCGCGATGAGCGCGAAATACAACGACGCGCCGGAAAAGGCGTCCCGCGCCTTCGATGCCGGCCGCGACGGGTTCGTGATCTCGGGCGGCGGCGGCATCGTGGTGCTGGAAGAGCTCGAGCACGCGAAGGCCCGCGGGGCCCGCATCTACGCGGAGGTCACCGGCTACGGCGCCACCTCGGACGGGCACGACATGGTCGCACCGTCCGGGGAGGGCGGCGAGCGGGCGATGCGTCTTGCGCTCGCGACCCTGCCGGCGGACCGCAAGGTGGGCTACATCAACGCGCACGGCACCTCCACGCCCGTCGGCGATGTGGGCGAGGTGGAGGCGGTGCGCCGCGTCTGGGGCAGGGGCGCGACGCCGCCCATCAGTTCCACGAAATCCATGACCGGCCACAGCCAGGGGGCGACCGGCGCGCAGGAGGCGATCTACTGCCTGCTGATGCTGCAGCACGATTTCATCGCGCCCTCGATCAACGTCGAGACGCTGGACCCCGCGATCGATCCGGCCGAGATCGCCTTGACGCGGGTGGACGGCGCCGGCCTCGACACGGTGATGACCAACAGCTTCGGCTTCGGCGGCACCAACGGGTCAATGCTTCTGAGCAGATATCACGGGTGACAGCACCGATGTCGGATCTTCTGAAGGGCAAGCGCGGCCTCATCATGGGCGTGGCCAACGACCGCTCCATCGCGTGGGGCATCGCGAAGGCCATGCACGGCGCGGGCGCCGAGCTTGCCTTCACCTACCAGGGGGAGGCCTTCGGCAGGCGGGTCGAGCCGCTGGCGGCCTCGCTCGGATCCGACATCCTCGTAGACGCCGACGTCACCGACGACGCCGCGATGGACGCCGCGTTCGAGGTCCTGGCCGCGCGCTGGCCCGCCATCGACTTCGTGGTGCACGCCATCGCCTATTCCGACAAGTCGGAGCTGACGGGGCGGTTCATCAACACCACCCGGAAGAACTTCAAGCACTCGCTCGACATCTCGGCCTACTCCTTCATCGACGTGGCCCGGCGGGCGCAGCCGCTGATGCGGGAGAATGGCGGCGCGCTCATGACGCTGACCTACCAGGGCTCCATGCGCGTGGTGCCGAACTACAACGTCATGGGCGTGGCGAAGGCCGCGCTCGAGGCCGCGACGCGCTACCTCGCGAACGATCTGGGGCCCGAGCGCATCCGCGTGAACGCGATCTCTCCGGGCCCGATGAAGACGCTCGCGGGCGCGGCCATCGGCGGCGCGCGGCGCACCTACAAGCATTCCGAGGCGAACGCGCCGCTGCGGGCCAACGCCACGCTGGAGGCGGTGGGCGGCACGGCGGTCTGGCTCGCCTCCGACGCCGGCGCCTGCACCACCGGCGAGGTCGTGCATGTGGACGGCGGCTATCACATCGTCGGGATGCCGCAGATCGAGAACCTCTGAACCGCGCGCCGGGCGGTGGGGTCGCCATGTCCCGCGGGCGTCCGGCGGCTCAGAACCACTGGCCCGGCTCCATCAGGCCGAGGTCCAGTAGCTGGCGGGAGTGCCACTCGAACGGCACGGAATTGTGCCAGCGGAACGTGTCTATCCCGTCGCGCGAGCCCGGGTTGGTGCGCAGCGCCTTCGCCGTGCGGAACGAGACCACCGCCGCCGTCAGGTTGTGGTGCCACGGGCAGGCATAGGTGTTGTATTCCTCGTCGTTGAAAGTGTGATCGCCGCGCAGTGCGAGCCCGGGCCTGGCCCGGAAAAGCGAGATGCGATCGATCTTGCGCCGCGCGGGCGGCACGTGCTCCTCGAAGCGCCAGCGCAGCCCGCCATGGAAATCGAGCTGGCGTTCCCTGGGGTGGTCGTGATGCGCCGGATCCTTCCGGGCGAGCGCGTAGTAGCCCGTCCTGTCGATCTGCGCCGTGTCAAGGCAGACCGCGTTCGGCGCGGTGTCCAGATCGGCGGCGTAAAGGTCGATGACGTAGGTCAGCATCGCCGAGCGCCGCTCTTCGGCATGAAAGGCGAGCATCTCGCCCACCGTGCGCGTCTCGCAGAACGGGTAGAACAGGAACTCGGCATTGTAGCAGTAGAAGAACCACGTACCCGGCGCGGCGGCGGCGATGCGGTTGACGGCCGACTGCAGCGCGCCTTCCGCATAGGGATCGCAGGCGATGCGATGCACCGTGTCCACAAGGTCGGTGGCGAGGGGGACGACATCGGGCATCAGCGCCAGAACGGCGCGGAAGCCCGACTGCATGTGGTGGCGCAGCGTGGTGTCCACCTCGGCGTCGTCCTCGACCATGACGATCGCGACGGGCCCCTCGGCCAGTGCCGCGCGCCCGCGCGCCAGAAAGTCGTCCAGGCCCCGGTAATACATCGCGCCTCACTGGCCTCCCGGCGTGAAACTCCGGCAAATGGCGCCGCATTGCAAGGCGGGCCCGATCCGGTGTAGGCAGCGGGCTGGAACGCGCGAGGCACGATCATGACCCAGCCCCGGAAGCTCTATATCAGGACCTACGGCTGTCAGATGAACGTCTATGACAGCGAGCGGATGGCCGAGGCGCTGGGCGGGCAGGGCTATGTCGAGACCGACAGCCCGGACGACGCGGACATGATCCTGCTGAACACCTGCCATATCCGGGAGAAGGCCGCCGAGAAGGTCTATTCCGAGCTCGGGCGCTTCAAGGGCCTGAAAGCCGCGAAACCGGATCTGAAGATCGGCGTGGCAGGCTGCGTGGCGCAGGCCGAGGGCGAGGAGATCATGCGCCGCCAGCCCATGGTGGATCTCGTGGTCGGCCCCCAGAGCTATCACCGCCTTCCCGACCTCGAGGCGCGCGCCCGCGCCGGCGAGAAGGCGCTCGATACCGACTTCCCCGAGGAGGACAAGTTCGCGCATCTGAAGTCGCGGCCCAAGGCCGCGCGCGGGCCGACGGCCTTCCTGACCGTGCAGGAAGGCTGCGACAAGTTTTGCGCCTTCTGCGTCGTGCCCTACACGCGCGGCTCCGAAGTCTCGCGCCCGGTGGAGCGGGTGATGGCGGAGGCGCGCGACCTCGTGGAGCGGGGCGTGCGGGAGATCACGCTTCTCGGCCAGAACGTGAATGCCTATCACGGCGCCGGGCCGGACGGCGCGGACTGGTCGCTCGCCCGGCTGATCCACGAACTGGCAGAGATCGACGGGCTTGCGCGGATCCGCTTCACCACGTCACACCCCAACGACATGGGCAAGGACCTGATCGCGGCGCACGGCACCTGCGAAAAGCTGATGCCCTACCTGCATCTGCCCGTGCAGTCGGGCAGCGACCGCATCCTGAAGCGGATGAACCGCAGGCACACCGCCGAGGGCTACGTCCGGCTGATCGAGCGCATCCGCGCCGCGCGTCCCGACATCCTGCTCTCGGGCGATTTCATCGTGGGCTTTCCCGAGGAGACCGAGGCGGATTTCCAGGCGACCCTCGATCTGGTCGAGGCGGTCGGCTATGGTTCCGCCTTCTCGTTCAAGTATTCGCCGCGGCCGGGCACACCCGCCGCCGAGCGCCCGCAGGTCGATGCCGATGTGGCGTCGGACCGTCTGCAGCGGCTTCAGGCGCTTCTCACGCGCCAGCAGCGGGCCGCGCAGGACGCCATGGTCGGGCGCGATGTCAGCGTGCTGTTCGAAAAACCCGGCCGGCTCGAGGGTCAGATGGTCGGCAAGTCGGAGTATCTGCACGCCGTCCATGTCGCCGATCCCGCGGCCCGGGCCGGACGGATCGCGACGGTGCGTGTCGTCGAAAGCGGGCCGAACTCCTTGTCCGGAAGGTTGGCCTGACGGCCGCCTGTGTCCGCGACAGGCTGCATGTGATTGAAAGAAGTTTGAAATCCGCTTTTCCACAAGGGCGGCGGATCGTTCGCGTTACCGAAACCGATTGACCATCGGATCGGACTCGCTTCCCCAGCGTAAGCCGTTGTATCTTCGGGGGGTGACGAGTTGGCCGGGCGCTGTCGCGTTCTGGTCGGGGGTGTGGACAAACGCGTGGAAATCCCGGGTTTGTCCAGTTTTTCCGGCGGGTTTCAGGGACGTCCTGGAGTCGCCGGCGAAGAAATTGTTCATGTGTCTTGCTGGTTCCGGGCGCCGCGGGGCTGTTCCGCCTCGCGGCGTCCTGCGTCGTCCCGTTCCGACCCGGCGCTCCCGCCGGCGCGCGCGCCCGCGCGGTTGCAATGGCGCGCCGGACGGGGCACCCTTACGGTGTCCATCCGCGGCAGGAGACATGCGTGAGCACAGGCACTTTGACCGAGGCGCTTATCGAGTTCCCCGACAACCGGCTCCTGATCGACCTTTGCGGCGAACATGATCGCCATCTCGCGGACATAGAGCACAAGCTTCACGTTCAGATCCTGCGCCGGGGCAACCAGCTTGCCGTGATCGGCGAGGAGGCGCCGCGGCAGGAGGCGGTCGAGGTTCTCGAATCGCTCTACCAGCGTCTCGAGCAGGGCAGGCCGGTCAGCGCGGACGATGTGGACCGGGAACTGCGCATGGGCGCGGCGCCGGGCGACCAACTCGAGATGTTCGGCTCCGGCCCGGTGGAGATCAAGACGCGGAAGAAGCTCGTCGAGCCGCGCACCGACGCGCAGCGCACCTATGTCCGGGCGCTTTTCGGGCACGAACTCTGCTTCGGCATCGGCCCGGCCGGCACCGGCAAGACCTATCTCGCCGTGGCGGTGGGCGTCTCGATGTATCTGGCCGGCCACGTCGACCGGATCATCCTGTCGCGTCCGGCGGTGGAGGCGGGCGAGCGGCTGGGCTTTCTGCCGGGCGACATGAAGGAGAAGGTCGATCCCTACATGCAGCCGCTCTACGATGCGCTGAACGATTTCCTGCCCGCCAAGCAGCTGGCCCGCCTGATGGAGGAGAAGACGATCGAGATCGCGCCGCTGGCCTTCATGCGCGGGCGCACGCTGTCGAACGCCTTCGTCGTGCTCGACGAGGCGCAGAACGCGACCTCGATGCAGATGAAGATGTTCCTCACCCGTCTCGGGGAAGGCTCGCGCATGGTCGTCACCGGCGACCGCAGCCAGGTGGACCTGCCGCGCGGCGTCACCTCCGGGCTCGCGGACGCGGAGCGGCTGCTCTCGCCGGTGACGGGGATCTCCTTCAGCTACTTCACGGCGCGCGACGTGGTGCGCCACCCGCTCGTGGCCGCGATCATCGAGGCTTACGACGCCGACGCGCCGGCCTGACCGGCCGGCCGGGAAAAATCGCAAGGGAGCGGGGCCGCCCCCCGGGTATCGAGGCCGTGGTCACGGAAACCGTCATCGAGGATCCGCGATGGGCAGAGGCGGGGCTTGCCGCCATCGCCGAACGCACGGTCGGCGCCGCGCTCGCGCATCTCGGTCTCGGTGCCGAGCCGTGGGAGGTGGTCGTGCTGGGATGCGACGACGCGCGCATCGCGGCGCTCAACGCCCAGTTCCGCGGCAAGGCGGTGCCCACCAACGTGCTGAGCTGGCCCGCGGCCGAGCGCGGCGCGGCGCGGCCCGGAGAGCGCCCCTCGCCGCCCGATCCCGCCGACCCCGAGATCGGCGATATCGCGCTGGCCTTCGAGACCTGCGCCCGCGAGGCGCAGGCGTCCGCCATCCCGTTCGAGCGTCACGTCGCCCATCTGGTGGTGCACGGGCTGCTGCACTGCCTGGGCTACGACCACGAAACCGATGCGGATGCGACACTCATGGAGAGCGAGGAGGCCGAAATCCTTGGCAATCTGGGCCTTCCTGACCCATATACCGCATTGCGGCCCGACCTGCCGCGCTCTGGATAAAAGATGATGGACGATACCGACGGGTCCTCTAGCGCAGCGCAGAGCGCGCAGACCCAGACTGACGACGACTCGGGGGGCGGCCTGATCCGCCGCGTTCTGGGGATATTCTCCCCTTCGGACGAGGAAGAGACGGAGGCCGGAACCGAGGAGATGGCCAGCGCGAAGCCGCAAACGCACGGGATGGTGAACCTGCGCCGCCTGCGGGTGGAGGACGTCGCGATCCCCAAGGCCGAAATCATCGCCGTGCCGGACACGATCTCGCGCGAGGAACTCGTGGACGTCTTTCGCGAGACGGGCATGTCGCGCCTTCCGGTCTACTCCGGCACGCTCGACAACCCCGTCGGCATGGCGCACCTGAAGGACTTCGCGCTCAGCCACGGCTTCAACGGCGGGCAGGAGACGTTCGATCTCGAGGCGCTGCTCCGGCCGCTGCTCTTCGTGCCGCCCTCGATGCCCATCGGCGTGCTCCTGACCAAGATGCAGACGGAGCGGCGCCACATGGCGCTCGTGATCGACGAGTATGGCGGGGTGGACGGGCTGGTCACGATCGAGGACCTGATCGAACAGGTCATCGGCGAGATCGAGGACGAGCACGACGTCGACGAGGACAGCTGGTGGCACGAGGAGCAGCCCGGCTGCTATTCGGTGCAGGCCAAGACACCGCTCGAGGATTTCGAGGCGGAGATCGGGCGCTCTCTCTCCGACGTGGCCGAGGTGGACCCCGAAGAGATCGACACGCTGGGCGGGCTCGTCTTCATGCTGGCTGGCAGGGTGCCCGCCCGAGGCGAGGTGATCCCGCATCCGGCCGGGCCCGAATTCGAGGTGGTGGACGCCGACCCGCGCCGGATCAAGCGGTTGCGCGTGCGCCTGCGCGAGGCGCGCGATGGCTGAAGGCGCGCGCCCGCGGCCCGGGGCCGCGGCGCTCTCCTTCCGGCCGCGGCTGGGGCTCGGGCTGGTCGCGGGCGCGGGCGCGGCGCTCGGGCAGGCGCCCTTCGGGCTCTGGCCCCTCACGCTTCTGGGCTTCGCGGCACTTGCCCTCTTGTGGTCGCGCGCGGGCGCGCCGCGGCGCGCGGCCTTCGTGGCCTGGGTCTTCGGACTTGGGCATTTCGCGCTCGCGCTGCACTGGATCGTGGAGCCCTTCTTCGTGGACGCGGCGCGGGACGGCTGGATGGCGCCTTTCGCGCTGGCATTTCTCGCAGGCGGGCTCGCGCTTTTCTGGGGCGCGGCGGGGTGGATCGCGGCGCGCCTCCGGGCGGGGGCGGTCGGGCTTGTCGCCGCGCTCTGCCTTTCGGAGCTTGCCCGCGCCTATCTTCTGACCGGGTTCCCGTGGGCGATGCCGGGCCATGCCTTCATCGGCACGCCCGTGATGCAATGGGCGGCGTGGATCGGACCGCACGGGCTGACCCTCGCCACGCTCGCGCTGGCCATGCTGCCAGCGGCGCTTTTCGGCGCGGGGCGCCGGGCGTCCGCCCTTGTGGTTGCGGCGGGCGCGCTCGCGGTCCTGTGGGGGGGCGGGCTAGCCCGGCTGTCCCTGCCCCTGCCGGAGCCAACGCCCCACACCGTCCGGCTGATCCAGCCCAATGCGCCCCAGCGCCAGAAATGGGACCCCGAGCATATTCCCGTCTTCTACGCGCGGCAGGTGAGCTTCACCATGGCCGCGCCGCGTCCCGACCTCGTGGTGTGGCCCGAGACCGCGCTGCCGGACCTGCTCGAGCGCGCAGAGGCGCCGCTTGCCCATATCGCCGAGGCCGCGGGCGGCGCCGGCGTCGTTCTGGGCATCCAGCGGAGCGAGGCGGGCCGCTACTACAACTCCGCCGTCTTCCTCGATGCCGGGGGCCGGACGGCCGATGTCTACGACAAGCACCATCTCGTGCCCTTCGGCGAATACATGCCCTGGCCGGCCTTCTGGCGGCGTCTCGGCATCCACGGCCTCGCCGCGCGCGCCGACGGCGGCTACACGCCGGGGCCCGGGCCGCGGCTTCTCGACACCGGCCCGCTCGGCTCCGCGCTGCCGCTCATCTGCTACGAGGCAGTCTTTCCGCAGGACGTCGGGGGCGCGCCGGAACGGCCCGACTACCTGCTGCACCTGACCAACGATGCGTGGTTCGGCACCTTCTCGGGGCCCTATCAGCACCTGGCCCAGGCGCGGCTGCGCGCGGTCGAGCAGGGGCTGCCGCTGATGCGTGCGGCCAATACCGGCGTCTCGGCCGCGATCGACGCGCGCGGCGCCGTGCTGTCGGAGATCGCGCTCGGGCAGGCGGGCTACATCGATGTCGCGCTGCCCGAGGCCCTGCCGCCCACGCCTTACGCGCGCCTCGGGGACTGGCCGGCGGCGCCCGCGCTTCTCGTCCTTTTCGCCATCGCGGCCCGGCGCGCGCGCGGAAAAACCGATTGACCTTTGGCGGGCGGCTGCATACCCCGATCCGGATATAGCGAAACGACCGTCACAACGGCTTCCTGGCGTGGCGGGACAACCCCAATGGAGCATCCCCCGATGGCGCGCGACAACTACATCTTCACCTCGGAGTCCGTCTCCGAGGGCCACCCCGACAAGGTCTGCGACCGGATTTCGGACGCCATTCTCGACACGCTGCTGGCCGAGGAGCAGAACGCGCGCGTGGCGTGCGAGACCTTCGCCACCACCGGTCTCGTCGTCATCGGCGGCGAGGTGGGCCTGTCGGACCCGGAGCTTCTGAAGAACTACATGGGCCGGTTCGGGCAGATCGCGCGCGACTGCATCAAGGATATCGGCTACGAGCAGGAGCAGTTCCACTGGAACACCTGCCACGTCCTCAACTTCCTGCACGAACAGTCCGCGCACATCGCGCAAGGCGTCGACCGGGACGGGGCCGGCGATCAGGGCATCATGTTCGGCTACGCGGTCGACGAGACGCCGGAGCTCATGCCCGCGCCGATCCAGTATGCCCACAAGATCCTGCGCCGTCTCGCCGAGGCGCGGAAATCGGGGCAGGAGCCGGAGCTGCGCCCCGACGCCAAGAGCCAGCTCACGGTGCGCTACGAGGGCGGAAAGCCGGTGGAGGTCACGCAGATCGTGCTCTCGACCCAGCACGCCCATGAAGGCCAGAGCTCGCGCGACATCCGCGACATCGTGGAGCCCTACATCCGCGAGGTGCTGCCGTCCGACTGGATCACCGACGCCACCGAATGGTGGGTCAACCCGACCGGCACCTTCGTGATCGGCGGCCCGGACGGCGATGCCGGGCTGACCGGCCGGAAGATCATCGTGGACACCTATGGCGGGGCGGCGCCCCATGGCGGCGGCGCCTTCTCGGGCAAGGATCCGACCAAGGTCGACCGCTCGGCTGCCTACGCCGCGCGCTACGTGGCCAAGAACATCGTGGCGTCGGGGCTGGCGCGGCGCTGCACGCTTCAGCTGTCCTACGCGATCGGCGTGGCGAAACCGCTTTCGATCTACGTGGACACCCATGGCACGGGGCAGGTGGACGACGAGGCGATCGAGGCGGTCATCCCGAAGGTGATGGACCTCACGCCGCGCGGCATTCGCGAGCATCTGATGCTCAACCGCCCGATCTACGCGCGCACGGCCGCCTACGGCCATTTCGGGCGCGAGCCCGATGCGGATGGCGGGTTCTCGTGGGAGCGCACGGATCTCGTGGACGCGCTGAAGAAGATGGTGTGACCCGTCTTCGCCATCGCGCAAGAAATCTTGTAAGATTCCGCCGTTTTTGAAACACTCGTCCCCGGGTCGATCTTGCGCCCCGGGAGCGCAATCATGGGTGTCCGAAAAATCGTCGTCGTCGGCGCGTGCCTCATCCTGGCAGGCTGCAGTCCGGACGTTCTGCAACCCTCCAGGGCGGATGGCGTGCTGTCGACGCGGGTGTGCCCGGCCGACGCCCCCGAAACCTGCCTGTTCTTCAATTCCCCCGTCCGCCTGGAACCGCGCGAGGTCCCGGTGCCGTTCCGGTTCGGCCGCTTCTTTCCCATGGCGGAGTCCCTCACTTTCGTCGATTCGGGCGGCAAACGCTGGGTCGCGCCGCGGGGCACCCTGACCGACGGTGCGTCGATTCCGCGTGTCTTCGTGCCGATCGTGGGTCAGCCGCGAAGCCCGGAATTCGTCAACGCGGCGGCCATCCACGACGCGTATTGCGGCATCGGCAACGAGAACCTTCCGCAATGGCGCAAGGACGAGTGGCGAAGCGTCCACAGGATGTTCTACGACGCGCTGCGCGCCAGCGGGACGGATGAAATCCGGGCGAAGGTCATGTTCGCCGCGGTCTATCTGGCCGGACCGCGATGGGGCGAGCCGCGCGGCGGGGTGCAGACGCTGCCACCGCCGCGGCAGCGCCAGGTCATGCAGCGCTTGAAAGAGAGCATCGAGGACGAGAACCCGCCTTTCGCGGAGTTGCTGATCGCGCTGGAGGAACTCGATGCCGAGGCCTCCGTCGAAATCGCTCGCAGCCGCGAGGGCCGCGGCCTTGAAAGCGTTCTTTCCCCGGGCAATGGCGACGGGTCCGACGGGGACGACGGGGACGAAGATGGGTCCGACGGGAATGACGACGGGTCGGACGGGGACAACGACGGCTCCGACGGGGACGATGACGGGTCGGACGGGGACGACGGCGGGTCCGACGGGGAAGAGGGCGGATTCGACGGGGACGACGGTGGGTCCGACGAGGACGGCGACGGCTCCGACGGGGACGGCGACGGGGCGGGCGGAACCGGCGACGGGTCCGGCGGGGATCCTGCCGGGGCAGGCGGGACCGGCAACAACATGGGCGTCGGCAACGGCAATGGTGACGGGCGCGGCGACGCCGTGCCCGGCGAGCAGGGCAATGGGGGTCAGGCTCAGGAGAGCGTGGACCTGCCCTGACATCGCGCATGGCCCGCAAGCGCGCCGCCCCCACCGGCCGGTCGGGCCGCCCGCCCTGTTGCGGCGGCGCGCGCCCGGTTATTGCGCCCCCGCTGCGGCCTGCGCTATGTCCCCGCTCCATGAGCGACCGACGCACGACAACGCATTCTTCCGGCGCGCCCTGGCGGAATTTCTACGGCCGGATCCGCGGCAAGGGTCTGCGCGAGAGCCAGCGAGCCTATCTCGAAGAGGATCTGGACAAGCTCTCGCCCGGCCCGGTGGGCTGGCACGAGAACCCCGGACGCAGGCCTCTCGACCTCGATGCGCTGTTCGGCGGCGCGCCGGTCTGGCTCGAGGTGGGGTTCGGCGGCGGCGAGCACATGATCCATCAGGCGCGCGCCCACCCCGGGGTCGGGATCCTTGGTTGCGAGCCTTACGTCAACGGCGTCGCCATGCTGCTCGGCAAGATCCGCGAGGCGGGCGTGTCCAACCTGAGGGTCCATCCCGGCGACGTGCGCGACCTCTTCGACGTGCTGCCCGATGCCTCGCTTGACCGCGTGTTCGTGCTCTACCCCGATCCCTGGCCCAAGAAGAAGCATCACCGCCGCCGCTTCGTGACCCCGGAATACCTGGCCCCGCTCGCCCGCGCGATGCGGCCGGGCGCGGAACTCCGTATCGCGACGGACATTCCCGACTACGTGCGCCAGGCGCTCCAGGAGGTGCCCCGCCACGGCTTCGCGTGGCTGGCCGGGCGTCCGGACGACTGGCGCAGGCCGTGGGCCGACTGGATGTCCACCCGCTACGAGCAGAAGGCACTGCGCGAGGGCCGGGTGCCGCACTACCTGACCTTCCGCCGCCGCTGACGCGCCGCCTGCACAGGCTGGACGGCCCGGACGGGCTGCGCTACTCCGCCCGGGTGCAGCACAAGAGAGGCCCATGTCCGCCCACGGCACCCCCGTTTCGATGACCGCGCGCCGCGCGGGGCCGCTCGCCGGAGAGGCGGTCGTGCCCGGCGACAAGTCGGTCAGCCACCGCGCGCTGATCCTGGGCGCGCTCGCCGTGGGCGAGACGCGGATCACCGGGCTTCTGGAAGGCCAGGACGTGCTCGACACCGCCAAGGCGATGGCCGCCTTCGGCGCCGAGGTGACGCGGCAGGGCGAGGGCGCCTGGAGCGTTCACGGGCTCGGCACCGGCGGCTTCGCCGAGCCCGGGCAGGTGATCGATTGCGGGAATTCGGGGACGGGCGTGCGCCTTGTCATGGGCGCCATGGCCACGACGCCGATCACCGCCACCTTCACCGGCGACGCGAGCCTGAACCGGCGCCCGATGGCACGCGTGACCGATCCGCTGGCGCTTTTCGGCGCGCGCGCCGTGGGCCGCTCGGGCGGACGGCTGCCGATGACGCTGGTGGGGGCCGACGACCCGCTGCCGGTGCGCTACGAGGTGCCCGTTCCCTCGGCGCAGGTGAAGTCGGCGGTGCTTCTTGCCGGGCTGAACGCGCCGGGCGAGACGGTGGTGATCGAGCGCGAGGCGACCCGCGATCATACGGAGCGGATGCTCGCGGGCTTCGGCGCGCGCATCGCCACCGAGCAGACCGGCGAGGGCCGTGTCATCACGCTCGCCGGTCAGCCCGAGCTGCGCCCGCAGTCGATCGCCGTGCCGCGCGATCCGTCCTCCGCCGCCTTTCCGGTCGCGGCGGCGCTGATCGTCGAGGGCTCGGACGTGCGCGTGCCGGGGATCGGCCTCAACCCCACGCGCGCGGGTCTCTTCGAGACGCTGCGCGAGATGGGCGCGGAGCTGGCCTTCGAAGCCCTGCGCGACGAGGGCGGCGAGCCGGTGGCGGACCTTCGCGCGCGGTTCTCGGGCGGCATGACGGGAATAGAGGTGCCGCCCGAGCGCGCGGCCTCCATGATCGACGAATACCCGATCCTGTCGGTGGTGGCAGCCTTTGCCGAGGGGCCGACCGTGATGCGCGGGGTGCGCGAGCTGCGCGTGAAGGAAAGCGACCGGATCGACGCGATGGCGGCGGGGCTGCGCGCCGCGGGCGTCGAGGTCGAGGAGGGCGAGGACTGGTGGATCGTCCACGGCCGGGGGCCGGGCGGCGTGCCGGGCGGCGCGACGGTGGAAAGCCGTCTCGACCATCGCATCGCCATGTCGTTCCTCGTTCTCGGGCTGGCGTCGCAGGCGCCCGTGACCGTCGACGACGGCGGTCCCATCGCCACCTCCTTTCCGGTCTTCGAGCCGCTGATGGCCGCGCTCGGCGCGGATATCAGGCGGGAGGAGGGGTGACGCCATGGGGCTGACCATCGCCGTCGACGGGCCTGCGGCCAGCGGCAAGGGCACGATCAGCCGCGCGATCGCCGCGCGTTTCGGCCTTGCCCATCTCGACACCGGGCTGCTTTACCGCGCGGTGGGGCGGCGCATGCTCGACGGCGAGGAGCCGCTGGTCGCCGCGCGGGCGCTCAGGGCGGAGGATCTCGACGCCGAGGATCTGCGCGGCCCGGACGTGGCCGAGGCGGCAAGCAAGGTGGCGGCGCTGGGCGAGGTGCGTGCCGCGCTCGTGGATTTCCAGCGCGCCTTCGCCGCGCGGGCCGGGGGCGCGGTGCTGGACGGGCGCGACATCGGCACGGTGATCTGCCCGGACGCGCCGGTAAAGCTCTTCGTGACCGCCTCCGCCGAGGTGCGGGCGGAGCGGCGGCACAAGGAACTTCTGGCGCGCGGCCACGACACGCGCCTCGAGGAGGTGCTGGCCGACATCCGCGCCCGCGACACCCGCGACGCGGGCCGCGCCGACGCGCCGATGCGGGCGGCGGAGGATGCGGTGCTCATCGACACCAGCGGGATGGGCATCGACGAGGCCGTGGCGCGCGCGATCGCCGAGGTGGAGGCGCGGCGCCCCGAACCGGACGACGCGTGACAGGGTCCGGGCACACCGCCTGACCCGCGCTTTTGCGGCCGCGCCGGGGCCCTCGCCCCGCCGCTGCCGGCGCGATCCCTCCCTGTGCCCGCACTGCCAGCGGATTCCCGCGCACAGGGTTGCGAGGGCTGCCATGTCCATTAGCTGTAACTTGCAGCAATCGACTGCACCGAATTCACGTTCAACGGAGATCACATGCCCTTCGGAAAAACCCTGACAGCGACAACCATGGCCCTCGGCCTTGCGATGACAGGCGCATCGGTGACGGCCCTGACCGCCCAGAGCGCGGCGGCCCAAGAGGCGGCGGAATACAGCGGCGAGCAGCTCGACGCCTTCACCGTCGCGTATCTGCAGGTGATCGACCTGCGCGAGAAATACGTCCCGGTCCTTCAGGCGGCGGAGAGTCAGGACCAGCAGCAGGCGATCATCGAGGAGGCGAACGCCGAGATGGTCGAGGCCATCGAAAGCACCGATGGCATGACGCTCGACGATTACGAGTCGATCGCGCAGGCGGCCGCCGAGGATCAAGACCTGAACGCGCGGATCATGGCGCGGATCGAGGACATGGCCCAGCCCGCCGAGTGACGGGCGGCCGGTATCGTGGCGGGGCGGCCTTGCAGGCTTGATTCCCTGCCGCGATGCCGCTATGAGCGGCCCGTCACCTGGTCGGGGCGCCGATGACAACGCAGGGGAAACGGGCAGGGTCGGGTCCATCCGGCCCTATTTCGTTTTTGGCCCGTGCTGCCAGGACCAATGTCAAGACCGGCGGAGACAACCGCGCGGCCAGTCAAATTAAACCGAAGGAAACCAAAAGCCACATGGCTCAGAACGCATCCATGGAGGAATTCGAGGCCCTCCTGAACGAAAGCCTCGAAATGGACACGCCCGACGAGGGCACTGTCGTCAAGGGCCGGGTCCTCGCCATCGAGGCCGGGCAGGCCATCATCGATGTCGGCTACAAGATGGAAGGCCGCGTCGACCTCAAGGAATTCGCGATGCCCGGCGAGACGCCGGAGATCAGCGTCGGCGACGAGGTGGAAGTCTACCTGCGCGCGGCCGAGAACGCGCGCGGCGAGGCCGTGATCTCGCGCGAGATGGCGCGGCGCGAAGCTGCCTGGGATCGCCTCGAGAAGGCCTATGCCGACGACCAGCGCGTCGAGGGCGCGATCTTCGGCCGCGTGAAGGGCGGGTTCACCGTGGATCTCGGCGGGGCGGTCGCGTTCCTGCCGGGCAGCCAGGTCGACGTGCGCCCGGTGCGCGACGCGGGTCCCCTCATGGGCCTGAAGCAGCCCTTCCAGATCCTCAAGATGGATCGCCGCCGCGGCAACATCGTGGTGTCGCGCCGGGCCATCCTCGAGGAGAGCCGCGCCGAACAGCGCGCCGAGGTGATCGCCAAGCTCAAGGAAGGCGACGTTGTCGACGGCGTGGTGAAGAACATCACCGAATACGGCGCCTTCGTGGACTTGGGCGGCGTGGACGGCCTGCTGCACGTCACCGACATGGCGTGGCGCCGGGTGAACCACCCGTCCGAGATCCTCTCGATCGGCGAGACGGTGAAGGTGCAGGTCATCAAGATCAACAAGGAGACCCACCGCATCAGCCTCGGCATGAAGCAGCTGCAGGAGGATCCGTGGGACCTCGTGGCCGCGAAATACCCGCTGGGCTCGGTGCATGCCGGCCGCGTCACCAACATCACCGATTACGGCGCCTTCGTGGAGCTGGAGCCGGGGGTCGAGGGGCTTGTCCACGTCTCCGAGATGAGCTGGACGAAGAAGAACATCCACCCTGGCAAGATCGTCTCCACCTCCCAGGAGGTCGAGGTGATGGTGCTCGAGATCGACCAGGCCAAGCGCCGCGTCTCGCTCGGGCTCAAGCAGACCCAGCGCAACCCGTGGGAAGTCTTCGCCGAGACGCACCCGCCGGGCACCGAGGTCGAGGGCGAGGTCAAGAACATCACCGAGTTCGGCCTCTTCGTCGGCCTGCCGGGCGACATCGACGGGATGGTGCACCTCTCCGATCTCAGCTGGGACCAGCGTGGCGAGGAGGCGATCCAGGAGTACCGCAAGGGCGACGTCGTCCAGGCGGTCGTGCAGGAGGTCGACACCGACAAGGAGCGGATCTCCCTCTCGATCAAGGCGCTGGGCGGTGACAAGTTCGCCGAGGCGATGGGCGGCGTGAAGCGCGGCTCCATCATCACGGTGACCGTTTCGGCCATCGAGGATGGCGGGATCGAGGTCGAGTATGACGGCCTGAAATCGTTCATCCGTCGCTCCGACCTCAGCCGCGAGCGGTCCGAACAGCGCCCCGAGCGTTTCAGCGTGGGCGACAAGGTCGATGTGCGCGTGACCAACGTGGACCCGAAGACCCGCCGCCTCGGCCTGTCGATCAAGGCCCGCGAGATCGCGGAAGAGAAGGAAGCCGTGCAGCAGTATGGCAGCTCCGACTCCGGCGCGTCGCTCGGCGATATCCTTGGCGCCGCCCTCAAGGGCGACGAAAAGTAAGCGCGGCGCCCCTCGGGCCTGACCGCTTTACGGCGAGAATGACCCCCGCGGCCTGCCGGCCGCGGGGGTTTTCATGTGCGAATCGGTGCCGCCGGCGCCCGGCCGTGGCCGCATGCGCGCGTCCGCGACCGGCGTCATGCCCCCCGGCTGACGGCCGAAGCCGCTGTCATGGATGGAAAAATGGCCTCGTCGCGGTGTTGCGAGGTTTCCGTCCGCGGCCTTTTCGGCCTATAGTTGCCTCTGAACGAACAGGCCGGTCCAAATCCGGCGGGGGGGCTTCCGGCATGATCCGATCGGAACTGATTCAGAAGATCGCGGACGAGAACCCGCATCTCTACCAGCGCGACGTGGAGCGGATCGTGAACACGATCTTCGAAGAGATCACCAACGCGATGGCGCGCGGCGACAGGGTGGAACTGCGCGGGTTCGGCGCGTTCTCCGTCAAGAAACGCGACGCCCGGGTCGGTCGCAACCCGCGCACGGGTGAGGCCGTGCAGGTGGACGAGAAATGCGTGCCCTTCTTCAAGACCGGCAAGCTCCTGCGCGAGCGTCTTAACCAACATCAGGACTGACCATGCGCTACATCCGTTATCTCTTCTTCGCGGTGCTCGCGGTGGCGCTCGTTTCCGTGGCGGTGGCGAACCGTGACAGCGTGACGCTGCAGCTTCTGCCCGAGGCCCTGTCGCGTCTTGCCGGGCTGAACCGCACGATCGAGCTTCCGCTTTATGCCGTGATCTTCGGCGGTATCGCGGCCGGCCTGCTCATCGGCTTCGTCTGGGAATGGATGCGCGAGGGCAAGTACCGGGCCGAGGCCGCCCGCCACGCGACCGAGGTCAAGCGCCTCAACCGGGAACTGCGCCGCGTGAAGGGCCAGCGCGACGAGGGCAAGGACGACGTTCTGGCGCTGCTTGACGAGGCGAGTTGAGCGGCCCGATGGAAGAGCGTGTCAGGGTCAAGGTCTGCGGGCTGACCCGGGCGGCCGATGTCGCGGCGGCCGCGGGGGCGGGGGCGGCCTATGTGGGCTTCGTGTTCTTCGCCCGGAGCCCGCGCAACCTCGACCCCGCGGCGGCGCGCGCGCTGGCGCTCGAGGTGCCGCCCGGCATCGTGAAGGTCGCCCTCACTGTGAACGCGGAGGATGCGGCGCTCGACGCGATCCTCGACGAGGTTCCGGTGGACATGCTCCAGCTGCACGGTGCCGAAAGCCCCGAGCGCGTGGCGGCACTGCGGGCGCGCTACGGCCTGCCGGTGATGAAGGCGGTGGGGGTCGCGCAGGCCGCGGACCTCGCCGCGCTCGACCGCTACGCCGAGGTGGCCGACCAGATTCTCGTGGACGCGAAGCCGCCCGCGGGCGCCACGCTGCCCGGCGGCAACGGGCTCGCCTTCGACTGGCGCCTTCTTTCCGGGCGGCGCTGGACGTGTCCGTGGATGCTCGCGGGCGGGCTGACCCCCGAGAACGTGGGCGAGGCGATTTCGCGCACCGGCGCGCGGCAGGTGGACGTATCGTCGGGCGTGGAGCGCGCGCCGGGAGAGAAAGACCCCGCTCGCATCGCGGCGTTTCTGCGTGCCACGGCAAGGCGCGCGGAGAAAGCCTCGTAGTCACGTCCTCTTAACCTTCCTGCGCGAGGCTCGCGGCATGTCCACCTTGCCACCCCACCTCACGCCCGACCTCTGGCTCGCCCAGATCTTCGCGTCGCGCGAGGCGCGGACGGGTGGCGTGGTGAAACGGCAGGTGCGCGACGTGGAACGCCTCGTGGGGCGCCGCGCCTTCGCGAGGGAAGTGGCGCGCCGCGGGTTCCAGGCGGTGGAGAACGGACGCCACTTCGTCGTCTTCTGCAACGACGCGCCGGTTCGCCCGCTCCGCTGAAGGGCCTTCGAAGGCCCTTCGCGGAAGCCGCTTGAAAGCGGCTTCCACGCGGTTTCGAAACCGCGTGGGCAAGGCCTTTCGAAAGGCCTTGCCCTTGCCCCGGGCGCGGTGCGGGCTTACTCAGTCCAGAGCACGAGCGCAGGAGGGATCGCGATGCCCGAGGATCTGATCAACAGCTTCATGACCGGCCCCAACGAAAAGGGCCGCTTCGGGGACTATGGCGGCCGCTTCGTTTCGGAAACGCTGATGCCCCTCATCCTCGAGCTCGAGGCGGAATACGAACGCGCCAAGGCCGACGACGATTTCTGGGCGGAGATGGAGCATCTCTGGACGCATTATGTCGGTCGGCCCTCGCCGCTCTACTTCGCCGAGCGGATGACCGAGCGGCTGGGCGGCGCGAAGATCTACCTCAAGCGCGACGAGCTCAACCATACCGGCGCGCACAAGATCAACAACGTGCTGGGCCAGATCCTGCTCGCCCGGCGCATGGGCAAGACGCGCATCATCGCCGAGACCGGCGCCGGCCAGCACGGCGTCGCCACAGCGACCGTCTGCGCCAAGTTCGGGCTCGACTGCATCGTCTACATGGGCGCGCATGACGTGGAGCGGCAGGCGCCCAACGTCTTCCGGATGAAACTCCTCGGCGCGAAGGTCGTGCCGGTGACGTCCGGGCGCGGCACGCTGAAGGACGCGATGAACGACGCGCTGCGCGACTGGGTCACCAATGTGCGCGACACGTTCTACTGCATCGGGACGGTCGCGGGGCCGCACCCCTACCCGGCGATGGTGCGCGACTTCCAGTCGATCATCGGGCGCGAGGCGCGCGAGCAGTTGATGGCCGCCGAAGGGCGTCTGCCCGACACGCTGGTGGCGGCGATCGGGGGCGGCTCGAACGCCATGGGGCTCTTCCATCCGTTCCTCGACGAGAAGGAGGTCGCGATCATCGGGGTCGAGGCCGGCGGCAAGGGCGTGGATGACAAGATGGAGCATTGCGCCTCGCTGACCGGCGGGCGTCCGGGCGTCCTGCACGGCAACCGCACCTACCTGCTGCAGGACGAGGACGGCCAGATCCTCGAGGGCCACTCGATCTCGGCGGGGCTCGACTATCCCGGCATCGGGCCCGAGCATGCCTGGCTGCACGACGTCGGCCGCGCCACCTATGTCTCCATCACCGACAAGGAGGCGCTCGAGGCGTTCCAGTTCTGCTGCGAGACGGAGGGCATCATCCCCGCGCTGGAGCCGTCGCACGCGCTGGCCCATGTCATGCAGATCGCGCCGGAGCTGCCGCAGGATCACCTGATCTGCATGAACATGTGCGGCCGGGGCGACAAGGATATCTTCACCGTCGCCCGGGCGCTCGGTTTCGATATGGACGACTGACGCGGCGGGGGCGCGGGCCCCCGCCGGGTTTCAGCCCGCCTCCAGCGCGTGCCGGCGCAGCACGTCGAGGGGCACGATCTCGAGGGCGCGGGCGTGGGTCGCCGCGAGATTGACCCTCGGTGCGCAGCCCTCGTCGTGGGCCTGCAGGAAACGGCCCGCGCAGACGCACCACTGGTCGCCGGGATTCAGGCCGGGAAAACCGAACTCAGGGCGCGGGCTCGACAGGTCGTTGCCGACATATTTCGAGTAGGCGAGGAACTCGGCGGTCATCACGGCACAGACCGTGTGGCTGCCGTGATCCGACGCGCAGGTGTTGCAGTGGCCGTCCCGGAAAAATCCCGTCAGCGGATCACGGGAGCAGGGCGCGAGCGCCTCTCCCAGCACGTTCTCGGACGGGTCCATTTCCATCATGCGCCTCCATTCCTCGCTTCGGGGCCAGTCTAGCGGCCGCGCGCGCCACGTCCAGCCGGCCCGGCGTCACAGGGCCGCGGCGATGGCGCGGAACATGGCGACATTGCTTTCGTGCACGCCGGGATCGCGGAAGCGCCGGTCGGCGGCGTTCACCGCGACGACGACGCCGCGCGTCCGGTCGACCCAGACATACTGGCCGTAGATGCCGCGGGCCATGAACTCGCCCTCGGCCGCGCCCACCGGCACCCACCAGTGGAACCCGTAGCCGATCTCACCCGGATCGGTCGGGGCGGAGGCCGCGGTGGAGGCGCGGACCCAGCCCTCCGGCACGATCTGCCGCCCGCCGAGCCGGCCGTCCCGCGCGTAAAGCAGCCCGAGGCGGGCATAGTCGCGCGTCGTCATGTTGAGCCCGCCCAGCACGAAGGCCGTGCCTTCGCCGTCTGTCAGGTAATAGGGTTCGGAGTCGAGACCCATCGGCGCCACGATCTTTTCGGACAGAAGCTCGGGGATCGAGCGGCCCGTCGCCCCCCGGATCACCATTCCGATCACATGGGTGTCGATGGAGACGTAGCGCCACTCCGTACCGGGGGCCGCGAAGCTGTCCCGCAGCGCCGCGGCGAACCCGTCCATCGAACCGCCGAGCGCGAGCACGCGCCCCATGCGGTTGATGTCGGAGTTGGGGTCGAGGTAATCCTCTTCGAAGACCACGCCCGACGCCATCTGGAGCACGTCGCGGAGGCGCGCGCCGTCATAGGCCGTGCCCGCGAGCCCGGGCGCGTAGCCGGTCACCGGGGCGTCGAGCGAGGCGATCGCGCCCTCTTCGAGCAGCACGCCGAGAAGCGCCGAGAGGAAGCTCTTGGCGATCGACCAGGAAATGCGGCGATCCTCGGCCCGGGTGCCGAGGCGATAGTCCTCATGGACGACCGTGCCGTCCTTCAGAACGACGATGCCGGTCACGTTCCGCGCGTCGAGCCAGGCGTCGAACCCGTCCGGCATGTCGGCCGGCCGGCCCGGGGGCAGGGGGGTCACCGGGCCGTCGCCGCGCGGCACCGGCACCGACAGGAAGGCCCGGTCCATCGCGCTAAAATTTTCCACGATCCGGGACTCGTCGAAAAGCGTGTTCACGGCCCAGAGCCGCGCGATCGCCTCGCGTTTCCAGAGACCGACCAGAAGCGCGGTGAGGGCGAGCCCCGCGACGATCCGTCCGCCCCAGATCAGGATTCTGCGCATCCACCTTCCCCGTTCCGCGCGAAAGGAAGCACGCGGCGCAGCCTTTGGCAAACGCGATCCTCAGGCAAGCCGGGCAGGCCCGTCCCAGCGCACCCATCGGCCGTGGAAATCCGCCCGGCCGAGCGCCTGGCGGCGATCTCCGGGCCAGAGGCGGAGCGCGAGCGCGGCGCCGTCGGGCCGGCCATCGGTCTCCATCGAGAGCCAGGCGAGGGGCGCGTCCTCGCCGGCCCGTGCGCCCGCGGCCTCCAGCACCGCTGTGGCCCGCGCCTGCGTGGCGCGGGGAAAATACTGCCAGGCGATGGTGTGGTAGACGAGGTGAAGCCGTCCGGGCCGCGCCCGTGCGAGCCGCGCCTCCAGCCAGTCCGCCGCGTCGGCCGCATCCACGGTCGCGTCATGGGCGGCGATGACCGCGCGGGTGCGCGCGAGGCGCTCTGGCTGGTCCGGCCAGAGATAGGCGAGAAGCCGAAGCGCATCGTCGGTGCGGCCGGGATTGAGGGGGGCCACGTCCACGCCGCGGCGCTCTGTCACGCGTATCGGCGCATCGGGTGGCGGCGGACCGTCCCAGTCGGGCGCGAGGGTGAGCACCGGCCCCGCCGGCCCGTACCGCCGCGTCCCGAGATCGAGCGCGAAGCGGTCGAAGTTGAGATTGAGTCCGCCGCTCGCGCCGAGTTCGGACAGGACGAGGGGCAGCGGGTGGCGCTCGGCCAGCCAATGCGCCGCCGCGATCAGCACCGCGCTGCGGCGGATCTCGTTCGTCTGGGGCGCGCGGTCGATCCAGTCGAGGAGAAATGGCTCATGCGTGGCGAGCGTCTCCGCCAGGGCGCGCGCCAGCGCGGCCTCGCCCGCCTGTGCCGGAGGATAGACGGCGGCCAGCGACGGCGCGCGGGCGGAGAGGCAAAGCGCATGGAGCCCGCCCGCAAGGCGCAGCGGCAGCGAGGCGCCCGCCGGGCCGATGTCGCCCTCCCATGCCGCGAAGCGCCGCCCGAGGGCGCTGGTTTCGTCCCAGCCTGCCGCCAGCGTGTCGAGCAGCCGCGCCATGAACGGAGAGCCGAGCCGGTCGCAGGCCCGCGCCTGGGACCGGAAGGCGCCCGGCACGCTCACCGGAAGCGGTCGGCAAGCTTTTGCAGTGGGGAGCGGCGGTCGGGCGGGTCCGCCGTGTCTGCCTCGGGCTCGGGGTCTGCCGGCGCCGACTGCTTCGCCCCTTCCTCCTTTTCCTTGCCCTTCGCGCCCCCCGAAGAGCGCGGCGGGGCGACGCGCTGCGCCACCGCGTTCAGGAAGCGCCCGGTGTCGCCGCGGGCGAGGGCGGGCGCGCCGTCGGCGATGCCGCGAAGAAGATCGTCGAGCCAGTCCTCGTCGGCCTTGGCGAAGTCGTGCAGGACGTATTGCGCCACCAGCTCCTTGCGGCCCGGATGGCCGATGCCGAGGCGCACGCGGGCGTAGTCCGGCCCGATATGGGCGTGGAGCGAGCGCAGCCCGTTATGGCCGGCATGCCCGCCGCCCTGCTTGACGCGGCACTTGCCCGGCGCGAGGTCGAGTTCGTCGTGGAAAACGGTGATGTCCGCGGGCGTGAGCTTGTAGAAGCGCATCGCCTCGCCGACCGACTGGCCGGAAAGGTTCATGAAGGTTTCGGGCTTCAGAAGCAGCACCTTCTCGGCGCCGAGCCTGCCCTCGCAAAGCTGGCCCTGGAACTTCGCCCGCCACGGGGCGAAGCCGTGATCCTCGGCGATGCGGTCCACCGCCATGAAGCCGATGTTGTGCCGGTTCCGCGCGTATTTCGCGCCGGGGTTCCCGAGGCCCACGAAGAGTTGCATGGGGTCTCTCCTTGCTGGCGGCGGTCGCGGACTCTACATCGCCCGAAACGGCCCGGAAGGCCAGAGCTGGGAAGGAGACCGCGATGTATCTGACGATGAACCGTTTCAAGGTGAAGCCCGGGGAGGAAGCGGCCTTCGAGGAGGTCTGGACCCGGCGCGACAGCCATCTGAAATCGGTGCCGGGGTTTCTCGCCTTTCACCTTCTGAAGGGGCCGGAAAAGGACGGGTACCGCCTTTACGCCTCTCACACTGCCTGGGAAAGCGAGGGGCACTTCCTCGACTGGACACGGTCGGAGGCGTTCCGGGAGGCGCACAAGGGCGCGGGCGACAACAAGCATCTCTATCTCGAAGCGCCCGAGCTGGAGGCTTTCGAGACCGTGCAGGCGATCGGCTGATCGCTGTCCCGGCCCGGCGCATCGGCATGTTTTGGTCGGCGCCGCGCCCGATTTCCGCCAGATTTCTGTTCGACCCGTGAAACGGTCGCGGCCGGTCGGACCGATCGTGTCCACCGGGTGGCGATCAGCAGAAGGGGTTGAACATGGGACAGTCTTTCATTCGAACGATGGGCGCCGCGGCGATATCCGCGCTTGCGCTGGGCACTCTTGCCGTCGGCGCGACGGCACTTTCCACCACGCAGGTCGAGGCGCAAGGCCAGGGCAATGGCGGTAACGGCAACGGAAATGGCGGTGATCGCGGCGGCGGCAACGGAAATGGCGGCGGCAACGGCAAGGGCGGCGACCGCGGTGGCGAGCGCGGCGGCAACGGCAAGGGTGGCGATCGCGGCGCCGGCGCATCGGGCGCCAAGGGCGGCAACGGCGCGGAGCGATCGGCCCGGGCGGGATCCCGCGGCGCGATCGCGAGCGAGCTCAAGGGCCTCAACGCCATGAACGCGAGCCCGCAGGCCTTCGCGAACGCCGCGCCCGAAAGCCAGGTGGGCCGGATCCGGGAATACCGCGATGCCGTGATTGCCTCGAAGGAACTCGATCAGGCGGCGACGGACGCCGCCAATGACCTCGAGGAGGCCCGCGCGTCCTTGAGTGGCGCCCGAAACGATGCGGTCAGCGCCCTCGGGGGCGTCGAGCCGACCGACACCCTCTCGCAGGAGACGATCGATCAGGCGATCGCGGACCTCGAGGACGGGGTAATCGGGACAGAGGCGTTGAACGACGTGGCGGCCGCGCTCGAGGGCACCGAGACCGCTGGAACCCTCGACGCTCTCTTCGACAGCGCAACAACCTACGCAACGGCAAAGACGACGGCCGAGACTGCGGAAGCTGCGGCCGAGACCGCGCAGGAGGACGCCGATGCCGCGCTGCTCGACGCAAGTGGCGGGCGCACGCTTTCGGATGCGGCTCTGGCGGAGTTGAACGCCACGCTGGGGCTCTGAAGAAGCGCCGCGTGCGGGCTTCGCCCGTTTCCGGGTCGCGCGGGGCGGCCATCGCCGCCGCCCCGGCCATGCGCCCCCGATCCAGAAAGACCGGCTGAAACGAGAACGGGGCCCCGCGGGGCCCCGTCGCCGTCTTTCGTGAAGTGCGGAGGGTTCAATCCTCGGCTTCGGTCTCTTCCACCTCGGCTTCGGCGTCTTCGCCCTCTGCGCCCGCTTCGGCTTCGTCGGCCTTGAGGCCCGACGGCGCCGAGATGTTCGCGATGACGAAGTCGCGGTCGATCGTCGGTTTCGCGCCGGCGGGCAGGCTCACCATCGAGATCGTCACGGTGTCGCCGATGTCGAGGCCCGTCAGGTCCACGGTGATCTGCTCGGGGATGTCGCCGGCGGTCACGACGAGTTCCACCTCCGGGCGCACCGTGGTGAGCACACCGCCCCGCTTCAGGCCGGGCGCGGCCTCCTCGTTCTCGAACACGACCGGAATGTAGAGGTTGATCTTGGTCGTGCGGCGCAGGCGCATCAGGTCCACATGGGTGGGCAGGTCCTTGACCACGTCGCGCTGCACGCTGCGGCAGATCACGCGCACGTCGTCGTGCCCGTCCACCTTCAGGTTGAACAGCGTGGCGAGGAAGCGCCCCGCCCGCAGCCGCTTGATCAGCGCGTTGAAGGGGATGTTGATCGGCAGCGGATCGACGCCGCCTCCGTAAACGATCCCCGGCACCAGGTTCTCTCGGCGTGCCTGACGGGCGGCCCCCTTGCCTGTCCCCGTCCGAACCTGGGCGTGAAGATCCGGAATCTCTCCAGCCATGTCGGTGTCTCCTTGATTGAGGCGGGCATCCTCCAAGGGTGTATGCCCGCGTGAAGGCGCGCGGATAAACCGGATCGGCCCGGTTGGCAAGAGCGGTTCGGCAGAGACGCGGCTTGCCCGGGCGCGGGCGCCGTGACAGATCCCGTCCATGCCGGCCTTGCGAGACCTTGCCCTGACACGCGCGCCCTCTGCCGCCTTCGCGGCGATGGCGCTCTTCTGGGGCATGCTCGCCGCGCTGATGCCGCAGATCAAGACGCGCGCGGGGGCGAGCGATGCGGAGCTCGGCCTTCTGCTGCTGCTGGCGACCTGCGGCGCGGGGGTCGCCGTCCTGCTGGCGGGGCCGCTGGAGCGGGCGCTCGCGGGCCGGGCTGCGGCGCTTTCGGCGCTGGCCATGGCGGTGGCGCTCGCGCTGCTGGGCGCGGCGGACACGCGCCTTCTGTTCGGCGTCGCGCTTTTCGTGGGTGGCACGGCCTCGGGGCTGATGGACGTGACGGTGAACGTCCGCATCGCCCGGACGGAGGCGGGCACCGGGCGCGGGCTGATGAACCTCGTCCACGGCATCTACGCCGTCGCGCTCGCGCTCGCCGCCTTCTCGGCCGGCCTGGCACGTGAGGGCGGCGTGCCCCTGCCGGTCATCCTGTGGGTGGCGGCCCTGCTCGTGCTGCCCCTTGCGCTTGCCTGCGCCGGGGCGGATCCCGATGCGCGGCCCGAGCCTGCCGCCGTGGGGCGGCCGCCCGCCGGCGCGGGCGCGCTAGTCGCCGCCGGGGGCGCGGTGATCCTCGTGGGCTTCATCGCGGAGCAGGCGAGCGACGGCTGGTCCGCGCTTCACCTCGAACGCAGCGCGGGTGCGGGCCCGGCGGCCGCGGCGCTGGGGCCGGTGATCCTGAGCCTTGCCACCGGGGTCGGCCGCCTGTCCGCGCAGGCCGTCCTCGGCCGCGTGGGCGAGGCCGCGCTTCTGCGCTGGGCGGCCGGGTTCGCGGCGGCGGGCGCGGGGCTGGCCGCCTGGGCGCCGGGGCTGGGCTGGGCCTATCTCGGCTTCGCGGCGATGGGGCTCGGCGTGTCGGTCATCGTGCCGCTCGCGCTCGCGCTCGTCGGACGCGGCGCGGGCGAGCGCCGGATGCGGGCGATCTCGCTCGCCTCGGCGATCGGCTACACGGGCTTCTTCCTGGGCCCGCCCGCCATGGGCTTCCTGTCGGAATGGCAGGGCCTGTGGCTGTCCTTCCTCGCCGTGGCGGGGGCGCTCGCGCTCATCCCTCTGGCCCTCGGGCCCTGGCTTGCCGCGTCAACGCGCCGGAGCGGCTGAGCCGGGTCCGAGGTAACCCCCCGCCGCCATGAGGCGCGCGTGAAGCGCGTATTCCTGCGCCCGCGCCGCGCGCAGGCGATCGTGCAGCGCCCCGGGCAGCGCGGCGTCGCGCGGTGCCGAGACGTTCTTGCGCGGCAGCGAGATGTCCGTCTCGAAGCGTTCGGACAGGAAGGCCAGCAGGCGCGGCATCGCCTCGTAGGCGAAGAGATGGTCCACCGCCAGCCGCCCCCCGTCCGTCAGGAAAGCGTGCTGGTCGCCCACGCCGGCCCAGGCGGGCGGGGAGGGGGACAGCACCGCCTGCACGAAGGCCGGGAAATCCGCGTCGCCGACGCCGTTGGTCGCGCCGGGGCGGCTGCGGTAGCGCCACCAGCTTGCGAGCCGGTCCGTGGGCTCGCGCATCACCGCGACCACCTCCGGCGCGAGGCGGTAGCCGTCTTCGAGCAGGGGCGCCACCCGGCGCGCGAAGCGCCGCGCGGTCATGTGGCGGAACCGGCCGCGAAAGACGATGTCCGCGCGCCCCCGCAGCGCCGTCTCCAGCGCGGTGGAGCCGGTCTTGGGCACCGCCAGCAGGGCGAGGTTCTGGCGCGAGAAGATCAGCACGGGGCCGGTCAGCCGGTCTGCCAGGTGCCCTCGAAATCGCGCGGCACCAGCAGGATGTCGCGGTCGAGCTCGTCGACGCGCCGCCGCCCGCAAAGCGCCATGGTCGTGTCGAGCTCCTTGCGGATCACGTCGAGCGCCGTGCTCACGCCCTGCTGGCCCATGGCGCCCAGCCCGTAGACGAAGGCGCGGCCGATATAGGTGCCCTTCGCGCCGAGCGCGACCGCCTTCAGCACGTCCTGGCCCGAGCGGATGCCGCCGTCGAGATGCACCTCGATCCGGTCGCCCACCGCGTCGAGGATCGAGGGCAGGGCCCGGATCGACGAGAGCGCCCCGTCGAGTTGCCGCCCGCCATGGTTCGAAACCACGATCGCGTCGGCCCCCACGGCGAGCGCGGCCTTCGCATCCTCGGCGTCGAGGATGCCCTTGAGGATCACCGGCCCGTCCCACTTGTCGCGGAGCTTCTTCACCTTGTCCCAGTCGAGCGTGAGGTCGAACTGCTCGTTGATCCAGGACATCAGCGAGGCCGGGTCCGAGACGCCCTTGACGTGGCCCACGATGTTGCCGAACTGCCGCCGCTTCGTGCCGAGCATCTCCAGCCCCCAGCTCCATTTCGTGGCGAGGTCCGCCATGGTCGAGAGCGTCAGCTTCGGCGGGGCGGAGAGGCCGTTCTTCAGGTCCTTGTGCCGCTGGCCGAGGATCTGCAGGTCGAGCGTGATGACGAGCGCGGAGCACTTCGCCTCTTTCGCGCGGGCGATCAGCCGGTCCACGTAGTCCTCGTCCTGCATGACGTAGAGCTGGAACCAGAAGGGTTTCGAGGTGTGCGCCGCCACGTCCTCGATCGAGCAAATCGACATGGTCGACAGGGTGAACGGCACGCCGAAGCGCTCGGCCGCCCGCGCGGCCTTGATCTCGCCGTCGGCGGCCTGCATCCCGGTCATGCCCACGGGCGCGAGCGCCACCGGCATCGCCACGTCCTCGCCCACCATGCTCGAGGCGGTCGACCGGTCCGCCATGTCCACGGCGACGCGCTGGCGCAGGCGGATCAGGTCGAAGTCCGAGACGTTCTCGCGGAAGGTCTGTTCGGTCCAACTGCCCGACTCGCAGTAATCGTGGAACATGCGCGGGACCCGACGGGCGTAGATCCGCTTCAGGTCGTCGATGTTCGTGATCACGGGCATGGTCGCCGCCTCCTCGCGCAAATCCCGAAAAGGCGTAGCAACGTGCGCGCGGCGTGGCAATTGCGAGGACGCCGCGCTCAGCCCCGGTGCGCGCCGTCCGCGAGGCTTCTCACGAAGGAGAGAATGTCCGGCACGGGCTTGCCTGCGGCGATTTCGCCCACGATCGCGCTGCCCACGACGGCGCCGTCGGCCACCCCGGCGATGGCCTCGGCGGTCGCGGGCGACCTGATGCCGAAGCCCACCACGACGGGCAGGTCGGTCTGCGACTTGATGCGCGCGACATCGGGGCCCACGTCGGCCGCCTGCGCCTCCGCCGCGCCGGTGATCCCGGTGATCGAGACGTAGTAGACGAAGCCGGAGGTGTTCTCGAGCACCTTGGGCAGGCGCCTGTCGTCCGTGGTCGGCGTGGCCAGGCGGATGAAATCGAGCCCCGCGGCCTTCGCCGGCAGGCAAAGCTCGTCATCCTCCTCGGGCGGCAGGTCCACCACGATCAGGCCGTCGATGCCCGCCGCGCGCGCATCCTCGAGAAAGCGCGCGACGCCGCGATTGTAGATCGGGTTGTAGTATCCCATGAGCACGATCGGGGTCTCGTCGTCGCGCTCGCGGAAGGCGCGCGCCATGGCGAGCGTCTTCTCCAGCGTCTGGCCGCCCTCCAGCGCGCGCTGGCCGGCACGCTGGATGGTGGGGCCGTCGGCCATGGGGTCGGTGAAGGGCACGCCCAGTTCCACGATGTCGACGCCCGCGCCGGGCAGGCCCATGAGCACGTCCAGCGAGGTCTCGTAATCGGGGTCGCCGGCCATGATGTAGGCGACGAACGCCTTGCGGCCCTCGGCCTTCAGCCTCGCGAAACGGGCGGCGATGCGGGTCATGGGCTCCTCCGGGCGCTGATGGTCCGCGCTCCATTGCCTCACGGGCGCGGCGAAATCAATGGCTGCGCCCGTCCGGCCCGCGCGGTTTTTCCCGCCGTCGCCCTGCGCGGCTTGCGCCGCCCGGCCTTCCTGCCTAGACACGCGCCGTCACGCCAGGGAAGGGACGCGCATGGGCTTCAAGGTCGGAATCGTGGGGCTGCCGAACGTGGGCAAGTCCACGCTCTTCAACGCGCTGACCCGCACCGCCGCGGCGCAGGCGGCCAATTTCCCCTTCTGCACGATCGAGCCCAATGTGGGCGAGGTCGCCGT
This sequence comes from Rhodosalinus sp. K401, assembly GCF_041365735.1. Lineage (NCBI taxonomy): Bacteria > Pseudomonadati > Pseudomonadota > Alphaproteobacteria > Rhodobacterales > Paracoccaceae > Rhodosalinus > Rhodosalinus sp. K401. The sequence goes on along the minus strand of NZ_JBGFSI010000019.1, from coordinate 9,654 downwards.
GCCCGACGCGCGGCTCGACCGGCTGGCCGCCATCGCGGGCTCGCGGCAGATCGTGCCGACCCGGATGACCTTCGTGGATATCGCGGGCCTCGTGAAGGGCGCCTCGAGGGGGGAGGGGCTCGGCAACCAGTTCCTCGCCAACATCCGCGAGGTGGATGCCATCGCCCATGTGCTGCGCTGCTTCGAGGACGACGACGTGACCCATGTCGAGGGCCGCGTCGATCCCGTCGCCGACGCCGAGACCATCGAGACCGAGCTCATGCTCGCCGACATGGAAAGCATAGAGAAACGCCTTCAGGGCCTGTCGCGGAAGGTTCGCGGCGGCGACAAGGAGGCGGTGCACCAGGAACGGCTGCTCAACGCCGCCCTCGCCATGCTGTCGGAGGGCAAGCCCGCGCGCCTCGTCGAGGTGGACGAGGAGGACGCGAAGGCGTGGAAGGCGCTCCAGCTTCTGACCGCGAAGCCCGTGCTCTACGTCTGCAACGTCGAGGAAAGCTCGGCCGGACACGGCAACGCGCAGTCCGCCCGCGTGGCCGAGATGGCGGCGGGGCAGGGCGCCGGCACGGTGGTGATCTCGGCCCGCATCGAGGAGGAGCTCGCCCAGCTCGACGCCGAGGAGGCCGAGATGTTCCTGGCCGAGATGGGGCTCGAGGAGCCGGGTCTCGACCGGCTGATCCGCGCGGGCTACGAGCTGCTGCACCTTCAGACCTTCTTTACCGTGGGCCCGAAGGAGGCCCGCGCCTGGACGATCCGCGAAGGCACCCGCGCGCCGCAGGCGGCGGGCGTCATCCACGGGGATTTCGAGAGGGGCTTCATCCGCGCCGAGACCATCGCCTATGACGATTTCGTGGAGCTTGGCGGCGAGCAGGCCGCCAAGGAGGCGGGGCGGATGCGCGCCGAGGGCAAGGCCTACGTCGTCAAGGAAGGCGACGTGCTGCACTTCCTCTTCAACACCTGAGAGAGGGACGGGCCCGCCCCCGTCGCGCAGGCCCCCGCCTCATTCCGCGGCGAGGAAGTCGCCGACCTCGAGCAGGATCATCTCGGTGTCGTCGGCCCGGCCCTGCTGTCGGCCCACCGAGAAGGGGTAGTTGTTGTCGTTGGCCACGACGATCCGGGCCGGCCCCACCCGGTCCACGTTCTCGATCGTGACGAAGGGGAACGCGAACACGCCGTCGATCGTGCCGCGGGGCGCGACGCCTGCCGGATCCGCGATCGCCATGAGATCGATGTAGGCGATCTTCTCCAGCACCCCCGACGGATCGGTCCGCGCGAGATCGACGAGATAGATCCGCTTGAACCCGGCCGGGCGCGCGGGCCAGCCCTCGCGCGGATCGCCCTGGCCGCCGTCGCGCTCGATGACGAGCGCGCGCGTGCCGTCGACGATGTTGAAGTCGCCGATGGCGTGGCCGACGTCTTCGAGCGGGTAGTAGCGCACTGCGCCCCCCCATTCGCCGGTCAGGGCGTCGAACTCGAACATGCGCAGGACGGGCCGTCCGTCGATCGTCTCGGGCCCGCCCGTGGCCGGATCGAAAAGCGGCTTCTCGAGCAGGGGATGGAGCGTCCGGCCGTCCGCGGAGAGCGCCATGCCCTCGAAACCGCCCGAGCGCGGGGCCACGACGTCCGCGGGCAGGTCGGCGCCCGGGTCGGGCGCGGCGACGAAGGCATTGTCGGGCGAGCGGATGAGATCGCCGCCGGGTGAAGTGGCGATCACCTGCCGGATCGCGCCCGCGCCGTCCACCTCCAGCAGCCAGGGCCCGAACTCGTCGCCGATCCAGTAGCCGTCGCCCACGGGCTGGATGGATTCGGGGTCGAAGTCCGCGCCCGTGAGATAGCGCGTCTCCGTGGCCTCCGTGGCGATCGGGAAGGGCACGACGCGGTCCGGGTCGGACAGGAAGACCGTGCGCTCGGGCACGAGCCGCCCCGCCTCCCAGTCCGCCCGGAGCACGCTGAACATCAGCAGCGCGTCGGCCGAGTTCGCCTTGGAGCCGAAGCCGTTGTCGGTGAGCATCAGGAAACGGTCGTCGCCGAGGCTCCGTATGCCGGAGAAGCCCTGCAACGCCATTGCGGGGAAGGGGCGGGCGAGGCCGGTCGCCGGGTTTCGAAGCGCGTAGAGCGACTCCGTCCGCGCGCCGCCGGTGAAGCGGCCGGACATCGCGAAGAGGGCCGGCGCGTCCGGTGGCGCGGGCACGAAGGACTGCGCGGGCAGGACCGCATGTGCCCTGAGCGTGGCCGTGAACGACTGGGGATCCGCCGCGGCGCGGCCGCCGGCAAGGCCGGCGAGAACGAAAATGGCGGCACAGCGCCGGAAAACGGGACCGAGCATCGGGACATGTCCGCTGCGGTGCATTCTGCGTCGTACCCCTTGCCACGCTTTCTCAACAGGGGGGTTGCAGTTTCATGACGGAACAGTGACCCGTGACCGCGGCGTTTTCATGGGGCACGTCCGCGGCGTGGCGTCCGATGGTCGGCCGCGTGCCCACCAGGGGCGATCCCCGCTCAATCGGGCGCGGCCGGGTGCGCGGCGCCACCTCTTGTCGTGGCACCGCCGAGAAGACCGGGCTCGACGCGCCATGTGCTCGCGTTGCGCATCCGCGCGAAGGCTGGCGCGTGTTCTGCCCCGGATGGCATCGTGGCAGTTGCGCGTGTCGCAGGCCCCGGCGGCGGTAACGGAGCCAATCTTCACATCAGCCGGGATCTGGCTGAGCAGCTCGGGCAGCATGGGCGCACCCCCAACGTTGCTTCCGGTGATTTCGATGGCGCGGATCTCCAGCGTCTGTTCATCGACACCGATGTGGATCTTGCGCCAGAGACGGCGTTTCGCGCCACCATGCTTGCGGGCGTGCCATTCGCCTTCGCCCTCCGCCTTGATGCCGGTGCTGTCGATCAGCAGGTTCAGCGGCCCCTGCGAGCCGCGGTAGGGGATGGTCACGGCCAAGGTCTTCTGGCGTCGGCTCAGCGTGCTGAAATCCGGCACCGTCCAGTCGAGGCCGACCAAGCGGAGCAGGCTCTCCACAAACCCGGTCGTCTGCCGGAGGGCCATGCCGAAGAGCACCTTCATCGTCAGGCACGTCTGGATCGCAGCATCGCTATACTGCGGCTGCCTGCCTCGCTTTCCGGTTGGCGGTGGCACCCACGCCATGTCCGGGTCGAACCAGATCGTCAGGGAGCCGCGCTGCTTCAGCGCTTCGTTGTAGGCTGGCCAGTTCTTGGTCTTGTAGCTCGGCGGGATCGGTCTGCTCATGCAGACCAGCTACCACGCTGGATTTACGAGATGAGTCCCCCCCCTCGACATTTGCGCAACAAAGCCACGCGGGAGTATCACCAACGGTCAAGAGAGGACCAAACCCTGAACAGACCTGATCCATAAACGCGGACTCAAAGGGGCGCAGGTCATCACCGAATGTTGGATGCCGGTCGCGTTGGCGGAGGGGATGGGTCTGGGATCGAACGTTCTCCGCCCTGTACGTTATTGTTATTATTATGCCGTTCGTTGGTTCCGGCGCAAGCCGCCTCAAATGCGACCCGGAAACAACCTTACATCGTCACCGCCAGGCGGATGACTTCGGGGCTGCTGTGGAAGTACTTGAAGGGATCACGTTTTTGTCATGGCCGGACGCTACGAGGCCGCCCTGCCTGCCTCAAACGGATTCCTTCTGACAACGCCCGCGCCACGGCTCCAGCGGTGATCGTCTTCCAGCGCTTCGCGTTCTTGCGGGGCGGGATGACGGCATGGGCACCGCGATCTGCAATCGCATCGTGGCACTTCCGCGTGTCGTGTGCGCCGTCTGCCGTGACGCTGCCGGTTTCCTGGTCCGCCGGGATCTGGCCGAGAAGATCGGGTAGCACAGGAGCGTCACCGATGTGACTCCCGGTGATCTCGACAGCCCGAACCTCCAGCGTTTCCTCGTCGATCCCGAGATGGATCTTGCGCCAGCCGTGGCAGACGGCCGTCACCGGAGGCTTACTCTTCATAGGGCTCCCTCCCGGTCAAAAGACCGACAGGGTAGCCCGCTGCACATCGCCTCGCAGCAGATCGTAACGGGGTGGGCGGATGCGCACCAGCAGATCCCCGAGCCATGTCCCCGGCTGCGCCATCGGGTTCGTCTGCCGCTTGATAACGACGCTGTTGGCCCCGAGGATCAGAAGTCGCCTGAGCGACCGCTCGCCCATCTTCGTGGTCGCGCCGAGCCGCTGCTTGCCGCCGGTCGAGTGCTGTCGGGGCGTGAGGCCGAGCCACGCCGCGAAATCACGCGCTCGCCGGAAATGCTCGGGCGGCGGGGCAAGTGTTGCCAGCGCCGTGGCGATCAGCGGGCCGATCCCGGGGATCGTCATCAGCCGCCGCGCGACCTCGTCCTCCCGCGCCCGGCGGGCGATCTCCGCATCGAGCCCTGCAATCCGCTCGTCGAGATGGCGCAGACCATCGATTAGAACCTGTAACGTCTCCCGCGCCGTCTCCGGCAGCGCGTCGTCCTTCGCCTCGACCAGCTCGGCCAGGCGCCGCGCGTTCCAAGCCCCCTGAGGGACGACCTCGCCGAACTCGGTAAGGTGGCCGCGCAACGCGTTGATGGTCTGCGTGCGCTGCCGGATCAGCAGCTCGCGCACCCGGAACACCGCCGCCGAGCCCTGCTTTTCCTCGCTCTTCACCGGCACGAAGCGCATGTTGGGCCGCTGCGCCGCCTCGCAGATGGCCTCGGCGTCCGCCGCGTCGTTCTTCCGCCTGCGCACGAACGGCTTGACGTAGGCCGGCGGGATCAGTCGGACCTCATGGCCCAGCTTGCCGATCTCCCGGCCCCAGAAGTGTGCGCCACCGCAGGCTTCCATCGCCACCGTGCAACGCGGTAGCCCGGCCAGCACCTCGAGCACTTGCCCCCGCCGCAGCTTGCGACGCAGGACCGCCCGACCGGACGCGTCCGCTCCGTGCAGCTGAAACACATTCTTCGCCAGATCGAGCCCGATCGTGATAATCTCCGACATGATCGCCCTCCTCGTGGATCGTTGATGACCCACCTTGGCACACAGATGCCGTCGGGAGGCGGTCACACCATCAGAGCCGTTCACCCGGAGATTACGCCGCCCTTGAATTTTCACCAACTCCGCGACACGACCGCCCCACCTCAGCCGAAAGATGACCGAAGCTGTGCAGCCCAGCGGTCTGCGAGCCGTGCGATAACCCAAAGAGATCGGAACGTCACTAACAACGAGCCATCGACGCGAAATCGGCGCACCTCGACATCGAGATGTACCTTGTCGCCGCTCGCTTCCAAGACATTGATCTCACCCCATTCGGTATGACCCCACTCCTGTCCCGCCCGCGCTCTGAAATCGTCAAAATAGCTGTCGGGACTTTCCCAGATCGTCATCTTCCCTCCGCTGAGCCGGTAGTGTGGAAAGTGTAGGCTCCGTGCGACGGTTTCAGGGTCGCGCGCGTTGAGCCCCTCCAGGTGAAGGCGCATCACGGCGAGGGCCGCATCGGTTGCTGACGTGTAATCTGACATATTTTCTCCAAAGTCTTCTCTGGTAGTTGATTTCCGCGCAGTGGTGTTGCGGTGCGATCTGGCCTTCTTCCGGCGCATCCTGACACATCTGCCTGTCTGGGGTGTGCAGGAAATGCCTTGTGCTGGCTCAATAATCTCTGAGGCCCTCACTCAGAGTGCGCCATGACTCGCCGACCGATTTCGGGAATCATTCTATGAGTGTGCCGTTTGCCGCAAAAAATCCCAAAAGAATAAATCCTGAGTGTGGGGAGCTGCCTCCGAAAGATCAGCTATGTGCTGAAGCCGTACAGCCGTGCGGGATTGGCGACCAGTATTCGATTGCGCTGGCCGTCATCAGATACCCAATCTGCCAAGAGATCGATGAGGTCACCATCATTCGGCATTGGTCCCGTGATATGTGGATGTGGCCAGTCGCTCCCCCAGACGAGATGCTCAGGGTTGGCGGCGACAAGCGCCCGTGCCAGCGGCGCAACATCTGGGTAAGCGACATCATGTGAATCGGTCAGTCTGTAGGCGCCAGATAGTTTTACCCAAGCCTTTTCGTCGGACAACAAATAAAGAAGCGCCTGAAATCCCTCTGATCTTATGCCTTCGGGCGCGGGAACGTGCCCCAAGTGGTCAAACACCACCGGAACCGGCAGTTGCCGCACCAGGGCTTCGATGTCGGGAATATCCGCGAGGTTGACAAGAAGTTGCAAATGCCAGTCCATGTCAGCGAGTTTGTGCGACAGACCGCTCAGATCATCGACCCGTGTATCCGATGCAAAAAGCAGATTGACTCGCGCGCCTCTTGCTCCCTTGTGATGCAGGGCCTTGAGTTCTGACAGGGTCACGCTGTCGTCGACAACGACAACCGCGCGAAACGCCTCGCCCGCCTCGGCCACTGCGGCGAGCGTAACTGAATTATCGGTTCCGTACACGCTGGGCTGAACGATGACGCCACGCGCAATACCGAGGGTATCGAGCATCTTTCGATAGGAAACGAGCGGTGCTGGCGAGGGCGTATAGGTACGCGGCGTAATCAGAAGGGCCTCGGCGCTGCCGGAAAAAATATGGGCATGGCAATCGCAGGCAAGCGCAGGCATGTCAAACCGAGGCGGATGCGGACTGGGATCGAACGGTAGATACGGTAGTTCCTGCGGGTCTCGGTCTTGCAAATCTCGCCTCCATATCCACCGAATGTCATCACTTGCGTGGGCGTCAGATTATGGGGAACTCCGTAAAGAAGTTCAACAGAGCTGCATAAAGACCTGGTCGATCACGTGGATATCTGGGTCTAAGAATAGCGCGACGTTGCGCATGGGATGCAGTTCAATGGTCTTCCGGCGTCGCAAGGCTATTGCTTGCCGGATAAGGGGGGAGCCGACGAATTCCGGGAGCCCGCGTGAACTGTGCCTTCGGCCAGCAAAGCTTCAATCTGGGTGTCGGTGAAACCGAGTTCACGCAGGATGACCAGACTGTCTTCGCCGTGCTCCGGCGACGGGCAGTGCGCAGACAGGGGCTCTCCGTCGGTAAAGCGAAACGGGAGTGTCCCACGTCCGACATCGTCGCCGGGCTTTCCATCAAGGAATCTACGGGCGACGACTTGCGGTAGTGCCAGACTTTCGGGCAATGTCCGCATCCGGGCTGCCGGTACTCCGTTCGCCAGCAAGAGTGTTTCCCATTCCTCGGCGGTGCGGGTCGCCAGAACCTCGGTCAAGGAAGCGGCCATCTCGGCGGCATTCTTCTTGCGGACTTCCGGATTGGCGAAACGCGGATCTGAGATCCATTCAGGCTTCCCGAGCGTTTCTGCCAGAAGGGTGAATTGGCTTTCTTCACTTACACCCAGACTGAGAATGCCTTCTTTGCAGTGAAAGTTGCCAGAGCTGGCGCTGCCGCTATTTGCAGCATTACCGCGAGGTTTTGGCAGGTTTCCGGTGACCAGTAAATCGGTCACGGTCGAGGCCATGAGCGCATGTGCCGTTTCAAGCATTGAAACGTCGATGAAGGTGCCCTGTCCCGTTTGCTCACGCTGATAGAGCGCAGCACTGATCGCAAGGGTTGCTGCAAGAGCGACTCCGTAATCGATGATCGGAGCACCCGTGCGCAGGGGGCCGCTTTCGGCGGTTCCGGTCAGCGTCATGAGGCCACTGATCGCTTGGATATTGACATCGTAGGCCCGCGCGTTCTCCATCGGGCCGCCGCGTCCGTAGCCGGTCATTGCGCAATGGATCAGGCGGGGGTTGAGGTGCCGCGTGCGGCTTTCGTCGAGCCCGAGATTCTGGATCGTTTCAGGCATGTGGTTTTCGACCAGCACATCGGCGCCTTTCAACAACCGTTCCATCACATCACGCCCCGCTTCACCGGCGATATCAAGCGCAATTGAACGTTTTCCAGCGCCCTGCGTCAGGTATGATGTGCTCATGCCAGATGCGGCGCGATCGGGATCACTGCCGCCGCGATGACGCATGGCGTCACCTCGGATCGTGCCCTCAACCTTGATCACGTCGGCTCCAAGAAGCGCCAGATAATACGCGCAAGCCGGCCCAGCCAGCACATGGGTGAAGTCGATGACGCGTAGACCTTGGAGTGGAAGAGTCATGTCGATCCTTTCAAGAATGCCCAAGAGGGGCTTGGGGCTATGAAAGCCGCCCTGCCAAGCCAAGCCCAAGGCGAGCTTTCTCCGTTTCGATGGCTGTATAGGTGGTGAGATTGCCTATGTGTACGTCCGCGCCGACTGCCTTCGTCAAGCCTGTCTTGCCGGCATAAATCTGCACCGTCATCGTACCGACGCGCGGATTGGCCTGCTCGAACACGCACCAGCTTGTGTAGCAGTTGTCTTTCAGGATCAGGGCCTCGTCCCGAATGCCGCTATCCATCAATTCCTGCCCCTCGATCATTGCGAGGTCGGCACGACCGGCGAGAACCCCATTTACCTTCGCCAACATCGCTTCATGATCGGCATTGTCGCGCCTTTCACCGATCTCTTCCACGGGTGACAGTCCGAGATCACGGACCATCGCAAGTCCGCGGTTGAGCGTGCCCGCGTCCGGTTCGACAACGTTGTCCGAGGCCTCGATCATGTCGAAACCCACGGCGCGCGCTTTGGACGGCTACGCCTGCATTGGGGCAATGCCATTGTAGGGAGGGCATATTCCTGGATCTGCCCAACTAGAAGGGAACGCACGCCGCCGGCGAACAAGAGCGCCAATTTCTCCATCAGATACTCGCGTGGAAAAACGCAAGCGGTCCCTCGTGTGATCCTGACGACGTCGATGTAAGCAACAGCCACGTCAAGAAGCCAAGTGAGTGCCGGGAGCGACACTTCGCGGTCGGAGAGCATTTTCACCCCCGGATTTCTAAGCCTTCCAAGTGACCGACGCTTCTCCAATGGGATCAGCGCAATTGCGCGAGTAAGAGGCATCCAGTGTCTCCATCTTTCTTGGGTTTCACAGTAAACCGAGGAATTCTTCTTGTGAATACGAATAATCTGCCGACGTCTTCAGTATACTGGAAGGCTCAGCGCCTATCGCCGTGGCCTGTGCTGCCTCCTGCAGGATATCTTCCACTATTTTTATCAGGGAATACCTGGTTCGTTGTTCTGCCAGAAATGAACAAGCTTGAGCACCGTTGCCATGTTGTCGACAACGGCAATTGCACCGGGCCGTCAGATCGACGCAATCGAGCAAATATGGTTCATGCCAAAGCCGATGCAGCAAGCAGTAAGGACAAAGGCTACGCGGTTTTTATCACCTGGTCAAAGCCATCTTTAGCCTGATTTTCAAAGATGCAATTGACTTAGGCTCAGGACCCATTGATTTCAGTCGAAGGGCATGATTCACCGCGCGAAAACCGGGCGGTGAACATGTCTGATCTCTTCTGGCTGAGCGACGCGCAGATGGCACGTCTGGAGCCCTGTTTTCCGAAGTCCCACGGCAAGCCGCGCGTCGATGACCGGCGCGTCCTCAGTGGGATTATATTCATCAATCGCAATGGGTTGCGATGGCGAGATGCGCCGAAGGAATATGGACCCCACAAGACGCTCTACAACCGTTGGAAACGTTGGAGCGATAAAGGCATCTTCGCGAAGATGATGGCCGGACTGGCTGCCGGGCACGGCGAGAAGAAGACCGTGATGATCGACGCCACCTACCTGAAGGCCCACCGCACCGCGTCCAGT
>NZ_JBGFSI010000018.1:0-61215 GCF_041365735.1 Rhodosalinus sp. K401 | reverse complement strand
GCGCGGCGGCAGGCCGAACTCTCGGCGCAGCTGCGCGCCTCGGCGGGAAAGCGCGTGCGGATCCTCACCTGCGATGCGGTGGCGGAGCGCGGCGGCGCCAGGGTGGCCGCGGCGAACGGCGTGCGCCTGCGCTGCGGGCCCGGCGCCGCGGCGAAAACCGGCCGCGTCGCGGACCTGGGCGGCCATCGCCGCGAGATGCCCGGCCACAGCACGACGATCATCTACCGGACCGCGGACGGGCGCACCGTTTCCGGCAAGGCCCACATCGTTCCGCGCCGTGTCTACCAGGCCGCGGACGCATCGCACCGGCGCGTCCGGGTGCCCGAGGGCTACAAGCCGGCCTGGCAGGACGACCGGCTGAACCCGCAGCGTGGAGAGCGGACGGCGGAAGGACGTGCGGCGATGCGCTTGGTCTGGACGGACACCGTGCCGCGGCGCCTCGTCGATCCCCGCACGGGCCGCGATGTCAGGGACCGGAATCCGGAGCTCTTCTACCCCTTCACCGACATGGAAACGCAGGAGGCGTACCTGTCGATGCGGGGCCGGGTTCTCGTGCTGAAGGCCGCCGACGGGCGGGTGAAGCTCGTGCCGCGACGCGATGCGGACGCCGCCGCCGGCACCGTCTCGAGCCGCTCCGCGGCCGCGGTTCGCCGCCCCGCGACGCAGGGCGGGGACGGGTTCGGCACGCTCGATCACCGCTACCTTCAGATCGGGCTCTTCGGCAGCCGCGACGAAGCCTACGCCGCCGGGCGGCAGCTTGCCGGGCTGGGGATGACCGTGCGGTTCGGCACGCTCGTGCGCGGAAGCGAGCGGACGCCGACCCTCGTCGCCGGCCCGTTCGCCGATGCCGCCGGCCTGTCGCGCGCCGCGCAAAGCGCCCGCGCCGCGGGCATGGACCACATCGTCCCGCGGCGCTGAGCGCGCCGTTCCTTGGTCAGTTGCCGCAGATTGCCTGCAGGCGCAGCCAGTCCGGGTCGCCGAGCACCGGGCGCGGCGTTATCCCCGCGTAAGGGTCCGCCTCGACGAGGCCGAGCACGCTTTCGCCCGTCACGTCGCGGGCGAAGGCGTAAGGCGTGCTGCTGATCCCGGCGGCCTGAAACGCCGCGAGCAGCGCCTCGTCGGGAACCGGCGCGGGCTCGGCGGACAGAAGCGTTTCGGTGTGCCGCTCGAGCAGCGGCTCCGGCAGCGTGCCGGTGGTCAGAAGCCGCAGGCTCGCTCCCATCCCGCCCTCGGACAGCAATCGGCGCAGCGGATCGCCCCGGGCCTCTCGCACCGCCTCGGCCAGCACGTAGCCGGCCGTGACATCCGGCTGGTCGGGCCCCTCGACCAGGGCCCGCCCGAGCAGGATCCTTCCGCCGGGCAGGTGCGCCGTGACCGCGGGCGCGTCGCTCAGCACGACGAGATCGCGGCGGCGCGTCTCGCCCAGCACACGGGCGGCCAGCCGCTGCAACGCGGCGACACCCTCGGGATCGTTGCAGGGCGCGCCCGCGACCCGGCCGACATGGCCCAGAAGCGCCGCGCCGATCTCGGCGCGTTTGGCCTCTGGAACCACCGAAACCGTGTGCCNGGCGCGTTTGGCCTCTGGAACCACCGAAACCGTGTGCCCGAGCAGCGCGCCGGGAAGCCACACGGCCCCGAATGCGAGGATCGCGAGCGCGCTGCCGAGCCCGGCGGCAAGGCGAAGCCGGCCGCGCTGCGGGCGGCGTCGGTCGATCGAGCGCATGAGCCGCCCGATCGCGTCGATCATCACCGTTTCATCGGCGGGCAGCTCCAGCTCCTCGTCCGGATCGCCGTCGGGATGGAAGATCGCCGGGAACTCGCCCGGATTGGCCCGCGCCACCGCCGCGAGCGACCAGTGCGCGAGCGGCCGGTCGGACATGTCCGTGATGGTCAGCGTGGCATCGCCGAGCGAGACGATCACGTCACGGCGCTGCGACGCGGCATCCGCACGCCACACCCCCGAGGCCTCGAGCCTCTCGAAGTCCTCGAGCGCGGTCATGGGGGCTGCCCGGCCTCCTTCTGCGTGTTGGCGCAACGGTATCACGCTTCGCGCGCGAGGAGCAATCTGCCCCCCGGCCCCGCCATTGCACACCGTCCGGCGATGGGCCATGACGGTTTCATGACGCCCGGTCTTCTCGCGCTCTTCGTCCATGTCTTCACCGCCACCGGCGCGGTCTTCGCCATGCTCGCGATGCTGGCGGCGGCCGATGCCGACTGGCCCATGATGTTCCTGTGGCTCGTGGTGGCCTTCGCCGTGGACGGCGTGGACGGCCCGCTCGCCCGCCGCTACCACGTCAAGCGGAACGCACCGCGCTTCGACGGCGAACTGCTCGACCTGATCATCGACTACCTGACCTATGTCTTCATCCCGGCCTTCGCCCTTTTCAAGTCGGACCTGCTGCCGGGATGGACGGGCTGGGTGGCGATCATCCTCATCACCTTCGCCTCCGCGCTCTACTTCGCGGACACCCGGATGAAGACGGAAGACAAGTCCTTCTGCGGATTTCCCGGCGCCTGGAACATGGTCGCGCTGGTGCTTTTCGCGGTACGGCCGGATTTCTGGGCGATCCTCGGCCTCGTGAGCGTGCTTGCGGTGGCGATGTTCCTGCCGGTGAAATTCGTCCATCCGGTGCGCACCCGGCGCTGGCGCGCGGTGACCCTGCCGGTGGCGCTTGCATGGACCGGCTTCGCGGGCTGGGCGGCCTGGGTGCAGTTCGACCCCGAGACATGGGCGCACTGGGGCCTGATCGTCTGCTCGGTCTACCTGCTGGGGGCGGGAGCCGCGCAGCAGATCCTGCCGGCCCGCCGCTGACGGCGTCTGGACGCGGCGCGACGGAACGGGCATGCCCCACGGCATGCAGCCCGCCGCAAACCCCGCGCTCGCCGCGCTTCTGACCACAGCCGCCGCGGCCTTCGCGGCCGGCACGACGCTTCTGGCCAAGGCGCTGGGCGCGGGCGCGCTCGGCCCCGAGCTTCATCCGCTGCAGATCAGCCACGGGCGCTTCGTCTTCGCGCTGCTCGCCATCGGCCTCGCAGCGCTGGTGCTGCGCCCGCGCCTCATGCGACCGGACCTGTCCACCCACGCGGTGCGCTCGCTTTGCGGCTGGGGCGGCGTCACGCTCATGTTCGCGGCGGCGGCCCACATCCCGCTCGCCGACGCGACCGCGATCAGTTTCCTGAACCCGGTCTTCGGGATGCTCCTCGCCATCCCGCTGCTGGGCGAGCGGGTGGGCCGCATCCGCTGGGCCGCCGCGCTGATCGCGCTTGCCGGCGCGGCCATCCTCCTGCGGCCGGGGCCGGAAAGCTTTCGCCCGGCCGCCCTGCTCGCCCTCGGTGCGGCGCTCGCCATGGGGCTCGAGCTCATCTTCATCAAGCGCCTCGCCGGCCGGGAGCCGCCGCACCAGATCCTTCTCGTGAACAACGCGATCGGGCTTGCGATCTCCTCCGTCGCGGCGATCTGGATCTGGGTCGCGCCGTCGCCCGCGCAATGGGCGGCGCTCGCCGGGATCGGGGTGCTCATGGCCGGGGCCCAGGCCTGCTTCGTCAACGCGATGGCCCGCGCCGACGCGAGCTTCGTCGCGCCCTTCTTCTACGCCGCGCTGATCTTCGCCGCGCTTTACGACGCGGCCGTGTTCGGGGTGCGGCCGGACGCGGTGTCCGTGGCCGGGTCCGCGGTGATCGTCGCGGGCGCCGCGCTACTCGCCTGGCGCGAGGGCCGCCGCCGGGCGCCGCCGCCGCCGGTCATGCCTTCAGCCGGTATCCCGTCCGGAAGAGGACCCAGCACAGAAGACTGACCACGAGTGTCGCGCCGCCACAGATCACCAACCCGAGCGCGGGCGAGCTGTCGGACACGCCGATGATCCCGTAGCGCGCCCCGTCGATCAGGTAGAAGACCGGGTTCACATGCGTGATCTCCCACATGACGGGCGGCAGGGCCTCCACCGAGTAGAAGGTGCCCGACAGGAAGGCGAGCGGCGTGATGACGAAATTGGTGATCGCGGCCATCTGGTCGAACTTCTGGGCGAAGAGACCCGCAAGCAGCCCCAGCCCGCCCAGAAGGGCCGAGCCCAGCACCACGAAGCCGAGCGCCCAGACGGGATGCGCCACGCCGAGGCCCAGGAAAAGCAGGTATCCCGCACCGATCGAAAGCGCCACGAAAAGGCCGCGGGCCACCGCGCCGGCCAGGTAGCCGATCACCATCTCCCCCGCCGAGAGCGGCGGCATCAGCGTGTCCACGATATTGCCCTGCACCTTCGACACCACGAGCGAGGACGAGGAGTTCGCGAAGGCGTTCTGGATCACCATCATCATCAGGATGCCGGGCGCGATGAAGGTGGTGAAGGCCACGCCCATCACCTCGCCCCGGGTGGGGCCGATGGCGATGGAGAAGATCACCATGAAGAGACCCGCGGTGACCAGGGGCGCCATGAGCGTCTGCAACCAGACCGCAAGAAAGCGCTGGATCTCGCGCAGCGACAGCGTCCAGAGACCGAGCCAGTTGACCCTTCCGAACCGCCGCACCCCCATGCCGTGCGCACCCGTCCCGCTCATGCCGATCTCCCTTTGGCTTTGCCGCCCCCGCGGGCGAGTCGCGGCCTTGTAACCCGCTCGCGAAGGGTTAGAATAGAGGTCCGACCGGAAAGAGGCGGGCGGCGCGGCGACGCGACCGCCCCTTTCATTGCATTACTCCGAGGAAACCGCATGTCCTGGACCGAGGAACGCGTCGAGCTGCTGAAGAAGATGTGGAGCGAGGGCCAGTCCGCCTCCCAGATCGCCAAGGAACTTGGCGGCGTGACCCGCAACGCGGTGATCGGCAAGGTGCACCGGCTGGGCCTGTCGAACCGCGCCGGCGCCGCGACGGCGGCGGCGGCGGCCGCGGCGCCGCAGCCCGCCGCGGACGCAAAACCGGCCAAGGCGCCCAAGGCCGACACGCCCAAGGCCGACGCCAAGGCCAGGCCCGCCGCGCAGCCCGAGCCGAAACCGGTCGAGGCGGAGCCCGCCGCGCCGCCGCAGCCGGCGGAGCCCGCCGCGCCGCCGCAGGTCGCGCGCAAGGCGATCGTGCCCGCGGGCCAGCCGCTGCCGCCGCAACCCTCGGCCAACGAGATCAGCCCCGAGGCGCTCGCCCGCGTGTCCGAGATCGAGAAGAAGGCGCGCAAGCTCACGCTGATGGAATTGACGGAACGCACCTGCAAGTGGCCCGTGGGCGACCCCGCGACAGAGAATTTCTGGTTCTGCGGCCTTCCCGTCCAGCCCGGCAAACCCTATTGCGAGGCGCATGTCAGCGTGGCCTTCCAGCCGATGAGTTCGCGCCGCGACCGGCGGCGATAGCACCGGGGCCGGCTCTGGCCGGCCGCCCTCTCACGTCATTCTTTGAAGACCACTCCGCGTGTCACCGGGGCCGGAAGATGGCCTCGAGGGCGCGAAGCCGCGTGGCAAGGCGCTTGGAAGCGCTTTGCGCGGCGCCTTGTGCCGGCGGGCCGCGGCATCCTATATGCGCCCTCATGACAACGAACCCGCCCGATCTGCGCCCCGACCTCGCCCGCGCCTGCCTGACCGAGGCGCGGCGCGCCGACCAGCCGACCATCGGCATGGTCTCGCTCGGCTGTCCCAAGGCGCTGGTGGACAGCGAGCGCATCCTCACGCGGCTCAGGGCCGAGGGCTATGGCATCTCGCCGGAGTATGCCGGGGCGGACGCGGTCATCGTGAACACCTGCGGTTTTCTGGATAGCGCCAAGGCGGAGAGCCTCGACGCGATCGGCGAGGCGCTGAAGGAAAACGGCCGGGTGATCGTCACCGGCTGTCTCGGCGCCGAGCCCGATTACATCACAGGCACGCACCCCAAGGTTCTCGCCGTCACCGGGCCGCACCAGTACGAACAGGTGCTGGACGCCGTGCATGCCGCCGTGCCGCCCGCGCCGGACCCGTTCGTCGACCTGCTGCCGGCTTCGGGCGTGACGCTCACGCCCCGGCATTACAGCTATCTCAAGATCTCCGAGGGCTGTAACCACAAGTGCCGCTTCTGCATCATCCCCGACATGCGCGGAAAGCTCGCCTCGCGCCCGCACCGCGCCGTGATGCGCGAGGCCGAGAAGCTGGTCGAGGCGGGGGTGAAGGAGCTTCTCGTCATCAGCCAGGACACCTCCGCCTACCTGACGGACGCGGAGCGACTGGGAGAGGAGGCCCCGATCACGCGTCTTGCCCGCGATCTGGGATCTCTCGGCGCCTGGGTGCGGCTGCATTACGTCTATCCCTACCCGCATGTCCGCCAGCTGATCCCACTGATGGCGGAGGGGCTCGTGCTTCCCTATCTCGACATCCCGTTCCAGCACGCCCATCCCGAGACGCTCAGGCGCATGGCGCGCCCCGCGGCCGCCGCAAGGACGCTCGACGAGATCGCCGCCTGGCGGGAGGTCTGCCCGGATCTGGCGCTCCGCTCCACCTTCATCGTGGGCTATCCCGGCGAGACCGAGGAAGAATTCCAGACCCTGCTCGACTGGCTGGAGGAGGCGCGGCTCGACCGCGTGGGGTGCTTCAAGTACGAGAACGTCGCCGGCGCCCGATCGAACGCCCTGCCCGACCACGTTCCCGAAGAGGTCAAGGCCGACCGCTGGAACCGCTTCATGGAAAAGGCGCAGGCGATCTCCGAGGCGAAGCTCGCGGCGCGGGTCGGGCAGCGCATGGAGGTGATCGTGGACCTCGTCGAGGACGACGCCGCAACCTGCCGCACGAAGGCCGACGCGCCCGAGATCGACGGATGCCTCTTCATCGACGAGGGGCATGGGCGGCTTTCGCCCGGCGACATCGTCACCGTCGAGGTGGACGAGGCGGGCGAGTACGATCTTTGGGGCAGGATCGCCTGAGCCGCGACGCACCGACGCGCGCCCTTGCCGCCGCCGGATCGCGCGACATCTCCGGCTCATGACGAGCGACACCGATACCCGCGTGCTCTACAACGCCGAGTGCCCGGTCTGCTCCTTCGAGATCGGCCATTACCGCGACTACGCCGAGGCGCGCGACCTGCCGATCCGGTTCGACGACCTGAACGGCCCGGAGCGCGCCCAATGGGGGCTGTCGGAGGACGCCGCGGCGCGGCGGCTCTACGTCCTGAAGGACGGCACGCTGCATGGCGGGCTCGACGCGTTCCTCGTGCTCTGGCGGCAGATGCCCCGTTACCGCTGGCTCGCACGGGCGGTGGCGCTGCCGGGCGTGCGCCAGGCGGCCTCCGCGCTTTACGACTATGTGCTCGCCCCGCTCATCTACCGGTGGCATCTGCGCCGAAAGGCGCGCGCCCGCGCCTGAGGCGGCTTGCATCGCCGCCGCGCCTCGCCGAAGAACGCGGGCATGGCGAAGCTCCATTTCCATTACTCGACCATGAACGCCGGCAAGTCGACGCTGCTCTTGCAGGCGTCGCACAACTACCGCGAACGGGGCATGGACACCTATCTTCTGACGGCGGCCCTCGACACGCGCGCGGGCCGGCGACGCATAGGCTCGCGCATCGGCATCGGATCCGAGGCCGATACCTACGCGCCGGGCGAGGACCTCGAGGCGAAGATCGCGGCACGGCGCACCGCGGGCCCGCTCGCCTGCGTCTTCGTGGACGAGGCCCAGTTCCTGGAGCCGGACCAGGTCTGGCAACTCGCGCGCGTGGTGGACGATCTCGACCTGCCGGTCATGTGCTACGGGCTGCGCGTCGATTTCCGGGGCGAGCTTTTCCCGGGCTCCGCGGCGCTTCTGGCGCTGGCCGACGAGATGCGGGAGGTGCGCACGATCTGCCATTGCGGGCGAAAGGCCACCATGGTCGTGCGCCGGGGCGCGGATGGGGCGGCGCTGACCGAGGGCGCACAGGTTTGCATCGGCGGCAACGAGACCTACGTGTCGTTGTGCAGGCGCCATTGGCGGGAAGAGATGGGCGACCGCCGTCTCTGATCCCCGCGCCGGGAAATCCACACGAGCGAAAGGAGGCCCAATTGGACCGCCTGAGCATCTTTCTCACCCTCGCAAGCGGCCCCGTCGCCGCCGGCAGCCTCGTGATCGCGGTGCTGAGTCTGGGCTACTACAACTGGCTCGCGATCGGCATCGCGGCCGCGATCGGCTTCGCGCTGGCGTGGCCCACGGCCTACCTGATCTCCCGCAGGATCAAGCGCCGCGACCCGGACTGGAAGCCCGACGCCGAGCCCGGAGATTACGGCCCGCTGCCGCCCCGCGACGCGCCGGAGGTCTAGGGCGAAGAAAGGTTTTCGATCGAAAACCTTTTGCCGTGCACAAGCCCGAGAGACCCGCCGCGAAGGTTCGATCGAACCTTCGCGCTAAACGGGGTTGGGCACGTCCCGCCCGTCGAAGAACGCGACAAGGTTGTCCACCGCCATCAGCCCCATCGATTCCCGAACCTCGAGGGCGGCCGTGCCGAGATGCGGCAGCAGCGTGACGTTCTCCAGCGCGTTGAGCGCCGCGGGCACCTTGGGCTCGCGTTCGTAGACGTCGAGCCCGGCGCCGGCGATCTCGCCCGCCTGGAGCGCCGCGATCAACGCGTCCTCGTCCACGATGTCGCCCCGCGCGATGTTGACGAAATGCGCATGGCGCGGCATCGCCGCGAACACCTCGGCGCCGATCATGTGGCGGGTCTCTGCCCCGCCCGGCAGCGCGACGACCAGAACATCGACCGTTTCCGCCAGCGTCGTGAGCGTGTCGCAGCGGCGCGCCGGGAAGTCGAGGTCCCGCGCGGAGCGGTTGAAATAGGCGACCTCCATCCCGAAGCCATGATGGCAACGCCGCGCGATCGCCTGCCCGATCCGGCCCATGCCGACGATGCCCGCGCGTTTGCCGGTGACGTGGAGGCCCAGCATCTGCGTCGGATGCCAGCCCTCCCACATGCCCGCACGCACCATCCGCTCGCCTTCGGACGCGCGGCGACAACTCATCAGGATCAGCATCATGCCGATGTCGGCGGTGGCATCCGTGACCGCGCCGGGCGTATTGGTCACGGCAAGGCCGCGCGCCCGGGCCGCCTCGACGTCGATGTGGTTGTAGCCCACTCCGAAATTGGCGAGGATCCGGCAGCGCGGTTGCGTGAACTCTGCGAAGACCTCTTCGGAATACCGGTCGCCGAGCGTGGGCAGCACACCGTCGTATAGCACCAGGGACGACCGCATCTCGGCCACGCTCATGGGGGCCGTGTTCCGGCGCACCTCCACCTCGAAGCGGTCGGTCGCGGCCTCGATCACGCGGTCTGGAAGCGGGCGGGTGATCAGGATGCGGGTCATTGCAGGCGCTCTCCGTTGGGAACCGGCCGATCCGGCGAGACGAGGACGATGGCGCCATCGGCGTCCGCGAAACCCAGCACCAGCACCTCCGAGAGGAACCGGCCGATCTGCCGCGGCGGGAAATTCACCACGGCCGCGACCTGCCGCCCGGGCAGGGTATCGGGATCGTAATGCACTGTGATCTGCGCCGAGCTTTTCCGTTCCCCGATCTCCGGCCCGAAATCGATCCAGAGCTTCACGGCCGGCTTCCGCGCTTCGGGGAAGGGGGCCGCGCGGGTCACGGTGCCCACGCGGATATCGACGGCAAGGAAGTCGTCCATGCCGATCTCAGCCATCGCGCAGTTCCCGCGAGCGGCGCGCCGCCGCCGAAACGCTGCGGCGCAAGAGCGGACGCAGGCCCGCCGCCTCGTCCATCAGGACCGAAAGCCCCGCCTCGGTCGTGCCGCCCGGGCTCGTGACGTTGCGGCGCAGCTGGTCCGGCGCCTCCTCGGCAGCCTCGGCGAGCGCGCCGGCCCCGGCGACCGTGCCCTTGGCAAGCTCCATCGCGAGCGCGGGCGGCAGGCCCTCGGCCTCCCCCGCGGCGGCGAGCGCCTCGATCATGTGGAAGACGTAGGCGGGACCCGACCCGGAGACGGCGGTCACCGCGTCCATCTGGTCTTCGCTGTCCAGCCGGACGACCTTGCCCACCGCCGAGAGAAGCACCTCCGCCCGGTCGAGCGCCGCCCGGCCCGCCACGGCATTGCCGACGATGGCGGTGACGCCCCGGCCCACGGCCGCGGGCGTGTTCGGCATGGCGCGCACGACCGGCGTTCCCGGGCCGAGCGCATCCTCGAAGAAACGGATCGGCGTGCCGGCCGCGACCGACACGAAAAGCGTCTCGCCCCCCGCGTAGCCCTCGAGCACGGGCAGCGCGTCGCGCATCATCTGGGGTTTCACGGCGACGAGCGCGACCGCGGGCGGCGCCGCCGGCATCTCGTTCAGGTGCACGCCCTGCCGCGTCAGCCAGTCGGACGGGTTCGGGTCCGTGACCCAGACCGCCTCCGGCGGCAGCCCGCGGGACAGCCACCCCGCGAGCATCGCGGACCCCATCTTGCCGCAGCCCAGAAGGACGAGGCCGCGCCGCGCGATGTCGTCGAAGTCCATGGGCCCTCCGCCAGTTCCCGCCGCCAGGCCCCGGTTCTACGCGCGGCCGTAGGCCTCGGCAATGGCGACCTGCAGCGCCTGCGGCGGGGTCTTGTCACCCCAAAGCACGAGCTGGAAGGCCGGGTAGTAGCGCTCGGCCGACAGTACCGCGGCGGTGATCATGGTGTCGATCTGCTCGGGGCTCGCCACCTGCTCGCCGGCGAGAACGAGGCCGTAGCGGTAGACCATGAGCTTCTGCGCCTGCCACCATGTGAAGGCCCCGGCCCAGCAGCGATCGTTGACGAGGTTGAGCGTCTCGTGAAGCGCCGGCAGGCGCTCCGCAGGGGGCTCCATCTCGAAGGTGCAGATCATCCGCAGCGTCTCGTCATAGGCCGACCAGGCCAGCGTGATGGAGTAGGTGCGCCACTGCCCCTCGACCGCCATGGCGATCTGGTCTTCCGCGATGCGGTCGAAATCCCAGTCGTGGTGCTCGGCCAGGTGCTCGACGATGTCGATGGGGTGAATGTCTTCTTCCAGGAACTGCTCGGACACGGACATGGGGCCACCTCTCTGCCTGTGCGCCGGGGCAAGCCCGCCCCAAGCGCTTGGTGCCTGCTCAAGGAAAAGCGGTTCATGGCCGCTTACCTCACCAAATATGGTGCTGCGTGCATGATGGGCTGTAAAGCGATATTTTCGTGAACACCCCAAGAAGTTGGGGGGCAAGGGATCGCCTACCGCAATAAAGGGCGGTGCGCCGCACGCGCCGACGATCTGGAAGTTGCCCGCGGCGGCGCCCGCACGGGGGTGCAATCAGGGCGTGGCCCGCCGGGGCGGCCCGCGTCTTGCGCGGCGCCGGTTCACGCGGGCGACGGGGCGCCGGACGAGGCCACCGCCCGCTTCTCGCGCGGCTCGCCGAGGATCAGCATGGCCGGCGTCAGCACCAGCGTCAGCACCGTGGCCACCGTCAGGCCCCCCGCCACCGCCGCGCTCAACTCCGTCCACCACTGGGTGGAGGGCGCGCCGTAGACGATCTCGCGGCCGAAGAAATCGATCTTGAGCCCGATCACCATCGGCATCAGGCCGAGCGCGGTGGTCACCGAGGTCAGCACGACGGGGCGGAGACGTTGCGCGCCCGCGCGCAGCGCCGCCTCGAGCGGGCTCTGCCCCGCCCGTTTCAGGTCGTTGTAGGTGTCGATGAGGACAATGTTGTTGTTCACGACGATGCCGGCCAGCGCGATGACCCCGATGCCGCCCATCACCACGCCGAAGGGCCGTCCGGTGACGACGAGCCCCAGAAGCACACCGGCCACCGAGAAGACGATCGCCGACATCACCACGAAGGCCTGGTAGAAGCTGTTGAACTGCGTCACCAGCACCGTGAACATCAGCGCGATGGCGACCGCGAAGGCGATGCTGAGGAATTGCATGGCGTCCTGCTGCTCCTCGGCCTCGCCGCCGAAGGACCAGGTGACCGAGGGCGGCAGATCCGCGCCCTCAAGCGCCGAGCGCAGCGCGGTGATCTGGTCGTTGACCAGTAGTCCCGGCGCCACGTCCGCCTCGACGGTGACGACGCGGTTTCGGTCCACGCGCTTGATCGTGCCGGTGCGCGGGACCGGATCGAAGCTCACGAAATTGCCGATGGGCACGAGCCCGGACGAGGTCGGCACGCGCAGGCCGCGCAACTCCTCGAGGCTGCGGGCCGAGGCGGGAAACCGCACGCGGATGTCCACTGATCCGTCGGCGTAGTCGGGGCGGTAGTCGGCCACGGTGATGCCGCGCGTCAGAAGCTGCACGGCCTGTCCGAGCAGCGTCACGTCCGCGCCGAAACGCGCGGCCTCGCTGCGGTCCACGCGCAGCGCCCATTCGACACCCGGCAGCGGGCGCGAGTCGGAGATGTCGGTGAAGCCGCCGATCCGCGCCATCTCGGCCAGCACCGTCTCGACGGCCCGCGCCTGCGTCTCGGGATCGGCCACGCGCAGCTCCAGCTGCACCGGCTTGCCCTGGCTCGGGCCCTGCTCCTGCGTCTGGACCTGCACGGCGATGCCGGGGATCTCGGCCATCTCGGCGCGGATGTCGGTGCCGATCTCCGCCGCGGGGCGGCGGGTGTCCCACTCGGCAAGCTCGAGCTGAATCGTGCCGATCACCTCCTCGTCGTCGCGCTGCCCGCCGCCGGTGCGGGCATAGACCGAGGCGATCTCGTCGCGGGACACGAGCCGCCGCTCCGCTTCGCGCACCAGCGCGTCCTGCTCGTGGATCGAGAAATTGTCGCGGGCGCGCACGGTGACCTGCATGAAATCCGGCTCGGGCGAGGGAAAGAAGCTGATGCCCCGTCCGAACTCGCCGTAGAGCGCGAAGGCGCCCAGCAGCACCGCGAGCGCGAAGCCCAGCGTCGTGCCCGGCCGCAGCACCGCCCGCTCCACGAAGCGGGCATAGCGCCCCGTCCAGCCGCCCGCGCGGCGCGGGTCGCCGCGTTCGGCCGCCTCCAGCGCGGCCTTCTCGGAGGCGGTCTGCGGCTGCACCCGCCCGATCAGCCCGCCGAGGACCGGGATGAAGATCAGCGCCATCGCGAGCGATGCCGTGAGCGTCAGGATCACGGTGATCGGCAGGTATTTCATGAATTCGCCCACCGTGCCCGTCCAGAACAGGAGCGGGAAGAACACGCTGAGCGTGGTGATCGCCGAGGCGATCACGGGCCAGGCCATGCGCTTGGCGGCGAAGGCGTAGGCCTCGGGCGGGGCAAGCCCTTCCTGAAGCTTCCGGTCCGCGAGTTCGGTGGTCACGATGGCGCCGTCCACCAGCATCCCCACGACGAGAATCAGCGAGAACAGGACCACGATGTTCATCGTGTAGCCCATCGCCCAGAGCACGCCGACGCCGGTGAGGAACGCGCCCGGTATCGCCAGCCCCACCAGAAGCGCCGACCGCAGCCCCAGCGCCCACACCACCACCACCATGACAAGGATCACGGCCGTGATGACGTTGGCCTGCAGGTCGCCCAGCACCTCGCGCACCTGCTCGGACTGGTCCTGCCGGTAATCCACGCGCAGCGAGTCGGGCCAACCCGCGCGGGCCTCCGCCACGGCGGTCTTCACGTCCTCCACCGTCTCGATGATGTTGGCGCCCACGCGCTTCTTCACCTCGAGCGCAAGGGCCGGCTGCCCGTCGATCCGCGCGAAGCTCGTCGGATCCTCGAAGCTGCGGCGGATCGTGGCCACGTCGGCGAAGGTCACGACGGTGTCGCCGCGCACCTTCACGGGCAGGTCCATCACGTCCTGGACGTTCTCCACGAGGCCCGGCACCTTGAGCACGATGCGCCCCGCCCCGGTCTCGATCGCGCCCGCGGCGACCAGGCGGTTGTTGCGCTGGATCTGGCCGATGAGCTCGTCGAAGGAAATGTTGTAGGTCTCGAAGACGGTCGGATCGATCTCGACCTCGAGAAGCTCGTCGCGCGCGCCGCCCACATCCACCTCGAGCACGCCCGGCAGCGCCTCGATGCGGTCCTGCAGGCGCTCCGCCAGCTCGTTGAGGGTACGTTCGGGAACCGGCCCCGAGAGGATCACCGTCAGGATCGGGAAGAGCGCCGTGTTGACCTCGTTGACCGAGGGCTCCGTGGCGTCGGAGGGCAGGTCGGCCTTGGCGCGGTCCACCGCCTCGCGGACCTCGTCGAGCGCCTCGCCGCTGTCGAAGCCCGGGTCGAACTCCATCGTGACCGAGGCATAGCCCTCGCCCGCGCTGGCCTGCATCTCCTTCACCCCGTCGATGGAGGCGAGTTCCGTCTCGAGCGGGCGGACGAGCAGGCGTTCGGAATCCTGCGGCGCGATCCCCTCCAGCGTGGTGACGACGTAGACCACCGGGATCGGCACCTCCGGTGCGCTTTCCTTGGGGATCTGGACATAGGCGACCGTTCCGAAGGCCAGCAGGAACACGAGCGTCATGACCACGACCCGCGTGCGGGCGAAGGCGGCGTCGATCACGCTCATTCCGTGTCGTCCCCGGCCATGGCGGGGCGCACGTCCTCGGGCGCGCGGGAGACCGCGGCCTCGGATTCGGGCCGTGGCGCGACCTTTTCGCCCGCGTTCACGAAGCCCTGCCCCACGGTGATGATCCGCGCCTCGGCGGGCAGTCCCGAGACCCAGACACCGTCCGTCTCGGCGCGGACGATCTCGACCGGATGGAAGGCGACGCGATCGTCCTCCTCGACGACCTTGACCCCGAGCCGGCCATCGGGATCGAGCGACAGGATCGCAGGGGACAGGAAATGCGCCTCCACCTCGCCCGTGGGAACGCGGACGCGCGCGCTCAGCCCCGCGGGGATCGCGCCATCGGCGTTTTCCACCTCGATCTCGGCTGCGAAGGTGCGGGTCTCGGCGTCGGCCGCCGCGGCGACGAAGCTGACCGTGCCGGGCCGCGTCTCGCCCGTGATGAACCGGACCTCGGCCGCCTGGTCCGTCTGCACGCCCGCGAGGATCTGCTGGGGCACGCGAACGGTGACGGTGAGCGGGTCCAGATCGACGACGCGCGCCACCGCCCCGCCGGCCTGCACGAATTCCCCGCTCTCGACCGTCAGCGCCTCGAGCCGCCCGTCGAAGGGCGCGCGGATCGCCGTGTCGCGCAGCGCCTCCCGCGCGGAGGCGAGTTGCGCCTCGGCGGCGGCGAGCGCGGCGCGGGTTTCCGCGACCCGGTCCACGGTCGCGACGCCACGCTCCAGTAGCGTCTCGGCATTCTCGTAGTCCCGCCGCGCGCGGGCGAGTTCCTCTTCCGCGCGGGCCAGATCGGCTTCGCGCTGCGCGGGGGCGATGCGCGCGATCACGTCGCCGGCGCGAACGTCCGCGCCCTTGCGCACCGGCACCTCCGCCACGCTGCCGGAGGTTTCGGCACGCACCTGCGTATCGCGCTCGGGCACGCCCTCGCCTTCGGCCACGAAGACCGTGGTCACGGACTCCGCGCGTGACGCGCGCACCGCCACGCTGACCGCCTCGGGCGCGGCGTCGCGCCCGGGCGCGGCCGCCTCGTCGCCGCTGGAACCGGGCAGCAGGTAGCCGCTGCCCATCCACGCCACGAGCGCGACGACCAGGAGCGCCGCCAGCCATTTCGAGCGGCGAGAGCCCGGATCGTCGTCGAAACGAAGCCGTTCGGCCCCGCCGCCGCTGTTGTCGTCGCTGGCAGTCATGTCGGTCCCGGGTTGATGCGAGTCGCCTCGCGTTTACCACCGGCCACCCGGGCCGGTCACGCGTAACCGCGCGACAACGTCACTCCGCCTCGTCGGCCGGTACCGCGTTGAGCAGGCCGTAACGCTCTTCTCCGAGCTTCTCAAAGAGGTCGAGCTGCGTTTCGAGGAAGTCGATGTGCCCCTCCTCGTCCGCGATGAGGGTCTCGAAGAGGTCCTTCGTCACGTAGTCGCCGACGCTTTCGCAGTGCTCCCGCGCCTCGATGTAGAGCGTCCGCGCCTCGTGTTCGGCCGCAAGATCGCATTCGAGCGTGTCGCGAAGGGTCTGGCCGATGCGAAGCGGGTCGAGCTTCTGAAGGTTCGGGTGCCCCTCAAGGAAGATGATGCGCTCGATCAGGCGATCGGCGTGATGCATCTCCTCGATGCTTTCCTCGCGGGATTTCCTGGCGATCCGCCCGAATCCCCAATCATCCTGAAGCCGGTAATGCAGCCAGTACTGGCTGACCGCGGTCAACTCGCTGCGCAGCGCCTTGTTAAGATACTCGATGACCTTCTCGTCGCCCTTCACGCCTGTCTCCTTCCGTGGGTTGCGATCGCAGATTGCTAAGCTCGGCCGGAACTTTCAAGCTTTCGCATCGCCGCATCGCGTCCACGAAAAGTGGCAGGCATCCGCCGCAATCGGCCTTCTTGCCGAGCGCCCGGTAAACCTTGCCGGGCGTGATGAGCGTTTCGGGATCTGAGGCGCGCATCCAGTCCACCGCCTTGCGGATCTCGTCCTCGCTGATGGCCATGCAATGGCAGACGATCATGTACGCTCCTCCTGCGCCGTGGCCGGGCCTACTCCTCGGACGACCTTTGGCGCGCCTGCCCGGCCGCGCCTTGATCTCGCGCAAGGTGCGGGATCCGCGCCCCGTGGGGCGCCCGGGCGACTCAACCGACCGATCTGCCGACTGACCTCGTTCCCTTATAGCTGACGAAAACAGTTGGGCTTGTCAAGCGCCGCTCGTCCCCCCGGCGCGTTCGTGGCATAGACGGCCAAAGACGAGGGAAAGGCGCATGGACGGGCTGGCCATCTTCACCGATCTCGACGGCACGCTTCTAGACCACGAAAGCTATGATGCCGGCCCCGCGCGGCCCTTGCTCTGGCGGCTTTCGCGGGCCGGCATCCCGGTGGTGATCGCCAGTTCGAAGACGGCCGCCGAGATCGCGCCGCTTCGCCGGGCGCTGGGGCTCGCGGCCTCGCCCGCGATTTTCGAGAACGGCGCCGGGGTGCTGGGCCCCGGAGCGGAGCCGCCCGAGGATACCACCGCCCGCGATCGCCTCCTTGCCGCGCTCGCCAGCCTGCCACCGGACCTGCACGCGGGCTTCCGGGGCTTTGCCGAGATGAGCGTGGCCGAGGTCGCGGCCTGCACGGGCCTGCCCTCTGATGCGGCCGCCCGCGCCCGCGCCCGCACCCACACCGAGCCGGGGCTCTGGACGGGGCCGGAGCCGCAGCGCCGCACCTTCATCGACGCCCTTGCCGCGCGGGGCGTCGCGGCGCAGGAGGGCGGGCGCTTTCTCACGCTGTCGGCGGGCGGCACGAAGGCCGGCCGGATGGCCGGGATCGCCGCGCGTCTCGGGGCCCGCGTCACCGTGGCCCTCGGCGATGCGCCGAACGACGTCGAGATGCTGGAGACCGCCGATCACGGCATCGTCGTCGCGAACCCGCATCATGCCCCGCTGCCGGAGCTGGCCGGAGAGCGGCAGGGGCGCATCACCCGGACGGCGAAGCCGGGACCGGACGGTTGGGCCGAGGGGCTGGAGGCGCTACTCTCGCGTCTCGGGTATCGGATCTGAGGCGGAGGGAGAGATGGCGGATTTCCACCAGAACGGACAGGTCGCCACCCTGCACGACCTGCGGTCCGTGAACCCGGACACGCTGTCCCATGCCGTCGCCACCTTCGCGCGCGACCGCCCCGTGACGCTGGTTCTGCCCTCGCTCTATTCCGAGATCGAGGGCCCGGCGCTTTCCGGCATCCTCGACGAGCTGGCCCAGGTTCCCTACCTGCACCGCATCGTCATCGGGCTCGACCAGGCCGACGCCGCGCAATACGCCCACGCCATCGAGTTCTTCGCACGTCTGCCGCAGGATCACGTCGTGATCTGGAACGACAGCCCGCGGCAGCGCGCGCTGGGCGAAAGGCTGAAGGCGCACGGCCTCTACCCCTCCGAGCCCGGCAAGGGAAAGAATGTCTGGACCTGCCTCGGCTACGTGCTGGCGCGGCGCGACACGGCGGTGATGGCGATCCACGACTGCGACATCACCACCTACTCGCGCCACATGCTGACGCGGCTCGTCTATCCGCTGGTCAACCCGAACTTTCCCTACCAGCTTTCCAAGGGGTTCTATCCCCGGATCGGCGAGGGGCGGATCAACGGACGGGTGACGCGGCTGCTGGTCAGCCCCCTTCTCGTGGCGCTGCGCAAGGTGATCGGCGACCGCGACTACATCGATTACCTGCGCTCCTTCCGCTACCCGCTCTCGGGCGAGTTCGCCATGCGCAGCGTGATGCTGCCGGATCTGCGCATTCCCTCGGACTGGGGGCTGGAGATCGGCGTGCTGTCCGAGGCGTGGCGCAACCTCGCCCCCAAGGCTGTCTGCCAGGTCGAGATCGCCGACGCCTACGACCACAAGCACCAGGACCTGTCGCCGGACGACGCGGCCACCGGGCTCAACCGGATGTCCACCGACATCTGCAAGGCGATCGTCCGCAAGCTCGCCGCGGACGGGACGGTGTTCACCCAGAACACCTTCCGCACGCTCAAGGCCGTCTATTACCGCGCCGCGCTCGACATGCTGGAGAGCTACTACAACGATGCCGCGATGAACGGGCTCTCGATCGACCGCCACAAGGAAGAGCAGTCCATCGAGCTTTTCGCCGAGAACATCATGCGCGCAGGCCAGGTCTTTCTCG
Source organism: Rhodosalinus sp. K401 (assembly GCF_041365735.1). Taxonomy (NCBI): domain Bacteria; kingdom Pseudomonadati; phylum Pseudomonadota; class Alphaproteobacteria; order Rhodobacterales; family Paracoccaceae; genus Rhodosalinus; species Rhodosalinus sp. K401. The sequence continues at coordinate 42,709 of NZ_JBGFSI010000018.1, read as the reverse complement.
AGAACCCGTTCGAAACGCCGTTCATCCCGACCTGGTCGCGCGTGAACTCGGCCGACCCGGAGCTCCTTTCCGACATGCTGCGGGCGGTCGAGGAAGATCTGGCCGACATCGCATGAGACCGCCGCGAAACGTCGCGACAAGGCGGGCGGTCGCGTGGCGTTGACAGTGATCAATGAACCGCCGCGCATCCGCGTCAATCTGGACAGGCCGCCCGGGGTCAGGCCCGGCGGCGCGCGCGAGCAGGGGGGATAGGGGTATGAAGGATCTGGTGCTTCTGGCGATCGCCGCCTGCCTCGCAGCAGCCCCAGCGCAGGCGCAGGATACGTCATCAGGCGAGACCGAATTGGGACGCAAGGAGTACGTGGTGGCCTGCGCCGGCTGCCACGGCGCAACGGGCAAGGGCGACGGTCCGATCGCGCAGCTCATCGACATCACGACGCCCGATCTGACCCGGCTTGCCGCACAGGCCGGGGGGCGCTTCCCGTTCCGAGAGACGCTTCTGACCATCGACGGTCGGAACGACCTCAGGGCCCATGGCAGCGAGATGCCCGTCTGGGGCGACCGCTACATGAGTGCCTCCGAAAGCGTGGCGATGGCGCAGTTCCCCGGCATGAGCGCCGAGGTCGCGCAGGCGATCACCCGCGGCCGGCTTCTGTCGCTGGTCTACTACCTGGACTCGATCCAGCAGGAGTGATCGGCCCCGATCGCGCCCGGGCTTCCGACACGGTCCCCGACGTTTCTTGCGGTTATGCGCGGCGTCGACTTTCGGCTCGCCGACCACTGAGCGGCGCCTTCCTGGCCGTCGCCGACCGGGGTGCCCGGCGCGACCGCGCCCGGAACAACGCCCCGGCGGCCACCGCCCTTCGCACAATGCGCCCGCGTCCCGAAAGCGCACCGGTGGCGCCGGCGACGAGCCCGGTCCGGAGGCGTCTCGGATATTGACAGCGCCGCCGCGCCACGATTACTGACTAAAATTGTCAGTTATAGGGCACAGCCAGATGCACGCGGTCGATTCGCTCCCACACAAGGAACCGGCAGGGTCGCACGGAGCCCGAACGGCCCGCGGGCCGGGCTCTTCCCCGGGCGAGAAACTGCGAACGAAAAGAGCGTGCCTCGACGGTGAACGGCCCCTCGCTGGCGACAGGACCCCGCAACCGGGCCGGCGGCCGTGCCGGCCCGTCCACATGAAGGAAAGGACCAGACCATGACCCGTTTTGGAGGTTTCGCCGCCGCCGCTCTGGCGCTCGCTGCCGCGCCCGCCCTCGCCTCGGACGAGATCGATCACTACGCCGCCGAATCCTCGGAGACGATCGAGGAGGCGGTCACCAACTTCGTCGAATATAACGAGAAGGTACGGGCGTTGCTCGACCGCGACGACCTTTCCGAGGCCGACATGGAGGAGATCCACCAGTACACCTACACGATCGAGGCGGCGCTGGCGAAGATGAACGAGGACTTCTCGGCGCTGGCCGTCACGCTCGAGGACCTCCACCTCGCCTCGGAAGACTACGACGAGGCCGAGGTGCGCAGCATCTCTGAGGTGTATTTCGAGACCGCGGGCGCGCTCGCGCGGTGACCGCCGCGCGCCCGGGCCTCAGCCCCGGTTCGAGATCCACCGGCACTGGTAGGGCCGAAGCCTGATGGCGTCGCCCACCGGTGCCACGGGGTCGCCCGACAGCAGGTCGCGCCAGGCGTCGCCCTCGATCAGGTTGACGGCCGTCGGATCGATCTCGACCTCCTGCGCGCTCACGTTGTGCAGCGCGAAGACGGACTGCGCGCGATCGAGGCTTTGCCGCCAGAGGCCGAAGACGCGCTCGTCGAGCTGAAGCGTGAACTGCGTGGCGTTGGGGTGGAAGGCCGGCTGGCGGGCGCGCAGGGCCATGCGCCGCTTGAGCTCGCCCAGCACGCGCGCCTGCACGGAGGAGGGATCCTTCAGCCGCGCCTGAAGGTCGGGATAGTGCCAGCGGTGACGGTTGATCGCCCGCGCGATGCCGGTCTTTTCGACACCCGCGTGATCGTTGCCGGTGGCCAGCAGCGCGTGGATGTAGAAGGCCGGAATGCCTTCCATCGCCATCACGATGGTCTGCGAGGCGAGGAAGCGTTCGACGTGATGCCCCGTCTCGCCGTCGAAGGTGGCGCCCAGCGCGTCGAAGAAGGTGACGTTGAGCTCGTAGGGCTGCTGGGAGCCGTCCGGCATCGTCCGCATCGACACGAGCCCGCCCTGCCCCTTCGCGCAGGCGGTCATGCGCGCGATCTCCTCGGCGGGCAGGACGCCTTCGGCCGGGCGCATGCCGATCCCGTCATGGCTGGCCGAGAAGTTGAGGTAGGCGCAGCCCATCTGCGCGGGCGGCATCGTCGCCTGCCAGCGGATGAGCCAGCGCGCGGTGCCCGACTGGAGCGCATGCAGCAGAAGGGGAGGCAGCGAGAAGTTGTAGACCGCGTGCGCCTCGTTGCGGTTTCCGAAATAGGAGAGATTCTCCGCCTTCGGCACGTTCGTTTCCGTAAGAAGGATGATCGGCTCCACCGCGTAATCGCAGAGAAGCCGCATCAGGCGCACGATCGCATGGGTCTGCGGCAGGTGGATGCAGGGGGTGCCGATCTCCTTCCAGAGGAAGGCCACCGCGTCCAGGCGAAGGATGCGCACGCCCTGGTCGATATGCAGCCGCATGATCCGCAGGAACTCCAGCAGAACCTCGGGGTTGCCGAAATCGAGGTCGACCTGGTCGTGGCTGAAGGTGCACCAGACATGGCGCGGCCCGTTCGCCGTCTCGACCCGGCGCAGGAGCGGATGCGTGCGCGGGCGCACCACCATCGAAAGATCCGCCTCCGGGTCCGCCTCGAGGAAGAAGCGGTCGTAGGGCGCGTGCCCCTGAAGATAGGCCGTGAACCAGGGCCCCTGGCTCGAGACGTGGTTCAGGACGAGATCCGACATCAGCTTGAAGTCGCCGGCGATGCGCCGGATATCGGACCAGTCGCCCAGCGCGCGGTTCACGGCGCGATAATCCGTCACCGCGAAGCCGTCGTCGGAGGTGAAGGGAAAGAAGGGCAGGATGTGCACCCCGTCCACGGTGCCCTTCAGGTTGCGGTGCAGGAAATCCTGCAAGAGGTCGAGCGGCTTGTGCACCCCGTCCACGATGGAATTGCCGTAGGTGATGACGAGCGCGTCGCGTTCCGACCAGAAGTTGTTGGACGGCACGCGCGCGCGGCGCCGCCTCGGCCGGTCGTCGGGCCAGAACGCGTCGCGAATTTCCGCCGCGAGGGCGGCTCCGTCCGCCTCGGGATAGATGGCGGAAATCAGGTCGGCAAGGCGCGCGTCGAAGGTCGAGGTCATGGGTCGGGTCGGACGCTCCGGTCTGGCATTTCGCGCCACAATAGACACTCTCGGCCGGCGCCCAACCCCCGGTCTCGTTGACGAGGCGCCCAACAAGTGGGCATCGTGCCTTCGATTGCCGCGGCATCCAGCGCGTATCGGCTTTTCGGCGTGCTGCGCCGTTTCCCCGGCGGCGGGCGCGCCATCTGATGAAGGCGACGGAACGGACGGAGTCGGATGGACGCGAACTTCTTCAACGAGATGTACCAGGCAGGCGCGCCCCGGCAGCCCTACCGCGCGCTGGAAGCGTGGCACCGCGAGATGCCGGGCGAGCTGCGGCATCTCAAGCAAGTCGAGGCAGAGGCGCTCTTTCGCCGCTTCGGCATCACCTTCGCGGTCTACGGCGAGGGCGGCGATCCCGATCGCCTCATTCCCTTCGACATGTTCCCGCGCGTGTTCACGGCCACGGAATGGCGGCGGCTCGAACGCGGCATCAAGCAGCGGGCCCGGGCGCTGAACGCGTTCCTGTCGGACATATACGACCGGGGCGAGATCGTGCGCGCGGGGCGCATCCCGGCCCGGCTGGTCTATGGAAACGAGGCCTACGAGATCGCGGCGGCCGGCGTGCGGCCTCCGCTCGGCGTCTACAGCCACATCGTCGGGATCGACCTCGTGCGCACTGGCCCCGACCAGTTCTACGTGCTCGAGGACAATTGCCGCACGCCCTCGGGCGTTTCCTACATGCTGGAGAACCGCGAGATCATGATGCGCATGTTCCCGCAGCTTTTCCAGCAGATGCGGATCGCGCCGGTGGACGGGTATGCGCGGCTGCTCAAGCGCACGCTGGCCTCGACCGCGCCCGCAAGATGTCCGGGCGATCCCCGCATCGTCGTGCTCACGCCCGGCCCCTACAACTCCGCCTATTACGAGCACAGCTTCCTCGCCGACCTGATGGGCGTGGAACTCGTGGAAGGACAGGACCTCTTCGTCGAGGGCGACCATGTCTGGATGCGCACCACCGAGGGGCCGCAGCGGGTCGACGTGATCTACCGGCGCATCGACGACGCGTTCCTCGATCCGCTCTGCTTCCGCCACGACAGCGCGCTGGGCGTTCCCGGCCTCATGAACGTCTACCGCTCGGGCGGGGTGGCGATCTGCTCGGCGCCGGGCGCGGGCGTCGCCGACGACAAGGCGGTCTATTGCTACGTGCCCGAGATGATCCGCTTCTATCTCGGAGAGGCGCCGCTTCTGGAGAACGTGCCCACCTGGCGCTGCGGCGAGCCCGACAGCCTGGCCTACGTGCTCGACCGGCTGGACGAACTCGTGGTCAAGGAGGTGCACGGCTCGGGCGGCTACGGGATGCTCATCGGCCCCAAGGCCGACGCGGCCACGCGCGCGACCTTCGCCGCGAAACTGCGCGAGGCGCCGGCGAACTACATCGCGCAGCCGACGCTTTCGCTCTCGACCTGTCCCACCTTCGTGGACGAGGGCGTCGCGCCCCGGCATGTCGACCTGCGGCCGTTCTGCCTCGTGGGCGAAACCGTGGAGCTGGTGCCGGGCGGCCTGACCCGGGTCGCGCTCGCCGACGGGTCCCTCGTGGTGAATTCCAGCCAGGGCGGCGGCGTCAAGGACACGTGGGTGATCGCGGAATGAGCCGATGCTGAGCCGCACCGCCGCCAACCTCTTCTGGATCGCACGCTACCTCGAGCGCGCCGAGACGACCGCGCGGCTTCTGGACGTGGGCTTCCGCAACGCGCTCCTGCCCAACACCGACGGCGGGTTGCGCAACGAATGGGAGGCCATCCTCCAGGCCAAGGGCGTCGCGCAGCGCTTTTCCGAGAAATACGGCGATCCGGTGCAGCGCAACGTCGAGACCTTCCTCTTCTTCGACCTCGACAACCCGTCCTCTGTGGGCGCCTGCCTCGCCTCGGCCCGCGAGAACGCGCGCATCGTGCGCACCGCGCTCACCAGCCAGGTCTGGGACGCGATCAACACCGGCTTCCAGGAGTTCCGGGAGATGACCCGGACCGAACGCTCCAAGCTGCCCCTGCCCGAACTCACCGACTGGGTGACGCGGACCACGGCGCTGATCCGCGGTGCGATCGACGCCACGCAGCTGCGCGACGACGGCTACCATTTCCTCAACCTCGGCTACGCGATCGAGCGCGCCGACAACACGGCGCGGCTGCTGGACGTGAAGTATTACGTGCTGCTGCCCAGCGTCACCTATGTCGGCTCGGGTCTCGACAACTACCAGTGGACCACGCTGCTGCGCGCGATGTCGGCGCACCGCGCCTACAACTGGGCCTATGGCGGAGAGCTTTCGGCCACGCGCATCGCCCATTTCCTGATCCTGAACCGCGCCCTGCCGCGCTCGCTGCTGACCTGCGCCGGGATGGCGGCAGAGCACCTGGAGGCGCTTTCGCGCGGCTACGGGCGCTCCACCATGGCGCAGGCGCGCGCGCGCGCGCTTCTCGCGGGGCTCGCCGAGGCGCAGGTCGAAGAGATCTTCGACGAGGGGCTGCACGAGTTCCTCACCCGCTTCATCGGCGAGACCGCCTCGCTCGCCCAGGCCGTGCACGACGTCTACCTGACCGGGGAGGCGCGATGAGGATCCGGATTTCCCATCTGACCCGCTACCGCTTTGCACAGCCCGTGCGCGGCGCGGTCCAGAGCCACAACCTCACCCCCGTCGACACCGACGGCCAGCGCGTCGTCGACTGGTCGGTGGAGGTCGAGGGCGCGACCTGGGGCGCGCCCTTCCGCGACGGGGCGGGCAACAGCATCCGCACGATGAGTGTGCGCGGCCCGATCAACGAGGTCGCGGTGGCGATCCTGGGCACGGTCGAGACCCGCGACACCGCCGGCGTCCTGCGCGGCCACCGCGAGGCGGTGCCGCCCCTGGCCTATACCCGGCCCACGCGGCGCACGCAGCCCGACCGCGCGCTGGCCGAGCTGTCGCGCGCCGCGCTTGCGGGCCTAGACGGCGCCCCGGCGCTCGAACGGGCGCATGCTCTCGCGGCGGCGGTGGCCGACGCGATCGCCTACCGCCCCGGCGAAACCTCGGCCCACACCACCCCTGCAGAGGCGCTCGCGCAAGGCGCGGGCGTTTGCCAGGATCACGCGCAGGCGCTGATCTCCGTGGCGCAGTTCGCGGGGATCCCCGCGCGCTACGTCACCGGATATCTCTTCGCCAGCGCCGACGGCACCCCCAACGAGGCGAGCCATGCCTGGGCCGAGCTTCATGTCGCAGGCCTCGGTTGGGTGGGCTTCGACCCGGCCAACCGGTGCTGCCCGGACGGGCATTACGTGCGCCTCGGCTCGGGGCGGGACGCGGCCGAGGCCGCGCCGATCCGCGGCGTGGTGCGCGGCGATGCGAAGGAAGAACTCGAGGTGCGGGTCGCGGTCGAGGACGCGCAGCAGTAACCCCGTTGCGGGCCGCGCCGGCGCGCCCTATCGTTCGCGCCAATCGAAGGGGAACGGTCCATGACCTATTGCGTGGGCTTGCTGTTGAAGGCGGGCATGGTGCTGCTGTCGGACACCCGCACCAACGCGGGCCTCGACAACATCGCCACCTACCGCAAGATGTTCACCTTCGAGCGTCCCGGCGAGCGCGTGATCGCCATCATGACGGCGGGCAACCTGTCGGTCACCCAGACCACGCTGGCGCGTCTCGCCGAGGCGGCGAACGACCCCGAGGCCTGCGAGGCGCGCTCGATCCTGCGGGCGCCGACGATGCTGGACGTCGCCGGCATCGCCGGCGAGATGCTCTCGCAGGTGATGGTCGAGACGACCCAGCGCATGGACCGCATGCATCAAAGCGCCTCGGCCTCGCTCATCGTGGCGGGCCAGCGCCAGGGCGGCCCGATGCGGATGTTCCTCGTCTATCCCGAGGGAAACTTCATCGAGGCCACGGAGGACACGCCCTACCTGCAGATCGGAGAGCACAAATACGGCAAGCCGATCCTCGACCGCGTGGTCACCGCGGACATGTCGCTTGCCGACGCGCGCAAGGCGGTGCTTTTGTCGATGGACTCCACCCTGCGGTCCAATCTCAGCGTGGGGATGCCGCTCGATCTCGTGGTGATCGAGCGCGATACCTTCGCGGTGGCCGAGGAACGCCGCATCGAGCCCAGCGACGAGGCTTTCGCGGCCCTGAGCGCGGCATGGAGCGGGGCGCTCCGCGAGGCGTTCACGCGGATCGGCGAACGCTAGTGCCAGCGCGCCCCGGCCGCCCTGCGCGGCCGGGCGTCGGGTCGGCCGGTCGCCTCCTCCGGGGTCGTGTTGCAGACGGCAAGGGCCAGCCCAGCGACCTCGGCCGCGGCGGCCAGCGCGCCCGCCATGTCGGCGCGCACGAGCAGGCAGGCGATCAGCATCGCGTCCTCGCGCTCGCCCGCGGCGGCCGAGGCGCAGAGCCGCGCGAAGGCGGCCTCGTCCCCGCCCACGCAGGGGCAGTTCGCAGAATGGCGCGCGAGTGGCCGGCGCGCGTGGCCCGTGACGATGCGGCAACAGGTATCGAGACCCGAAAGCGCCGCAGCCGCGCGGCGCGGGCCGAACCGCGCCTTGAGTGCCGGGCCGAACGTGGCGAGCCCCTGCGGACCGTCGCACCAGTGGCGGAACGCCTGCACGACCCGCGCCTCGCCCGCGCCGAGCTCGTCGAGCCGCGCCACGGGGGCACCGCCCCTCATCGCGCCGCCCGTTCTATGCGCTCGAGGACGGTTTCGAGATCCGGCTCGCCGGGCAGCGCGCCGTCAAGCGCCTGCTGGACCACCTCGTGCCAGCCGGGCAGTGGCTGTCGGGACGCCTGCCGGGGCTGGGGTTCGGTCCTTTCCTGCATGGCAGATCCTCCACTCTGACGTGACGGGCGGGCCCGCGCGGCCCTCTCCCCGAAATCCTGAGCGTTTCACTTTGCCGAGTCAATCCTGATTTTTTTTGTCGCCATAAAATCGGAGAATGGCGCAGGCCGATCGATCCGGCCCGCGCGAGCGGCGCCTAGAGGCACTCCGCCATGCTGGCCGCCATGCCGCGCAACAGCGCGGGGTAGAACGCCGGGCCGGGCTCCAGCGCCACGCCGAGCGGGTCGATCACCGCGGTGTCGAGTTCGCTTTCCGAGGCGACCGCCGCCACGAGGCCCGGGTCGAACTGGGGTTCCGCGAGAACGCAGGACACGCCGCGCTCCGCGATCGCCCGGCGCAGCGCGGACAGTCGTGCCGGCCCGGGATCGGTCGCATCAGCAAGGGCGATGGCCCCCGCCGCGTTCAGGTCGAAGCGATCCTCGAAATACTGGTAGGCGTCGTGGAACACCACGAAGGTGCGGTCCCTCACCGGCGCGAGCGTCTTCTCGATGTCCGAAACGGCGGCGTCGATCGCCTCACGGCCCGCGTCGGCGTTGGCGGCATAGGCCTCCGCATTGGCCGGATCCGCGTCGGCGAGCGCGTCCGCGATCAGGCCGAGCCAGGCCTTCGCGTTCTCAGGGTCGAGCCAGGCGTGGGGGTCCGTCCCGTCATGGGCGTGATCGTGCGCCCCCGCATGATCGTCATGAGCCTGCTCGTCATGGGCATGGTCATCATGGCCATGGTCCTCGTGTGCATGCTCCTCGTGGCCATGGTCCTCGTGTGCATGATCGTCGTGGCCGTGCGCGTCGTGGTCATGCTCTCCGTCAACCGGCTTGCCGCCAAGGAGCACCGTCTGGCGGAAGGGAAGCGTCCGTGTCTCCTCGGCCTCGAGAAGTTCCAGCACCACTGCGCCCTCGGCCAGCGTCCCGACCGCGCGCCCGAGCTGCGGCGACAGGTCCTCGCCGATCCAGACCACCAGCTCGGCCTCGGACAAGGCCCGCGCCTCGGACGGGCGCAGCGCGTAAGCGTGCGGCGACGCGCCCGCAGGCATCAGCAGCGACGGCGTGCCGACGCCCTGCATCACCTGCGCGACCAGCGAATGCACCGGCGCGATGTCGGCGGCGACGCGCGGCGGCTCTGCCAGCGCAGCAGGAGAGGACGCGGCGCCGAGCGCGGCGGCGGCGAGAAGACGCTTGAACATCGGAAGGCCCCTTGTGATTGTGTAACATATCGCCTAGCTGATAATTGGTATATTATAACATCGCAAGCCCTGAAACGAGAGCCGCATGTCCCTCATCGGATTCGAGCACCACAACCACGCAAGCTGTATCGAAAGCGCCGTCGCCGCCGCGGAAGGCTATTGCGCCGAGAACGGGCTGCAGTTCACCCCGGTGCGCCAGCGCGTGCTCGAGCTGCTGCTCGCGCAGCACCGCGCCATGGGCGCCTACGAGATCCTCGACGTGCTTCGCGAGGAAGGACTCGGCGCGCAGCCGCCCGTCGCCTATCGCGCGCTCGATTTCCTCGTGCGGCACGGATTCGCCCACCGCGTCGAGAAGCTGAACGCCTTCACCGCCTGCGCCCATCCCGGCGAGACCCACAGCCCCGTCTTCCTGATCTGCCGCGCCTGCAACACGGTGGCCGAGGCGCAGGCCCAGGGCGCGACCGGGATGCTCGCTTCCGCCGCGCGCGACAGCGGGTTCCGGGTCGACCGCGCCGTCGTCGAGGCCGAGGGCGTCTGTGCGCGTTGCCGCGAAGGCCACGCGGGATGAGCCTGATCGAGACGCGCGACCTGACCGTCCGGCTTGGCGGGGACACGGTGTTGAAGGACGTGAGCCTGGCGATCGCGCCGGGCGAGATCGTGACCGTGGTAGGCCCCAACGGATCGGGCAAGACGACGCTTCTGCGCGCGCTCATCGGCGCGGTCGGGGCTGCGGGGGGCACGGTCACGCGCACGCCCGGCCTGCGGATCGGCTATGTGCCGCAACGCCTGCACATCGACGCGACGCTGCCGCTGACGGTGACGCGGTTCCTGAACCTGCCCCGGCGCGTGCCCCGGGCCGAGGCGGACGCGGCGCTGGCGCGCGCGGGCGCCGGCGGTCTCGGCGGGCGGCAGATGTCCGATCTTTCCGGCGGGCAGTTCCAGCGCGTGCTTCTGGCCCGCGCGTTGCTGGAGCGGCCCGACCTGCTGATCCTCGACGAGGCGACTGCGGGGCTCGACCAGCCCGGGCAAGCGGCGTTCTACCGCCGGATCGAGGAGGTGCGGCAGGAAATGGGTTGCGCGGTGCTGATGGTGAGCCACGAGCTTCACGTCGTGATGAGCGCGTCGGACCGCGTGATCTGCCTGAACCGCCACGTCTGCTGCGAGGGCCGGCCCGACGCCGTCGCCTCCGCCCCGGAATACCGCGCGCTGTTCGGTACCGGGACCCAGGGCGCGCTCGCCCTCTACCGCCACGAGCACGACCACACCCACGACCTGCCGGCCGCGCACGAGACCGCGAAAGAGGCGGTCGGCTGATGCTCGACGATTTCCTGCTGCGCGCGGCGCTTGCCGGGGTGGGTGTCGCGCTTGCCGCCGCACCGCTGGGCTGCTTCGTGGTCTGGCGGCGCATGGCCTATTTCGGCGACGCCACCGCCCATGCCGCGATCCTCGGCGTGGCGCTGGCGCTCGCCTTCGACATCTCGATCTTCGCCGGCGCACTGGCCATGGCGCTCGCCATGGCAGGCACGGTGTCCACGCTGTCCGGGCGCGGCTTCGCCATGGACACGCTGCTTGGCGTGCTGGCCCATTCCGCCCTGGCGATCGGGCTCGTGTCGGCCTCCTTCCTCAGCGGGGTGCGGATCGACCTGATGGCCTATCTCTTCGGCGACATCCTCGCCGTCAGCCGCACCGACCTCGCGGTGATCTGGGCGGGCGCGGCGCTGGTGGTGGCGCTGATGGGCTGGCGCTGGCAGGCCTTGCTGACGGCGACGCTGAACCCGGACCTCGCACGGGCGGCGGGCATCCGGCCTGGACGCGAACAGCTTGTCCTCACCGTGGCGCTGGCCGTCGTGGTCGCGGTGGCGATCAAGGTCGTGGGCGTGCTTCTGATCGCGGCGCTTCTCATCATCCCGGCCGCCGCCGCGCGCCCCTTCGCGCGCACGCCAGAGACGATGGCCGCCATCGCCGCGCTGATCGGCGTCGCCGCCGCGCTCGGAGGGCTGCAGGCCTCCTTCGCCTTCGACACGCCCACCGGGCCCACGATCGTCACGGTGGCCGCGCTGATCTTCGCGGTATCCGGCGTGGCCAGCCTCGCGCTTCGCGCCGCGCGCTGAGGGGGGGGGGGCACGGGATCAGGCGCGGCGCGCGTCGGTTCGCGCCGGCCCGTCCGAGCCGCCGCGCGCCCGCATCCAGTTCCACGACAGCACGGCAAGGATGACCGCGGCGCCCAGAACCTCGACGCGGAGGTCGGGATAGAAGATCGCCACCGTCGCCGGGATCACCGCCACGCGCGAGAAGATGTCCATCCGGCCGAACAGCCAGCCTTCGATGGCAGCGGCGAAGGCGGCCAGCGCGAGGATCGCCGTGACGCCCGTCCAGAGCACGACCAGAGGCGGCCCGCCCAGCACCATCTCGGGGTTGTAGACCATGAAGAGCGGGATGAGGTAGAGGCCCTTTGCGAACTTCCACGCCTGAACGGAGGTGGCCATGGGCTTCGCCCCCGCGATGGCCGCGCCCGCGAACCCCGCAAGCGCGATGGGCGGCGTCACGTTGCTGTCCTGCGAGTACCAGAACACCACCAGATGCGCGATGATGAGCGGGATGCCGAACTCTTGCGTGAGCGCCGGCCCCACCAGCACGATCAGCACGATGTAGGCCGCCGTCACCGGCAGCCCCATGCCCAGCACGAGGCTCGCGATCAGCACGAGGAACAGCGCGAGCACCATGTTCCCGCCCGAGAAGGCCACCATCATGGACGAGAACTTAAGCCCCAGACCGGTGAGCCCGACGACGCCGACGATGATGCCCGCCACGGCGCAGGCCACCGAGACCGCGACCGCGTTCCGCGCGCCCAGCGCCAGCGCCTGCGCCACCAGGCGCGCCCCGTTGCCAAGCGCGGTCCGGATCCGCTCGGCCGTGGCCGGATGTCCCGCCCGCGGCTCGAGCACGAAGATGTCGAGCGCCGCGCGGAGCCCCGCGACACCCAGTATGGCGAGGATCGCCCAGAACCCCACCCGCATGGGCGAAAGGTTGTTCAGCAGCAGATAGACCAGCAGGAAAAGCGGGATGACGAATTGCCAGCCCTCCGCCATGACCCGGGCGAAGGTCGGAAGCTCGTCCCGCGGCATTCCCTTCATCCCCGCCTTCATCGCGACGATGTGCACGAAGAGATAGACCGTGCCGAGATAGAGGAAGGCCGGAAAGATTGACATCAGCACGATCTCGACATAGGGAATCCGGGTGTATTCCGAGATCAGGAAGGCGCCCGCCCCCATCAGCGGGGGCGTGATCTGTCCGCCGGTGGACGCCGCCGCCTCGATGCCGCCCGCCTGCGCGGGGCGGTAGCCCAGCCGCTTCATCAGCGGGATGGTGAAGGCCCCGGTCGTGACGACGTTGGCGATGGCCGAGCCCGAGATCGAGCCCATGCCCGCCGAGGCGACCACCGCGGCCTTCGCAGGCCCGCCCGGCCGATTCCCCGTGGCGGCGTAGGCGAGGTCGATGAAGAATTTGCCCGCGCCCGTGACCTCTAGAAACGCCCCGAAGAGCACGAAGATGAAGACGTAGGTCGCCGCCACGCCGAGCGGCAGGCCGAAGATCCCCTCCTGCCCGAGGTAGAGCTGCCCCACCAGCCGGTCGAGCGAGGCGCCGCGATGTTCCAGGATGCCGGGCAGCCACTCGCCGAGCCAGGGCAGTTCCCCGCGCGAGCCCGCGAGCGCGTAGAGGATCGCGGCGAGCCCGATCACGGTCATGCCCAGGCCCACCGCGCGCCGGCTCGCTTCCAGCACGGTGACGGTGGCGAGGATGCCCATCCAGATATCGGTCTGCGACCAGAACCCCGCCCGGTTGATGATCGCGTCGAGGTTCCAGGCGATGTAGCCGCCGGCGAGCGCGCCCGCCACGAGGAAGGCCCCGTCGACCAGCCACGCTACCGGGCCGCGCGGGCGGTCCGGCCCGGTGACCGGGAAGATCAGGAAGGCGAGCACCAGGATGAAGCTGAGATGGATCGTGCGCTGGTAGAAAAGCCCCAGCGGCTCGATTCCCGCCCCGTAGAGCTGGAAGAGCGAAAGCGCGATCCCGACAAGGAAAACCGCCACCGCGACCGCGCGGGGCTGCGCGCCCACTGGGGCGACGAGGCGGGTCGTGTCGGCGGGGATGGCGCTCATCCGATCAGTCCTCCGGCACGAGGCGGATCGTCACCCGTGCGCCGGCGGCCCGCGGCGACAGTCGGTGCGCCGCGCCGCCGGTGACGAGGCGGTGATCGACCCGCTCGGAGCCCACCCGGAGGCTGAGCGCGTTGTCGGGGATCGCCTCGCGGAGGCCCTCGATCCAGTAGCCGCCGCGCGGCGCCGAGACGAGCCGGCCGCCGCGCCCCTCGACCGTGCCGAGACCTGCGGCGAAATCATGCAGGTAGGACCGCCGAAGCACCATCTGCCCCCCGTCGTTCACGAAACAGTCCGCCACCTCGCCGCCCGTGACCGAATGGTTCCAGCGCAGGCACCACTCCCCGCCCTCGGGCGCGCGTTCCGCCAGCAGAACGTGGCCGTCCGCGCCTTCGACCGTCAGCATGTCGGCCATGGCGGGCGCGGCGGCAAGGAAAAGGGCGGCCGCAACCGGCCGCCCCCATCGGCGTTGCACGGCTCAGTCGCGCAGACGGTCGGGAATCTCCGCGCCCGTCTCCTCGTAGTAGCGCAGGGCGCCCGGGTGCATCGGGATCGGCGTCGCGCCGAGGGCGAATTCCACCGTGGTGTCGTTCGCCGCCGGGTGCACCGCGATCAGCTCGTCCACGTTCTCGAACATGTTCATGGTGATCTGGTAGGCCAGTTCCTCGTCCATGGCCGCATTCACCACGAGCACGTTCGGCACCGCGATGGTCGGCACCGGCGCCTCGACGCCTTCGTAGATGCCGGCGCGGAGCGTGTAGGCCGCGAAGGTGCCGTGCTGCTCCTGGCCCGCGGCCACCTCTTCGTCCGTCAGCGGCACGAGGCGGATGTCGCGGGTCGCGGCGAGGTTCATGATCGACGAGGTCGGCGGCCCGACCGACCAGAAGCCGGCGTCGATGTCGCCGTCGCGCAGCGCGTCCGCGGTTTCGTTGAAGTTCAACCGCTGCTCGTCGATGTCGTCGTAGGTGATGCCGTTCGCCTCGAGGATGCGGCGGGCGTTCACCTCCGTGCCCGAGCCGGGCGCGCCGACCGAGACGCGCTTGCCCACGAGATCCGAGAGGCCCTCGATGCCGCTGTCGGCAAGCGTCACGATCTGGATCGCGTTGGGGTAGATCGAGGCGAGCGCGCGGGCGTCCACGGCGCGTCCCTCGAACTGGCCCGCGCCCTCGTAGGCATCCACCACGGTGTCGGCGAGCGCGATGGCGATGTCGACGTCCTGGCGCGAGATGAGCGCCATGTTCTCGACCGAGGCGCCGGTGACCTCCGCTGTGGCCGAGGCGCCCTCGACGTGGCGGCCGATCAGCTCGGCAAGGCCGCCGCCGTAGGGATAGTAGGTGCCGCCGGTGCCACCGGTGGCGATGGCGAGATCCTGCGCCTGCGCGCCGGAACCGAGCGCCACGGCAGCCGCCGCGGCGAGCATGAATCGTTTCATGGTCGTCCTCCCAGTTGCCGGGAGCGGGTGTGCCCCGCCCCTCGTTTGCACGCCCAGTTCATTGCCCGTGGGCAGAGATGTCAAGCTCTGGCCCCATGGGCCCCTGTGGCGAAGAGCGGCTGCCCGCGCTCAGAAGAGCCCGTAATACTCGCGCTGCTCCCATTCGGAGACGGTGGTGAGGTAGCGCCGCCATTCCGCCCGCTTGATCGTGGAAAGCCACCGGACGGTATCCGCGCCCCAGACGGCGGGCCAGAGGTCGGAGGCCTCGAACGCGTCGACCGCAGCGCCCAGATCGGCCGGAAGCCGTGGCGCGTCGCTGCCATAGGGATCCTCGACCGGCTCGGGCGCCGGAAGCCCGCGCGCCGTCCCGTCTCGTCCCGCCTCGATCTGCGCGGCGAACACCAGGTGCGGGCAGGCGGCCGGTTCGGCCACGCGATTCTCGACCCGGCTCGCCGCGTCGCCCGGCGCGATCAGCGCGCGGATCATGGCCCCCTTGTTGTCGCGGCCCCACTGGATGCGGTCCGGGGCCAGCATGAAGGGCTGGTAGCGCTTGTAGCCGTTGACCGTGGGCGTCGTGAGCATGCAGCTTTCCTCTGCCCGCTCCAGAAGTCCCGCGATCCAGCCCGACGCCGTCGGCGTCAGCCCCTCGCCCTCGGGTGCGAAGAGGTTGCGGCCGCTCGCGTCGCCCACCGACTGGTGCAGGTGCCAGCCGCAGGGCACCACGCCCTCGAGGCGCGGGCGCGACATGAAGCTCGCATGGAGGCCCATGCGGCGGCAGACCTCCTTGGTGGCGTGGCGGAAGAGCACCATCGCGTCGGCGTGCGCCAGCGGATCGGCGGGCTCGAACGTCATCTCGCACTGCGACGGCCCGAACTCGACCTCCATCGAGCGCACGGGCAGGCCGAGCTTCTGCGACGCGCGGCGGATCGCGTCCATCGCCTCTTCCAGCGCGTCGTAGCGCGCCTCGGTGAGATACTGGTAGCCTTGGGCAAGAAGCGCCGTCTCGGGCGGGGCGCCGGGCATGCCGGCATCGGCGTGGGCAAGCCGCGCGTCCTCGACCCGGTGGACGTGAAACTCCACCTCGAGCCCGCAGGTCATGCGCAGACCGTCCTCGGCAAGGCGCGCCACCGACCGCTTGAGGATCGAGCGCGGGCAGAACGGCATCTCGCCGCCGTCGGCGTAACGCAGATCGCACAGCATCCAGCCGTTGTGCTGCGACCAGGGCAGGACACGGAAGGTTTCCGGATCGGGCAGCATCAGCATGTCGCCCGCGCCGTTGAGCCGGCCGTCTCCGAGGCCGGGGCCGCCCTCCCAGACGGGGAAGACGGTGCGGTGCGACGTGTCCTTCAGCAAGAGCGTGGAGGTCATCGCCACGCCGGAGCGGAAGGCCGAGGCAAGCGCCGCGGCCGCCAGCGCCTTGCCGCGCAGGATGCCGTGCTGGTCCACGAAGGAGAGGCGGACCACCTCGAGCCCGCGGCGCTGCACCTCTTCCAGCACCTCGGCCGCCCGCGCGAGCGCGGCCGCGTCGTAGAGGCCAAGCCGCGCCGTGCGCCCCCCTTCGAGGTCTCCAGCGCTCATTCCGCGGCGAGCGGTGCGGACCAGTCGCAACGGGCGCGGCGATGGGCGTCGGCCTCGCGCCAGAGCGCGTCCCCGCGATCGGTCGGCCCGATGGCGTCGATGGAGACCGGCCCCTGCACCCGCTCCGCGCCCGCGCCGCGCAGCGGCAGGTCGTCGATCTCGCCCGCCTCCACCTTGTCGATGGCCGCGCGCAGCATCCGGCGGTAGCGGATGATGGCGACGTCGGTCTTGCCCAGGTGCTCCTGCGTGCGGTCCTGGATCGCACCCATGCTCTCCACCGCCCACTGGTCGTGCACGTTGATGTCGAGCCCCATGCCCGTGTAGGTCTCGCGCGCCTGCTCCTCGGGGTCGTAGCCGTAATTGTTGCGCCGGTTCTTAAGCGGCGCGTAATCGGGTAGCCGGTGCTCCTTCAGGCGCTGCTCGCGCATCAGTTCCCGGTTCACCGGGTCCGTGTAGCTGGTGAACATCGAGAACCAGTAGCAGTGGGTGTCATCCACCGGAACGTGCCACTGGGTGATGGTCATCTCGTTCGAGATCGGGATGCAGATCGCCTCGGGGAAGACCTGGTTGGTCACGCGGACATGGCTGCGCCCGTCCTCCATGTGCCGCAGCGCGACAAGGCGCAGGCCGTGATCGGTCTCCTCGACCCTGATCTCGGGGCGCGGATACTCCCGCAGAAGCTGCGTCATCGGCATGTCGGTCTGCCCTGCCCGGTCGCGGAACTGCTTGCCATAGCTCTCGGCCGGGTCCTCGTCCTGGAGGAAGCGGTGCAGGAAGGAGGCGTGCACCGGGTCGATGCCCACCTCCATCGCCTGCAGCCAGTTGCACTCCCAGAGGCCCTTGAAGGCGAAGACGTGGCTTTCGGGCGCGCGGAAGCAGTCGAGATCGGGGAAGGCCGGCGGCTCGCCCGGCCCCATGTAGGCCCAGACGATCCCGTTCTTCTCGACCACCGGGTAGGCGGTGGTGCGGATGTTCCCGGCAAGCAGCGAGCCCTCGGGCTCGCCCGGCGTCTCCACGCACTGGCCGGTCCGGTCGAAATGCCAGCCGTGGAACGGGCAGCGCAGGCCGCCATCCTCGCGCCGGCCGTAGCAGAGGTCGGCGCCGCGGTGCGGGCAATGCCGCCCGATGAGCCCGAGCTTGCCGGACGTGTCGCGGAACAGCACGAGGTCCTCGCCCATCAGCCGCACGGGAATCACCGGGCGCGGCCCCGACAACTCTTCCGAAAGCGCGGCGGGCTGCCAGTAGAGGCGCAGGACGGCCCCTGCGCCGGAGCCCTGCTCCACGCGCGTGATCCTGTCGTTGAGTTCCTGGCTGATCATCCGGGCCTCCTTGCCAAGCGTGAATTGGCATTTGCGCGAAAATCGCACTGGCGATACATTATCGGAATGTTGAGTCAGCCGCGCGGGACTGTCAAGCGCGCGAGGGAGGGTCGCGGCGATGGCCGGAACCACAGAGATCTCCACCTCGGACACGTCGCTCACCTTCGCCAAGGGGCTGTGCGTGCTGAAATGCTTTGACGCCGACGCGCAGCAGCTCACCATCCCCGAGATCGCCCGGCGATGCGGCATCGACCGCGCGGTGGCGCGCCGGCTCGTGCTCACGCTGGTGCGGCTGGGCTATGTCCGGCAGACCAGGCGCAGCTATTCCCTGTCGCCGCGCATTCTCGTCCTGGCGGGCGGGTTCCTGCAGGGGCGCCGCTTCGGCCTTGCGATCCAGCCGGTGCTCGAGGGATTCGCCGCGCAGTGCGGGCAGCCGCTGTCCATGGCGATGCGCGACGGGGAAGACGCGATCTTCCTCGCCCACACGGGCGGCGACGGGCTGGCGCCGCGGCTGGGCTTCACCGTGGGCAGCCGGCTGCCGCTTCTCGCCACCGCGATGGGCCGCGCCCTCGTCGTGCAGGAACCGCCCGAGCGCCGCGCGCAGCTGGTGGCCGAGGCACCGGTCGCGGCTTGGACCGAGAAGACCATCACCGACCGCGCCGCCGTGATGCGCCTCATCGAGGGGGCCGCGCCCAGCGGGATCATGCACTGCGACGGCGAGTTCGAGCCGGGCGTCACCGCCACGGCGATCGGGTTTCGCTGCTCGGGCGGGGAAATCGCCGCGGTCGGCCACTCCGCGGAAGGGTCCTTTTACGAGATGCCGGGATTCCGGCCGCGGATCGAGGCCACGCTGCAGCGTTGCGCCTCGGCGCTGCGGGGGCTTCTCTAGCCGTCCTGCAGGCGCGGCATGTAGGTCGGCTGCAACGCGCCGAGCGCCTCGCGCACCTCGGGGGACGGATCGCCATAGACCGTCATGCGCAACGGACGCACCAGCGCAAACAGCGGGCGCGCGAAACGCCGCGTGAACCCCTGCAGATGCTCGACCACGGCGGTATCGTTCGAAAAGCCCATCAGCAGATGCAGCCGTTCGCCATCCTCCGAAAGATGGACATCGCATTGCAGCGTGCCCGCCTCCTCCTCCCGGGCCTGGTAGAGCAGGTCCCGCGCGATCGCGGCCAGATCGTCGTCCGGCGCGCCGCGCAGTTCGGTCTCGAGCACCCAGCGCAGATAAAGCGTCATTGCGCACCCCTCCCGCGCCGCGACGGTGCAGCTCGCTTCGGCATCATCCTCGTCATCACCAGACCCCGAGTTTCCAGTCGGGGCGAGGCATAAGACAGAATCGCTGCCGCGCTAAGCCGAAAAGCGACAGCGCGGCGCCGTGGCCGCCACCGGGTCGAACGCGCTTGACAACCGCGCCGGGCGGCGGGCACCTTCGCCCTGCTTCGGTTCCGGCGTTTCGGCGTCGGATGAAAAGGGAACGCAGTGAGGATCCGGCTTCGCGCCGGCCCGAATCTGCGGCTGCCCCCGCAACTGTGAGCGGAGAGCGAAGCCGGAACATGCCACTGCGGCGCCTAGGGGCGCGGCGGGAAGGCCCGGCCAAGCGACGACCCGCAAGCCAGGATACCTGCCGAGGCGATCACCCTGTCCTGGCGCGGGGCGCGCCACGGGCAACGGACCCTTCCGTCGAGGTGACAATCGTTTCGTCGTCCGCGAGGGGCCGGTCATGCCGTCCGTCGCGGGCATTCACCGCCCGTCGGCCCCCGGGCCGCCACGAAGGGACAGATCCATGACCCGCCTTCCACTCTCCGCATCCGCCGCCGTCGCGGCGCTTCTTTCCGCCTCCCAGGCCCTGGCCCAGGAAAGCTTCGATCTGGGGGAGATCGTCGTTTCCGGCGCGCTCGTCCCGCAAGAGGTCAACCGCACCGGCGCCATCGTCGACGTCCTCGACGAAGAGGCGCTCGACGAGGCCCCGCTGACGCTCGAGCGCACGCTCGATCGCATTCCCGGCGTGTCCTTTTCCTCCAACGGCGGCCTCGGCAGCGCCAGCACCGTGCGGATTCGCGGCCTCGGCAGCGCCTATGTCGGCGTGCGCATCGACGGCATCGACGTGAGCGACCCGTCGGCGGTTCAGCTCGGCTTCGACTTCGGCGGCCTGACCAGCGCGGGCCTGCAACGCGTCGAGGTGGTGAGGGGCTCGCAATCGGCGCTTTACGGCTCCGAGGCGATCGCGGGCGTGGTGGACGTGACCACCTTCCGCGCGAGCGAGCCCGGCACCTTCGTCAAGGGCTTCGCCGAGGGCGGCAGTTTCGGCACGGCGCGGGGCTCGGTCGGGGTGGCGACCCGCGGCGAGCGCGGCGCGCTCGCCTTCAACCTCGCGCGCACCGAGACCGACGGCATCTCGGCCCGCGCGGGCGATTCGGAGGACGACGGCTACGAGGAGACGTTCCTGTCGCTCTCGGGCGATTACGAGGTGGGCGAGGGTGTCGTGCTCGGGTTCTCCGCCTTCCACCGTGACGCCGAGGCGGAAATCGACCGCTCGACCACCGACAACAGCGGCACCAATTTCCTGGAGCAGACCGGCGCGCGTGTCTTCGCGGAAATCGCGGCCTTCGGCGTGGATCACACCTTCAGCTATTCGACCTTCCGCTCGGAACGCCGCGACCCGGGCGGCGTCATCAAAGCGTTCGACGGCGACCGCGACCAGCTTTCCTATCTCGGCACGATGGAGCTGTCGGGCGGGACCACGCTCAGCTTCGGGCTCGACCGCACCGAGGAGGAGTACGAGACCGATTTCGACGCGGGCTCTTCGGTGACGACCTCGGCGCTGGCCGAGGCGATCTTCCGTCCGCGGGACGACCTCGATATCGCGGTTTCGCTGCGCTACGACGACAACGACGATTTCGGCGGCAATACCTCCGGGCGCGTCGCGCTCGCCTGGCGCGCGCGGCCGGACACGACGATCCGCGCCGTGGTCGGCACCGGATTTCGCGCGCCGTCGCTCTTCGAGCGGTTCAGCGCCGCGGGTGATCCGACCCTGAAGGTCGAGAAAAGCCGCAGCGTGGAGCTTGGCGTCGAGCGGCGCTTCGGCGAGGAGAGCTTCGTGCAGGCGACGGCCTTCTACGCCGAGATCGACGACCTGATCGGCTTCGACGGCGCCGCCACGGCCTGCGGCAGCGGCTTCGGATGCTACAACCAGGTTCCCGGCACCACGGTCAGCAAAGGGCTGGAGATCGAGGGGCGCTACGCCCACACCGACCGCGTGGCCGTCTTCGGCGCCTATACCCTGACGGACGCGGAAACCGACGGCACGCGGCTCGCGCTCGTGCCGCGCCACGACCTCACCCTCGGGGTGGACGTCGATTTCACCGACCGCCTTCGCGGCACCTTCGACGTGCAGCGCGTGGCCGACGTGGAGCCCAGCGCCTTCGCGCCGCCGAACAACGACGTGGGCGACTACACGCTGGCCAACCTGGGCTTTTCCTACGCGGTGACCGACACGGCGGAGGCCTATCTGCGCGTCGAGAACCTCTTCGACGAGGATTACGAGACGGTAGGCGGCTACAACATGCCGGGCCGGGGGATCTATGTCGGGCTGCGCGCGTCGTTCTGATCGGCGGCTCCGGCGCGCCGCGGCGGCGCTCGGGCTCTGGCTCGGGCTGTCCGTCGCGGCGGCGGGCCCGGGCGGCGCGGACGAGGCGCCGCCCGCCCGCGTCGTCTCGATCAACCTCTGCACCGACCAGCTCGCCATGATGCTCGCGGCGCCGGGGCAGCTCCACTCGGTGACGAACCTCGCCACCGATCCGCGCGTCTCCGCCATGGCCGAAGAGGCGGCCGCCTTCCCTTCGAACCGCGGCGCCGCGGAGGACATCTACCTCATGCGGCCCGACCTCGTGCTCGCCGGGCGCTACACGGCCCAGCCCACGGTCGCCATGCTGCGCCGCCTCGGGATTCCGGTCGTCGTGTTCGATCCCGCGCTCTCTCTCGACGACGTGCGGACCCGGATGGTCGAGATGGGCGCGGCGCTGGGACAGGAAGAGGCCGCCGCGCGCGCGGTCGCGATCTTCGACGCGCGCCGCGCCGCGCTGCGCGAGTCCGTTTCGCGCCGGCCAAGCGCGGCGCTCTACTACGCCAACGGCTACACGGCGGGCGACCGCTCGCTGGCCGGCGAGATCCTCGCCGCCGCCGGCTTCGAAAACGTGGCCGAGGCGGCCGGCCTCTCGGCGGGCGGGCGGATGCCGCTCGAGGTGCTGGCGCTGGCCGCGCCCGAGGCCGTCGTGACCGCCCGGCCCTATCCCGGCGCCTCGCGCGCCGAGGATATCCTCGACCATCCGGTGGTGCGCGCCCTGCGCGAGGGCCGTGCCGCGGGCGCCTTCGCCGACCGCGACTGGATCTGCGGCACGCCGCATGTGCTGGCGGCCATCGAGTCGCTGGCCGAGCTGCGCCGCACCCTGCCGCCGGAGGGGCCGGAGTGACGCGCCTCGCGCTTCTTCTCGGTGCGCTCGTCGCGGCCCTCTTTCTGGGCTCGCTCACCATCGGGCCGGCGGGCGTGGGCGCGGGCGAAAGCCTTCGCGCCCTCGTCTTGGGCGATGCCGGCCCGCTCACCCTCGTGATGCGCGAGATCCGCCTGCCCCGCGCGCTCCTCGCCGCCATCGTGGGGGCGAGCCTCGGCCTCGCGGGCGCGGCCATGCAGGGCTACCTGCGCAACCCGCTGGCAGAGCCGGGGCTCATCGGCGTCTCGGGCGCGGCGGCGCTCGGCGCGGTGATCGCGCTTCAGACGGGCCTCGCGGCGAGCTGGGCGCTCGGCCTGCCCGCCGCCGCGCTCGCCGGGGCGCTCGCCGCCGTGCTTCTCGTCGTCGCGCTCGCGGGCCCGCGGGGCACCTCGCTCACGCTCATCCTCGCCGGCATCGCGATCTCGGCGCTCGCCGCCGCGCTCACCTCGCTGGTGCTCAACCTCTCGCCCAACCCCTTCGCGGCGAGCGAGATCGTCTTCTGGATGATGGGCTCGCTCGCCGACCGCTCGATGAGCGATGTCTGGGTCGCGCTGCCCTTCACCGCGCTCGGCTGGGCGCTTCTGATGACGATGGGGCGGGGGCTCGACGCGCTCACGCTGGGCGAGGACGCGGCGGGCGCGCTCGGCATCCGGCTCGGGCGGCTTCAGGCCGCGCTCGTCCTCGGCACGGCGAGCGCGGTGGGCGCGGCGACCGCGGTGGCGGGCACCATCGGCTTCGTGGGCCTCGTGGTGCCACATCTTCTGCGCCCGCTCGTGGGCGCGCGGCCCTCGCGGCTTCTGTGGGCCTCGGCGCTCGGCGGGGCAGCCATGGTGCTCGCCGCCGACATCGCGGTGCGCCTTGTCCTGCCCGAGCGTGACCTGAAACTCGGGGTGCTGACCGCGCTCGTGGGCGCGCCGCTCTTCCTGCATCTCATCTACCGGACGCGAAGGGAGATGGGATGAGCCTGCTGTCGCTGTCGGATCTCTCGGTGCGGCTGCGCGGGCGCGACGTGCTGGCGGGCGTCACCCTCGACATCGGCCCCGGAGAGGTCGTGGGGCTGATCGGCCCCAACGGCGCGGGCAAGACGACGCTGATGCGCGCGGCGCTCGGCCTGCTGCCCGCCCGCGGCCACAGCAGCCTTGCCGCCTTGCCGCCGCGCGCCCGCGCCCGGGCCGCGGCCTGGATGCCCCAGGCGCGCGAGATCGCCTGGCCCGTCAGCGTGGAGACGCTGGTGATGCTCGGCCGGATCCCCCACATGGCCGGTGGCCAGCGCCCGTCGGAGGGCGACATCGCGGCGGTGGAGCGGGCGCTTGCCGCCATGGGCCTCGGGTCGTTCCGCCACCGCACCGCCACGCGGCTGTCGGGCGGCGAGCAGGCGCGCGCGCTGATCGCCCGGGCGCTTGCCCAGGACACGCCCCTCATCGTGGCCGACGAGCCCATCGCGGGGCTCGATCCCGCGCACCAGATCTCCACCATGAAAAGCTTCGCGCGGATCGCGGAAGACGGGCGCGCGGCGCTCGTGTCGATCCACGATCTGGGTCTGGCCGCGCGCCACTGCACCCGGCTCGTGCTGCTCGACGGCGGGCAGGTAGCCGCGGACGGGCCGCCCGGCGAAGTGCTGACACCTGCCCGCCTTGCCGAGGTGTTCCATGTCCGCGGCTTCTTCGAGACCACGGCGGCGGGCCCGGTCTTCCAGGCGCTCGACGTGATCGGCTAGGGACCGCAGCTTTCAGCCGCCCGCGACGCCCGCCTCCGCGAAGGTCGCCATCCCGTCATGGCAGGCCAGCGCCGCGCGGACCACCCCGAGCGCCAGCGCCGCGCCCGAGCCCTCGCCCAGCGCCATGTCGAAGTCGAGCACCGGGCGCCGGCCCATCGCGTCGAGAAGGCGGCGGTGCCCCGGTTCCCGGCTGACATGACCCGCGAGGCAGTGATCGAGCGCGCCGGGCGCCGCCGCGTGAAGCGGGGCCGTGGCGGCGGTGCAGATGAACCCGTCCAGCAGCACGGGAATCCGCCGCGCGCGCGCCTCCAGCACCGCCCCGCAGATCGCCGCCTGTTCGCGCCCGCCGATCCGGGCGAGCCAGTGCAGGCCCCTTGTTCCCGCGTGGCGGGCGAGCCCTGCCTCGACCGCCGCGAGTTTCCGCGCCCGCACGGCATCGTCCGCACCGGTGCCGGCACCCACCCAGCCTTCCGCCGGGCCGCCGAAGACGGCCGCGGCAAGCGCCGCCGCGACGGTGGAATTGCCGATGCCCATCTCGCCCAGCACGAGGATGTCCGCATCCGGATCGACCGCCGCCGCGCCTTGGCGCATGGCGTCGAGCGTCTCGTCCTCGCCCATCGCCGGGCCTTGGGTGAAATCGCCGGTCGGGCGGTCGAGGTCGAGCGCCACCACGGCGAGCGCCGCCCCCGTGACCCGGCAGATCTGGTTGATCGCCGCGCCCCCCGCCTGGAAATTGGCGACCATCTGGGCCGTTACCGCCTGGGGGAAGGGATTGACGCCCTGCGCGCAGATCCCGTGATTGCCCGCGAAGACGAGCGCCTGCGCCGTCTCGAGCCGGGGGCGCGGATCGCCACGCCAGCCCGCGACGAAGACCGCGATCTCTTCCAGCCGGCCGAGCGAGCCAGGCGGCTTCGTCAGGCTGGCCTGACGGGTGGCCGCAGCGCGGGCCGCCGCGTCGTCGAAGCCGGGCAGCGCGCCGACATGGGCGGCCAGATCGTCCAGCCGCGCGGGATCAGGGATCGCGGTCATTGGGTTTCAGCCTCAGGGGGCAGCCCGCGACGGAGAGCCAGACTTCGTCCGACTCGGCCGCGACCCGCTGGTTGAGCCAGCCCGCCGCGTCGCGGAATTGCCGCGCGAGCGCGTTCTCCGGCACGATCCCGGCGCCCACCTCGTTGGTCACCAGCACGACCGGCGCGCGCTGCCGCGCGAGGGTATCGGCCAGCGCCTCGGCCTCGGCGCGCCAGTCGCGCCCGCCGAGGACGAGATTGCTGAGCCAGAGCGTCAGGCAATCCACGAGGCGCGGCCCGGCGCCGTCGCTGTTGTCGAGCGCGGCCGCCAGCGCCAACGGCGCCTCGAGCGTGCGCCAGCCGTCCCCGCGCCCGGCGCGATGGGCGGCGATTCGGTCCGCCATCTCGGCGTCGCGCGCCTCGGCGGTGGCGATGTAGACGGGACCCTGCCCGAGGCGAAGCGCCAGCCTTTCGGCCAGGCCGGTCTTGCCGGACCGCGCGCCACCTGTCACGAGAATCTTCGTCGCCATGCCAGGGCAGAAAGCAGAGCCGCGCGGCGAAGGGAAGAGCCGCTTTGCCGGACGGTCGGCGCGGGGCGTTCAGCCGGGCGCGTCCTGCGCCCGCGCCCAATCATGACGGGCGCGCCGCGGCTCCTGTCCCCAGACCATCCAGAGGAGCGCGCCCTGGAGGTAGAGCGCGCCCCCCCCGAGACCGAGCCACGCGGCCCGCGAGGCGAGGCTTTCGCGCGGGATGTCGAGCAGCAGATTGATCGCCGTGTCACCGAGGATCACGACCAGTATCCCCGTCAGCAAAACCTTGTGCAGCATAAGCAAAACAGTTTTCACCGTTACTCTCCTTGTTCACTCGTGATGCCACGGGTCTGGACGACAGGGCGCGAACTGGTTTGGCGGAAAGCTGATATTAGTGAGTCATTGACCGCGAAGAGTCCTGCCAGCACGCGAAAACGGAAAATTAAGCAAGCCCGCGAAACAATCCACGAGCCGCGCCTTTTGCCGCGCCGCGCCTGGTGCCGCGCACGCGAGGAGGCGGCCGAAAGCCGCGGCCGGCCCGTGCATGATCGGGTCCCGCCCAGTTCGGTGGCATTCGTTCAGCCGAAGTGCCGGATAGGCGCCGACATGACGCCGGAGAGGCTCGTGGCCGAAGACGCGACCCCGTTCGCGCCGGATCCAACCGAGCGGTTGCATGCGACCAGAATCCCTGTATGACGCGCGCATCCCGCCCGGGTCGGCCGTGCGCCACGACCCCTTGCCGGAGCATCGCCGACGATCCCGGGCGCGCCGACACAGCGCGTCGCCACGACCCGCCAACGGGGTGACCATGAACGCGCTCTACGCTTACCGTGACCAGTGGATCGGGAACATCCGCGGCGATATCCTCGCCGGTCTCGTCGTCGCACTGGCGCTGATCCCCGAGGCGATCGCGTTCTCGATCATCGCGGGCGTGGATCCCAAGGTGGGGCTTTACGCCTCCTTCTCGATCGCGGTGATCGTCGCGATCACGGGCGGCCGGCCGGGCATGATCTCCGCGGCGACGGCGGCGACCGCCGTGCTGATGGTGACGCTGGTGAAGGAGCACGGGCTGCAATACCTGCTTGCCGCGACCGTGCTCGCGGGGCTCATCCAGATCGCCGCCGGCCTCGCGCGGCTGGGGCAGCTCATGCGCTTCGTCTCGCGCTCGGTCATCACGGGCTTCGTCAACGCGCTCGCCATCCTGATCTTCCTCGCGCAGATCCCGGAACTCACCGGCGTGACGTGGGTGACCTACGCCATGGTGGCCGCCGGCCTCGCCATCATCTACCTCTTCCCGATGCTGACCACGGCGCTGCCCTCGCCGCTCGTGACCATCGTCGTGCTGACGGCGGCGGCGATGGCCCTGGGGCTCGACGTGCGCACGGTGGGCGACATGGGCGATCTGCCCGACACGCTGCCCGTCTTCCTGATCCCCGACATCCCACTGAGCCTCGAGACGTTACAGATCATCCTGCCCTATTCGCTGGCGGTCGCCGCAGTCGGGCTGCTGGAAAGCCTGATGACGCAGACCATCGTCGACGACCTGACCGACACCGCAAGCGACCGGAACCAGGAATGCATCGGTCAGGGCGTCGCCAACACCGCCACCGGCTTCATCGGCGGCATGGCCGGCTGCGCGATGATCGGCCAGTCGATCATCAACGTGAAATCGGGCGGCCGCGGGCGGCTTTCGACCTTCACGGCCGGCGCGGTGCTGCTTTTCATGATCGTCGCGCTCGGCGATGTGGTGGCCCGGATCCCGATGCCGGCGCTGGTGGCGATCATGATCATGGTCTCGATCGGCACGTTCTCATGGTCGTCGATCAGGAACCTGCGCGATCATCCGCGCTCGTCCTCGGTCGTGATGCTCGCCACCGTCGTGGTGACGGTCTATACCCACAACCTCGCCATCGGGGTTCTGGTGGGCGTGCTGCTGTCGGGCATCTTCTTCGCCGGCAAGATCGCCCAGATCTTCCGCGTCACCTCCGAGATCTCGCCGGACGGGCGCGCGCGCACCTATGTCGTCGAGGGGCAGCTCTTCTACGCCTCGGTCGAGGATTTCATGGCCTCGTTCGATTTCCGGGAGGCGCTGGAGCGGGTCACCATCGATGTCAGCCGCGCCCATATCTGGGACATCTCGTCGGTGGCCGCGCTGGACATGGCCGTGCTCAAGTTCCGGCGCGAGGGCGCCGAGGTCGAGATCGTCGGCATGAACCAGGCGTCGGAAACCATCGTCGACCGGCTCGCCATGCACGACAAGCCGGGCGCGATGGACAAGCTGATGGGGCATTGAGGGGAAGCGCATGACCGCAGTTCTGATGGCGCTGGTCGACGGATCGGCCTATTCCGAGAGCGTCTGCCGCCACGCCGCGTGGATCGCGTCGCGCACCGGCGCGCAGGTCAAGCTCTACCACGTGCTCGACCCGCGCCGCGCGCGCAGCAAGCGCGACCTCTCCGGCTCGATCAGGCTGGGGGCGCGTTCGAACCTGCTCGAAAAGCTCACCGCGCTCGACGAGCAGCACGCGAAACTCGCCCAGGCGCAGGGCCGCGCGATCCTCGAGGACGCGAAGGCGCTGGTCGAGGCCGAGGGCGTCGGCGACGTGGTCACGCGCCTGCGCCACGACGACATCGTCGATACGGTCGTGGCCAAGGAGGGCGCGGTCGACATGATCCTGATCGGCAAGCGCGGCGAGGCGGCGGGCCTCGAGAAGACGCATCTCGGCTCGAATTTCGAGCGGATCGTCCGCGCCAGCCAGAAGCCCGTCTTCGTCGCCAACCGCGCCTTCCGCCCGATCAAGCGGGTGCTGATCGCCTATGACGGCGGCGTGTCTGCGATGAAGGCGGTGGATCACGTCGCGCGCGATCCCCTGTTCACCGGGCTCGACGTGGTGGTGGCCACCGTGGGCGCGGACAACGAGGAAATGCGCCGCGCGCTGGCCAGCGCGCGGGCCACGCTCGACGCGGGCGGCCATGTGGCCGAGACGCGCGTGCTGGACGGCCAGCCCGGCAAGGCGCTGGGCGAATTCGTGGACGGCGAGGGCATCGACCTGCTGGTGATGGGCGCCTACGGCCACTCCCGGATCCGGACCCTCGTCATCGGTTCGACCACGACCGAAATGATCCGCTCGTGCAAGGTGCCGGTGGTGCTGATGCGCTGAGCGCCGCCGAGGCGCGGTAGCGCCACGCGGCGCCGCGGCGGTTCCGGGACGCGAGGATCGAGCGGCAAGGCCCCGACAGCCGCCGCGGGCGCGCGAAAGGTGGCACCCCGCGGTTTTGAAGGCGCCATGGCGGCGCGGCGGCACAGGGCCGAAGGATCCTCTCGCCCTCAAAGCCCGCCATGCGCGGGCCGCGGCCCCGGTGTCCGATGGCACGCAGCGGCAATTCCCCATCCCGGATTTTCCGGTTATTTCAAGCCATGGACATCGTTCTCGTCACCACGATCATCGCGTCGCTGTTCCTCGTCATCGGCATGGCGGAGCCGCTGGCCGCGCGGCTGCGCCTGCCTTACAGCGTGATCCTCGCCGTGCTCGGCGTGCTGATCGGGGCCGGCGCGACCTTTTTCCTGCGCACCGAACTCACCGATGCGTTGAACCCGGTGGCCGAGGCGATCCTCGGCCTGCCGATCCGGTCGAATGTCTTTCTCTACGTCTTCCTGCCCACGCTGCTCTTCCAGGCCACGCTGGGGATGAACCTGCGCCGGATGCTGGACGACTGGGTGCCCATCCTCGTGCTTGCCGTGGTCGCGGTGGTCGTGGCGACGCTGAGCGTGGGGTACGCGCTGTCGTGGACGAGCACGCTGCCGCTCGCGGCGTGCCTGCTGATCGGGGCGATCGTGTCCACGACGGATCCTTCCGCGGTGGTGTCGATCTTCCGCTCGATCTCGGCGCCGCGGCGGCTCGCGCGGATCATCGAGGGGGAAAGCCTGCTCAACGACGCCGCCGCGATCGCTCTCTTCGGCCTGTTCATGGGCTTCGTGATGCTGGGCGTGCCCGATCCCAGCCTGCGCGACGCGCTCGCCCGATTTCCGATGCTGATCCTGGGCGGCGTGCTGACGGGCTGGCTGGCGGCGCGCGTCGCGGTGTGGGTGATGGCGCTCTTCAGCCGCCATGAGCTCGCGCAGATCTCGATCTCCGTCTCGCTGCCCTATCTCGCCTATATCGGCGCGGAACAGAGCATCGGCGCCTCGGGCGTCATCGCGGTCGTCGCGGCGGGGCTGACGCTGAACCTGGCCGGGCCGGGCCGCCTGCCGCCGCAGGCGTGGGCGAACCTGCGCGAGGTCTGGGACCTGCTCGCGCACTGGGCGGGGGCGCTGATCTTCATTCTCGCCGCGCTGCTGATCCCGCGCCTGCTGGAAGAGGTCCGCGTCGAGGACTTCGTCCTGATCGGGGTGGTGATCCTTGCCGCCATCGCGGCGCGGGCGGTGATCCTCTTCGTGCTGCTGCCGGCGCTCACCCTGCTGCGCCTTTCGCCGCAGGTCGAGCGTCCCTACCGGGCCGCGATCCTCTGGGGCGGCTTGCGGGGTGCGGTGACACTCGCCCTCGCCCTCGCCGTGACCGAAAGCTTCCGCGTCCCGGTCGAGGTGAAGCGCGTGGTGGGCATCCTCGCCACGGGCTTCACGCTCTTCACGCTGATCGTGCAGGGCACCACGCTGCGCGCCGTGATCGCCCGGCTCGGCCTCGATCGCCTGTCGCCCATCGACGAGGCGCTGTCGCGGCAGGTCGTGGCCGTCGCGCTTCAGACCGTCCGCGAGGACGTGGCGCGCACCACCGACAATTACGACCTCACCCGCAAGATCGTGCGCTCGGAGGCCAAGCGATTCGGCGACAGGCTGGACCAGGCGGTGAAGATGGCGGAGGCCAGCGCCGACATCCTCGACCGCGACCGCATCACGCTGGGACTGATCGCGCTGGCCGGGTTCGAACGCGACACGATCCTCGCGCGGGTGCGCGAGCGCACGATCTCCGCCCGCATGGCCGACCAGCTTCTGTCGGATGCGGAAAGGCTGATCGAGAACGCCCACTCGGGCGGGCGCAGCGGCTACCAGCGCGCGGCGCGCCGCAGCATCGCCTACGGGCGCGCGTTCCGCGCGGCGGTGGTGCTCAACAGCCGGCTGGACGTGTCCTGGCCCTTGGCCCGCATGACGGCCGACCGGTTCGAGGCGCTGCTGGCGCAGCGCCTCATCCTGCGCGACCTCGGGGCCTTCATCGACGGCCGCATCCGGCGCATCCACGGACGGCGGGTCGCGGAACTGCTGCACGAGTTGCTGTCGCGGCGGATCGAGGCCGTGGAGACGGCGCTGGAAGGGCTGCGCCTGCAATACCCCGGCTATGCCGAAAAGCTGGAACGGCGTTTCATCCGGCGCACCGCGCTTCGCCTCGAGGAACGGGAATACACCGCCATGCGCGAGGACGGGCTGATCGGCGCCGAGGTCTTCACCGCGCTGATGCAGGGGCTCACGCTGCGGCGCACGGCGGCGGAGGAACGACCGCGCCTCGACATCGCGTTGCAGCGCTCGGAGCTTTTCAGGCAGTTTCCGCTTTTCGCCGATCTCGACGACGCGGGCCTGCGCCGGCTCGGGCGCGCGCTGAAGACGCGCTACGTGAATGCGGGCGAGACGATCATCCACAAGGACAGCGCCGCCAAGAGCGTGTTCTTCATCGCGTCGGGCGCCGTGGAACTCGAAAGCGCGGGCCAGACCTGGCGGCTGGGCCGGGGCGAGATGTTCGGGCAGATGGCGATCCTGATGAACAAGGCGCGCCGTGCCGAGGTGCGGGCCATCGCACCGTCGACGCTTCTGGTCCTCGACGAGGAACGCTTCCGGCGCCTGCTGTCCCGCAGCACCGCCTTGCAGGACGCGGTCCGGGCAAGCGCGGAAAAGCGCGGGATCGCGCCCGACGCGCTTTTCTCGGAAGATTCGCGGTCGCGAGCGACCTGACGGACTTTCGCCGCGGCCTCTGGTGGTGGCGTTCCTGACGCTTGCCTTCCCGATCACCCGGGCCCGCCGGATCGCGTCCCGTTCTCACCCGATCCGGCGACGTGTCGACAGCCCGTCACGGATCGCCTATCCGGAGGGCATGGGCAGTTTCGAACGCTACCTCTCTCTCTGGATCGCGCTGGCGATGGTCGCCGGGATCGCCATCGGCAGCACGGTGCCGGCGCTGGTCGAGGCCATCGCGGCGGCCGAGCTGGCCCGCGTGAACCTGGTCGTCGCCGTGCTGATCTGGGCGATGGTCTATCCGATGATGGTCGGCGTCGATCCGGGCAGCCTGAAGGACGTGCTGAAGCAGCCGCGGGGCCTTGCCATCACGCTTGCCGTCAACTGGCTGGTCAAGCCCTTCACGATGGCCGCGCTGGCGGTGCTGTTCTTCCAGGTCGTGTTCGCGGACCTGATCGCGCCCGCGGACGCGGAGCAATACATCGCCGGGCTGATCCTCCTCGGCGCCGCGCCCTGCACGGCGATGGTCTTCGTCTGGTCGCAGCTCACGCGGGGCGACGAAGGCTACACGCTTCTTCAGGTGAGCGTGAACGACATCGTGATGGTCTTCGCCTTCGCGCCGATCGTCGCCGTGCTGCTGGGCGTCACCGACATCGAGGTGCCGTGGGAGACGCTGGTGCTGTCGGTGATCCTGTTCGTCGCATTGCCGCTCGCGGCGGGCATCTGGACGCGCGCGCGGCTGGGCAGCGCCGCGCGGATCGAGGCGTTCCGCGACCGCATCAAGCCCTGGTCCATCCTGGGCCTGATCATGACGGTGGTGATCCTTTTCGGGCTGCAGGGCCAGGTGATCCTCGACCGCCCGCAGGTCATCGCGCTGATCGCGACACCGATCCTGATCCAGTCCTACGGCATCTTCGCGCTGGCCTATGCCGCTGCCTGGGCGCTGCGCGTGCCACACCGGATCGCGGCGCCCTGCGCGTTGATCGGCACATCGAACTTCTTCGAGCTGGCCGTCGCCGTGGCGATCAGCCTTTTCGGCCTGAACTCCGGCGCGGCGCTGGCCACGGTGGTCGGCGTGCTGGTCGAGGTGCCGGTGATGCTGTCGCTCGTCGCCTTCGCCAACCGCACGCGCGCCCGCTTCGCCTGAGCCACGTCGAAAAAGAACTCGACAAAACCGGAATCGTGGTTATATTTGCCGCCATGACCACGACAAGCCCCACCGCCCGCGCGCTCGCCGCCCTTGGCCACGATGCCCGGCTCTCCATCTTCCGCCTGCTCGTGAAAGCGGGGGACGAAGGGCTGCGCGTCGGCGATATCGGCGCGCATCTCGGGCTCGCGCCCTCGACGCTCGCACATCATCTTTCGACGCTGGTCGATGCCGGGCTCGTGGTGCAGGAAAAACGCGGCCGCGAAGTCTTCAACCGGGTCGACTACCCGGCGATGCACGAGGTGCTGGCGTTTCTCACCTCGGAATGCTGCGCCGGCGTGACCATGCAGCCCGCGGAGGGCGCGGCATGACACGCCCACACGGTTTTTTGCCGTCGAAAACAACCAATATCCCGGAGAAATGGACATGACCGACACGACCCTTCCCGCACCGGGGCTGCGCGCCGCGATCGGAACGATCTGGCGCGCGCAGCGTGTCTGGCTGGCCTCGGCCCTGATCCTCACGGTGCTGGCCATCCTCGACCCCGGGCAGGCCGCCGACAGCGCGGCCTTCGCGGGCGGGGCGCTTCTGCGCACGGCGCCCTATCTCGTCCTGTCCATCGCCATCGCCGCCTGGGCGGGCGCCACGGGCGCGGACAACCTGATCGCGCGCGCCTTCACGGGCGCGCCGCTTCTGATGATCGGGCTCGGCGCGCTGGCGGGGGGGATCTCTCCCTTCTGCTCCTGCGGGGTGATCCCGCTGATCGCTGCGCTCCTGGCGATGGGCGTGCCGCTTTCGGCGGTGATGGCCTTCTGGCTGGCCTCTCCGATCATGGACCCGTCGATGTTCGTGCTGACCGTGGGCGTGCTCGACCTCGACTTCGCGGTCGCCAAGACCGTGGCCGCGATCGGGCTCGGCGTCTTCGGAGGGATCGTCGTGCATCTTCTGGCGCGCGGCGGGGCGCTTTCGAACCCGCTGCGCGAGGGCGTGGGCGACGGCGGCTGCGGCGGCTCGAGCGTGCGCGCGCCGAAACCCGTGGCGTGGCGCTTCTGGGAGGAGCGCGAGCGCCGGGCGAAATTCGGCAAGACCGCGCTCAACACGACGCTGTTCCTCGCCAAGTGGCTGACGCTCGCCTTCCTTCTCGAAAGCCTGATGCTCGCCTGGATCCCCGCGGAGACGGTGACGGCGGCGCTTGGCGGAGACGGCTTCATGCCGATCGTGACGGCGACCTTCGTGGGCGTTCCGG
Organism: Rhodosalinus sp. K401; assembly: GCF_041365735.1. NCBI lineage: Bacteria > Pseudomonadati > Pseudomonadota > Alphaproteobacteria > Rhodobacterales > Paracoccaceae > Rhodosalinus > Rhodosalinus sp. K401. The sequence continues at coordinate 8,805 of NZ_JBGFSI010000018.1, read as the reverse complement.
CCTACCTGAACGGCTACGCCGCGCTTCCGCTGGTGGGCGGGCTGATCGAGCAGGGCATGGCGCCCGGCGCGGGCATGGCCTTTCTCGTGGCGGGGGGCGTGACCTCGATACCGGCGGCGATGGCGGTCTGGGCGCTGGCCCGGCCGCCCGTCTTCGCCCTCTACATCGCGCTTTCGCTCACCGGCGCCTTCGCCTCGGGCGTCCTGTTCCAGCTCTGGACGCTCGCATGAAACGGCTGACCGTCACGGTGGAAGAGCCCGCCTGCGCGCTTGTGCTCGCGCCGGTCGGGATCGCGACCCCCCACGACGCGGTGACGGCCCTCGACGTCACGGGGGGCCGTATCGAACGGGTGCTGGGCGAACCCGAACTGGGGCTTGGCGCGGCGCTTCTCCGGCCTGCCGGCGGTCCGCTCGTTCTGGACTACGCGGTGGCGCCCGCGCCGGCCGGGCAACCTTACCCCGAGGCCGCGTTCCGCCCGCGCGCCAACCGTTTCACCGCCGCGGCGGCGGAGCTTGCCGACGCCAGCCGCGGGATCGCCGCGCGGGCGGGCGGCGGCCGCGTCGGCATCGCGGCGCTGGTCGCGGTGGCCGAGGCGCGCTTCGACTACGCGCATCCCGAGACCCGCTTCAACGACGGCACGGACGCCGTGCCCTACCTGTCCTGCGGGACGACGCCCGGCTCCTGCGTGGACATCAACACCTATCTCGTCGCGAGCCTGCGCGCGGCCGGCTACGAGGCCGCCTATGTCTACGGCCACTTCTTCCCGGCCGATCGCGGCGGCGTCACCCATGACATGCATTGCTGGGTCGTCACGCGCCATGACGGGGAGGTCCTGGAATGGGACATCGCGCATCACATGAAGGCCGGGCTTGGACCCACGCGGGCCGCGCTCGATCCCCGGCCCGGCCGCCGCGTGGCGCTGGGACATTCCATGGGCCAGAGCTACGACGACCCCCGGATCCCGCCCATGCTGAAACTGCTGTCCGAGCCGCTGGCCCTGCACGACGGCGCCGTGCGGCGCTTGTCGCTCTCCGTGCGGCTGGCCGATGCCCGGGCGCCGGGCGGGGCGCCGGCGGAAGGGCCTCTTGCCGGCGTCAGATGATGGCGTGCCGCATCCGGGCGGAGACCCATTCGCTGACCACCACGGTGCCGAGGATCAGGATCAGGATGACCGAGACCTGGCTCCAGGCGAGCGTGTTGAGCGAGGCCTGAAGCTTCAGCCCGATGCCGCCCGCGCCCACCAGCCCCAGGATCGTGCTTTCGCGGATGTTGATGTCCCAGCGAAAGACCGAGATCCCCCAGAAGGCGGGCATGATCTGCGGCACGATGCCGTAGTTGAGGACCTGCGCGCCGCTCGCGCCGGTGGCCTCGATCGCCTCGATCTGGCGGGCGTCGGTCTCCTCGATGGCCTCGTAGAGCAGCTTGCCGATGAAGCCGATGGAGCGCAGCGCGATGGCGACGATGCCGGCCAGCAGCCCGGGCCCGATGATCGCCACGAGCAGCAGCGCCCAGATCAGCGAGTTGATCGAGCGCGACGCCACGATGACGAAGAGCGCGAGGGGCCGCAGGATCGTCGCGGAGGGCGTCGTGTTGCGGGCCGCGAGGAAGGCGATCGGCACCGCCATGACGACCCCGCCGATGGTGCCCAGCGTGGCGATGTTGATCGTGTCCCAGAGCGGCAGCCAGAGCTCCGACATGTAGGACCACCTGGGCGGCACCATGCGGCCCCCGATATCGGCGGCCTGGCGCGGCGCATCCGCGACGAAGAACCAGATCGTGTCCTTCGTCATCAGTTGCCAGCACCACACGAAGAGCGCCACCAGCGCCAGCCAGCCCGCCCAGAGCAGCAGCCGCGCGCGCGGCGTGCGGAATCTCCAGACCTGGCTGTAATGGGTGATCTCGCTCATTGCAGGAACTTCCGCAGATAGCTCGAGCCGTATTCGGCGACCATGACGATACCGATGATGATGAGCAGGATCGCCCCGGCGCTGTCGTATTCGTAGCGGTCGATGGCGGTGTTGAGCGTGGCGCCGATACCTCCGGCACCGACGATCCCGATCACCGCGCTTTCGCGGAAATTGATGTCGAGGCGGTAGAGCGACAGGCCGATCAGCCGCGGCATCACCTGCGGCTGGATCGCGTAGTTGACCAGCTGAAACCAAGAGGCGCCGGTGGAGCGGATGGCTTCGGCCTGCGCCTCGTCGATTTCCTCGATATCGTCTGCCAGCAGCTTGGCGATGAAACCGATGGTGGCGAAGCTCAGCGTCAGGAACCCGGCGAAGGGGCCGAAACCGAACATCGCGACGAGGAAGATCGCGATGATCACCTCCTGCAGCGCGCGGCTCACCGCGATGATCGCGCGACAAACGTAGTAGACCGCCGCCGGGGCGAGGTTGCGCGCGGCGCCGATGCCGATCGGCACGGAGATCGCCACGCCGACGACGGTGGACGTCAGCGTCATCGTCAGGCTTTCCACCAGCCCGCGCGAGATGTCGCCCCAGCGGCTGGCGAAATCGGGCTGCAGGAAGCCCATGACGAAGCGCTGCCCGCGTTCCAGACCGACGGCCACGCGTTCCCAGTTGACCTCGACGGTGCCGATGGCGAGGACCAGGTAGGCGACGATGCCGACCTGCAGCGCGATCCGCCAGCGCCGGTCCTTCACGATCTGCGGCGGACGGCGCCAGGTGGCGGGATAGGGCGCGCTCATTGCGCGAGCGCCTCCAGCCGCGCCTTCGCCTCCGCCTCCGCCTCGGCCTGTTCCTCGTCGCCCTGCCGCATCGCGTTCCAGTCTTCCTCGCCGTAGATCCTGGTCAGCGCGCTCTCGGTCAGCTCCGCGGGCGGTCCGTCGAACACCACGCGGCCCGCGCGCAGCCCCACGATCCGCTGCATGAACTGCTGCGCAAGGGGCACGTCGTGGATGTTGACGATGGCCGGCAGGTCGCGTTCGGCGCAGATCTCTGTGAGCAGGCGCATGATCTGGCGGCTGGTCTTGGGGTCGAGGCTGGCGGTTGGCTCGTCCACCAGCAGAAGCTCGGGCTCCTGCGCGAGCGCACGGGCGATGCCGACGCGCTGGCGCTGCCCGCCCGACAGGGCGTCCGCGCGCTTGTCGGCCTGTTCCATCAGCCCGACACGGTCGAGCAGGCGATAGGCGCGCCGGATGTCGTCGGGCGGATACTTCCGCAGGAAGCTGCGCCAGAACGGCACATAGCCGAGGCGCCCCGACAGGACGTTCTCCATCACGGTCAGCCGCTCCACGAGGGCGTATTCCTGGAAGATCATGCCGATCCTGCGGCGCTGGCGGCGCAGATCGGCCTTGCCCAGCCGGGCCAGATCGACGTCGCCCAGCATGACCTTGCCGGCACTGGGCTCCACCAGGCGGTTGATGCAGCGGATCAGCGTGGACTTGCCGGCCCCGGACGGCCCGATCAGCCCCATGATCTGCCCTTGCGGCACGCGCAGCGTCACGTCGGCGAGCGCGGCGTCGCCTGTCCTGTAGGTCTTGGAAAGCCCCTCGAGGTGCAGCATGTCGGTCCCGCGAAATGCAAGGCGCGGGCGACGCCGGGCCGCCCGCGCCGGAACAGGTCGATCAGATCAGTTGCACTCGTAGACGACGCCGTTGGCCTCGTCGATGGTGCGGATCACGGCCCAGTCGTCCTGGAAGGTGATCTCGATGAACTGGTCCTCGCCGTTGCGGCCGAACTCCTCGGCCAGCGCGGTGCCCTCCCAGTCGAAGCTGAAGAACGCCTCGCGGATCTTTTCCTGAAGCTCGGGGGCGAGGTTGTAGACCGTGCCGTAGCCCGTCGTCGGGAAGGTCTGCGACTGGTAGATGGTCACCAGCTGATCCTCGGAGACCACCTCGCGGTCGATCATCCGGCCCTTGACCGAGTTGGCGATCGAGGCGGCCATGTAGTCCTTGTTGGCGACGCCGAGGATCGAGTTGTCGTGCGCGCCGGAGAAGGCGGGCTCGAAATCCGCGCCGGCCTCCATGCCGAACTCCGCCTTGAGGATCGCGGAGGGCGCCTTGAAGCCCGAGTTCGAGGTTTCCGAGGTGAAGGCGAGCTGATTGCCGCGGATGTCTTCCACGCTCTCGATGCCCGAGCCCGGATAGGTGATGATCTCCATCTCGTAGCCGAAGGAACCGTCCTCGGCCGCCATCATCGCGAAGGGGCGGAAGCCGGCGCAGGCCACGGCGAGCGGATTCGAGCCGGTGTTGAAGCCCGCCACATGCAGACGGCCGGCGCGCATCGCCTCGATCTGCGCGGCGTTGGACTGCACGGGGAAGAACTGGACCTGCTTGCCCGTCACCTCGGCCATGTGCTCGAGGAAGCCGGCCCACACCTCGGCATAGACGGCCGGATCCTCGACCGGCGTGTAGGCGAAGATCAGCGTGTCGGGGTCGATCCACTCCGACGGATCCTCGGGGATGTCGGCAATGAGATCACCGTCGTTGTCGACGTAACGGTCGCCGAGCTTGAACTCGGCATGCGCGGGAAATGCCAGCGCGAGCGCTGCGACGGCGGACAGTGTAGCGAAGGTTTTCATGAGTCTCCCCCATATTCTGCGGTTCGGGTGGGGCGTAACGCCCGTAGATGACAGGCGCATGACATCGCGCGCCATCGGGCGGCCGCGCACGGCCTGACCTTGCGGCAGGGCCGGCCGTGCGCGCCTCCCCCCGGCGCAAGGGGCCGCCTGCCCGCCCCGACCTCCGGCGCTGCGGAGCCCGCGTGTCGCCGGGCGGGCGCCGATTGGCAGCCGCCGGGAGTTCGACTAGGTTCCGTTGCGGGCACACCCCGGCGAGGCTGTCCCGAACCCGGGGTCCGGGAGACGAACGCTGGCGCGAAAGGCGGGGCACGTCATGGACGAGACAACGGACAGGGCCGCGGCCGGCCCCGGGACGGGCCGCGCGCGCGAGGTCTTCGCGGTGTTCCTGAAGCTGGGCCTGACCTCTTTCGGCGGGCCGATCGCGCATCTGGGCTATTTCCGGGACGAGCTGGTCACGCGGCGGCGCTGGCTTTCCGATCGGGATTATGCCGATCTCGTCGCGCTCTGCCAGTTCCTGCCGGGCCCGGCGTCGAGCCAGGTAGGCTTCGCGCTGGGACTGACGCGGGCCGGCTGGCCGGGGGCGCTCGCGGCCTTCACCGCCTTCACGCTGCCGTCGGCTCTGGCGCTTCTCGCCTTCGCGATGACGGCCGCATCGATCTCCGGGCCCGTTGGCACCGGCGCGCTCGACGGGCTGAAGATCGTCGCCGTGGCCATCGTCGCGCAGGCCGTCTGGGGCATGGGCCGGTCGCTCTGCCCGGATCGTGCGCGCGCGAGCATCGCGGTCGGCGCCGTCGCCCTGCTGGCCGTCGTGCCGGGCGCCCCGGGCATGGTGGGCGCGATCGCGCTCGGCGCGCTCGGCGGGCTGGCGCTGGGCGCGGGCGACGCGCAGCCGGCCGGTGGCCGTGTCGCCATGCCGGTGGGCCGGAGACAGGCCGGGCTTGCGCTGGCGGCCTTTGCCGGTCTTCTGCTCCTCCTGCCGCTGATCGCGGGCCAGTCGCAGGCGCTGGCCGTCATCGACGGCTTCTACCGCTCGGGCGCGCTGGTGTTCGGCGGCGGCCACGTCGTGCTGCCCCTCCTGCAGGCAGAGACCGTCGTCCCCGGCTGGGTCACCGCGGACGCCTTTCTCGCCGGCTACGGCGCGGCGCAGGCGGTGCCCGGGCCGCTTTTCACCTTCGCCGCCTATCTCGGCGCGGTGCTGGGGCCGGACCCGAACGGGGTGGCCGGCGCGGCGATCGCGCTGGCGGCGATCTTCCTGCCGGGCTTCCTGATCCTCGTGGGCGTGCTGCCGTTCTGGGACCGGTTCCGGAAGATGGCGCGGGCGCAGGCGGCGATGCGCGGCGCGAACGCCGCCGTGGTGGGCATCCTCGGCGCGGCGCTCTACACGCCGGTCTTCACGGGCGCCGTGGGCGACATGCGCGACTTCGCGCTCGCGCTCGCCTGCCTCGTCGCCCTGATCGCGTGGAAGGTGCCCCCCTGGGCCGTGGTGCTCTGCGCGGCGGGGGGCGGCGCAGGTCTCGCGCTCGCGGGCTGAGCGAACGCGGCGCCCCGGCGCCTCACCGCGCCACGTGCACCGGGCAGCCTCCGTGGCGCACCATGCGCGCCGCGTGGCGGCCAGGAGGTCATCCCGGAAACCCGGCGAGGCGCGCGGCCACCTCCAGCACGTGCCGGTCGCGGTTTTCGTTGCGGATGTCGGCGGCGTGGAGGCCGCAGCGTACGGGGCCCGCCATTCGGGAGCCGGCGTACCGGCTTTCGGTGGCCGGCTCACCGCGCCGTGTCCGCCCGGCCCGTCGCGTCCGCCGATGCGGGGGCGGTGGATGCGGCTCCGTCGGTCAGCAGAACCCGTGCGGCGCGGAAGAGCACGGCCGGATCCCGGTCGGTGCGCACGACGGGCAGCGGCGGGCTCCGGCCCGTCAGCGCATGGACGGCGGCGCGGGCGCTGCGCACCGAATACTCGACCGTGAAGACGGTATCGAGCGGCTGCTCCACGAACTGTCCCATCAGCGCGAAGTTCTTCGCGCCGGGCGGGCATGTCGCGGGCCGGTCGCCCGAACGCCGCGGCATGAACTGGCTTGTGATGAACGGCATCCGGCAGGGCACGACCCGGGCGCCGTCGAACCAGCCCATCCGATCCGCGCCGAGGCGCAGCTGGCCGGCCAGTTCGGCGAGGATTTCGTCGCCCGTGGCCTCCCACATCGGCTTCGGGACGTAATCCCCGTTCCGGTCTCCGCGCAATCCGTAGCCCCAGAACACCGTCGTGTCGGGTGGTTGCGCGCGAAAATGCGGCTGGCGGAAGAAGACGAAGGACATGAGCCATCCGCTGTCGCGGATCGTCACGAGCCCGCCCGTGCCGGTTGCGTTTCCTGTCAGTTCCTCGACGAAATCCCGGAACCCCGGCTCGCGCAGGGTGACGGTGAAGGAAGTCCAGGCGGTGCGGCGGGTGTCGGCGCAGAACGCCTCCGGGCGGCCGAACCCGTCATGGCGGGCCGCGAGCGACTTCCAGAGATCCCAGGACGGCGTCGGCGCGGGCTCAAGGGACGGCGCCCGGTCGTTCGAGCCATATGTCGCGCCGTCCACCATGGAGCCGAGCGTGACATAGACGCGGTCCTGCTCTCCGAGCGCCAGCCGCCGGCCATCGGCGAGGTCGATGCGGTCCACCCGGCGGCCCTCGGCGTCGCCCCGGATCGACAGCCCCGTGACCCGGGCCTCCCGCTCGAAGGCGACGCCGCGCTCTTCCAGCCACGCGACCAGCGGCGAGACCAGGCTGTCATATTGATTGTAGCGCGTCCTCAGAACCCCGGCGATGCGCGTGAGGCCCGGCAGGAGATGGATGAAGCGGCGCATGTAGCGGCGCATTTCGGCCAGCGCGTGCCAGGGCTGGAACGAGAACATGGTGGACCACATGATCCAGAAGTTGCTCTCGAAGAAGTCGCGGTCGAACCAAGACCCGATCGTGCGGCCCGCAAGGCGGCGTTCCGGAACGATCAGCAGGCGGTTGAGCGCGACGATGTCGCCCGCGCCGAGGCCGAGATGCGCCATGTCCGCCTTCTCTCCCGCCGCGATCAGCCGGCATCTGGACGCGGCGCGCACCTCCTCGTTGAACGAGAGGATGTCCCGGCTCACGGAGATGTCGGGATCGTCGGCCGACGGGATATCGTCAAAAAGATCGAAGGTGTTCACGAAATTGCGCTCGAACATGCGCCCGCCCCGGGTCAGGTAGCCCTCCGCCACGCCGCCCGAGGCGTCGAGCGCGCCGCCCGGTTGCGGCTGGTCGTCGAAGATGCGGATGGAGGCGCCCGGAACCCCCGCGTCGCGGATCAGAAACGCCGCCGCGGCGAGCGAGGCGATCCCGCCGCCGATCATGTAGTGGGCCGCCCGCCCGTCCCTGCCAGCCATGCTCCCGCCCGCGCCCGGTCCCGCCGCCCTCGCCGCGGCGGAAAGCCTCTTCCCCGGGCCCACATTCGCCGCCGGGGCGACCGGCTGTCATTGATCTTCGTCATCGGGGCGTCGTCCTTGACGAGCCCCCCTCTCGCGACCTTCGAGGCCCCGAGGAAGAGAACGCTCCGCCTCCGGCTGCTGGCATGCACAAGCGCATGCTCCAGCACGCGCGGCCAGGCATCTACGGCGCGCTTTCCACCGTGCCGGCTCCTCCCCGTCTGCGGGCGCCGTGCCCCGGATGCGGCGAGGCGTCCGCGCAGTGTCTACTTCGTCAGGATGAGCTTGCCCGCCCTGGTGATCCGCAGCGTGTAGATCTGGCCGTCGAGGTCGATCTCCGCGGTCGATCCCCCCGCCATGAGGTCATGGGCGTCGTGGCGCGGCAGATCCGGCCGGGCGGACAGGCTTCCGGCGCAGGAGGCTTCTCCGGATCGACGGTCGCTTTCGACACTCCTTTCCATGGCACGTCGCTCCTGCTTTCTCATGGCGTCACCGGCCCGCGAACTCGAAGGAGAAGCTCCGCGGCGCGCCGCGCGGCGGGGCCGGGAAGGGCGCGGCGCGGCGGATGTGGTCGAGCGCCGCGCGGTCGAGATCGCGCGCGCCGGAGCTTCTCAGGACGCTGACCGCGACGAGCTCGCCGCTCACCCCGATCCGGAAGCCGACCACCGCGACGCCGCGGGCGCGCACGCGCGCCTTCCGGGTGCGCGCGATCTGGCGCAGCACGCGGCCGCCGTAATTCGCGGCCTCGGCGCGGCCGCTTTCCGCCCTCGGGCTGGTCGTGACCGTCGCGGCGCGCGTCGCCTCGGCGTCGCGGGCGCCCTGGGCGTCGCC
>NZ_JBGFSI010000017.1:0-65239 GCF_041365735.1 Rhodosalinus sp. K401 | reverse complement strand
GGCAGGGCGCGGGCGCGGCGGCGCTCTTCGCGGCCGGCGCGCTTGCCCCGGTGCTCTTCGACGGGTTGCTGGCGGGCTTCGCCGCGCTCGGCGGGCTGCTTCTGGGCGCGGCGCTCGCGCTGCCGGTGTTCCTTCACGCGGTGCTGGGCCGGGCGGCGGCCCTGGCGCGCGGCCCGCTTTCCGAGTGGGTGTGGGCCGACACGCGCCACCAGCTTCCGGGCCTGTCGCTCGCGCTGATGGCGCTTCTGCTCGCGCTCTCGGCGAATGTTGGCGTGGGTACGATGGTGTCCTCCTTCCGGCTGGGGTTCACGGGCTGGCTGGATCAGCGCCTCGCGGCCGAACTCTACATCGGCGCCCGCGACCGGACCGAGGCGGCGGCGCTGCGCGACTGGGTGGCGCCACGCGTGGACGCGGTGCTGCCGATCCAGTGGGCCGACACGCGCATCGCGGGGCAGCCCGCGGAGGTCTACGGCGTCGTCGATCACGACACCTACCGCGAGGCCTGGCCGCTTCTCGACGCGGGCGCGCGCCCGTGGGACCGGGTCGCGGCGGGGGAGGCGGCGCTGGTGAACGAGCAGCTCGCGCGCCGCGCGGGGCTCTGGCCGGGCACGCGGGTGGAGCTGGCGCCGGGGTGGGAGCTGCCGGTGGCGGGCGTCTACTCCGACTACGGCAACCCGGCGGGGCAGGCGATCGTGGGGGCAGGGCCTTTCGCCGCGCGTTTTCCCAACGTGGCGCCGCTGCGCTTCGGCCTCCGCCTGCCACCGGAAGAGGCCGAGGGGTTGCGCGCCGCGCTGGTGGAGGAGTTCGGCCTGCCGGCGGAGGCGGTCGTGGACCAGGCATCGATCAAGGCGTTCTCGCTCGGCGTCTTCGAGCGGACCTTCGCGGTGACGGCCGCGCTCAACGTGCTGACGCTGGCCGTGGCGGGGGTGGCGATGCTGACCAGCCTGCTCACGCTTTCGGCCATGCGGCTGCCGCAGCTCGCGCCGGTCTGGGCGGCGGGGGTGGCCCGACGGCGGCTTGCCACGCTCGAACTCGCGCGCGCGGGCATGCTGGCGCTTCTGACCTTCGTGCTGGCGCTGCCGGTCGGGCTGGCGCTGGCCTGGCTGCTGCTGGCCGTGGTGAACGTGGAGGCGTTCGGCTGGCGGCTTCCCATGCACCTCTTTCCCGGCCAGTGGGCGCCGCTGGCCGCGCTCGCGGTTCTGGCGGCGGTGCTGGCCGCGCTCATCCCCGCGCGGCGGCTCGCCCGGATGCCGCCCCGCCAGCTTGTCGCGGTGTTCACCCATGATCGCTAGATGTCTTGCCATCCTTCTCGTGGCGGCGGCCGGCACGGCCCGGGCGCAGGGCTTCGCCGGCCTCGGCACCGAGGCGGAGGGTTTCGCGCTGCCCGAGCGCGGGGCCCCGATCACCTTTCCCGAGGATCACGGCGCCCATCCCGAATTCCGCATCGAATGGTGGTACCTGACGGCCAACCTTCAGGCGGCGGACGGGGCACGCTACGGCGTGCAATGGACGCTTTTCCGCACCGCGCTCGCCCCGCGCGAGGCGGACGGGTGGCAGAGCCCGCAGCTCTGGATGGGGCACGCGGCGCTCACCACCGCTTCGCGGCACCACCACGCCGAGCGCCTGGCGCGCGGGGGCGTGGGGCAGGCGGGCGTCACGGCCGAGCCCTTCGCGGCCTGGATCGACGACTGGCGCGCGGCGGGGCCCAGCCTGTCGGAGGTCACCGTCACCGCCTCCGGCCGCGGTTTCGGCTATGCCCTCGACCTCGACGCGGAGGGGCCTTTCGTCTTCCACGGCGAGAACGGCTTCTCGGTCAAGTCCGCCGAGGGGCAGGCGAGCCACTACTACTCGCAACCCTTCTACAGGGCGCGGGGCACGCTGTCCCTCGAGGGGCGCGAGGTGGCGGTCACCGGGACCGCCTGGCTCGACCGGGAATGGTCCAGCCAGCCGCTCTCCGAAAGCCAGGAGGGCTGGGACTGGTTTTCGATCAGCCTCGATGGCGGCGCGCGGGTCATGGCGGCGCAGGTCCGCGAGACGGGGGGCGGCGTCTTCACCTTCGCCACCTGGATCGCGCCTGACGGGACCGAGACGCCTTACGGCGACGGGGCCCTGCGCCTCACGCCGCTGGGGACGGCCGAGGTGGCGGGCCGCGAGGTGCCCGTGCGCTGGCGGGTGGAGCTGCCCGCCAAAGGGCTCGACGTCACGACCGAGCCGCTCAACCCGCAGTCATGGATGGCCACGAGCTTTCCCTACTGGGAGGGGCCGGTCTCCGTCTCCGGCAGCCATGACGGCCACGGCTACCTGGAGATGACGGGCTATGAATGAGTGGTTCGAGACGCTGGAGGGCCTGCGCGCCCGCGTCTGGCAGCGCCTTGGGCGCGGCGTGGCGGACCGGCGTGCGCCCGCGCGTCACCCGACGCTGGCCACCCTGGGCACGGACTGCGCGCCCGAGGCGCGCACCGTGGTGCTGCGCGGCGCCTCGGAGGCTGCGGGCAGCGTCACGATCTACACCGATGCGGCCTCGGCCAAGGTGGCCGAACTCGCGCGCGAGCCCCGTGCCGCGCTGCATGTCTGGGAGCCGAAGGACCGGCTGCAGATCCGCCTCGCGCTGACGGTCGAACTGCGCACCGGCGCTTCGCTCGACGCGCTTTGGGAGCGCCTGTCGCCCGAGGCGCGCCGGGCCTATGGCGGCCGGCCGGAACCGGGCCGGCCCATCGGCGATCCCGTGGCCGATTACGAGGAGACGCGGGAGCGCGCGCGCTTCGCGGTGCTGGACGGCCGGGTGGAGCGGATCGAGGCGCTCCATCTCGGGGACTGGCACCGCCGCGCGGATTTCTCTCGGGCGGACGGATTCGCGGGCGCCTGGATCGCGCCCTGACGCGTCAGGCGCTGCGCCGGAGCCGGTCGAGGAGCGCGCGCGTGGCCCGGCCGGTTTCGGGCAGGCGGCGGGCGCGCTCATAGGCGCGGATCGCCGCCTCGGTGCTGCTACCGATCACCCCGTCCACGCCGTTCGTGTCGAAGCCCGCGCGTGTGAGGCGCTCCTGGATCTCCTTGCGGTCGGAGAGGGTGAGCCCCTCTGCATCGGGCGGAAAGCTTGCCCGGATGGGCGGGCCGCCGGCGATCCGGTCGGCAAGGTGGCCCACCCCGATCACGTAGGACTCGGCGTTGTTGTAGCGCGCGATCACACCGAAATTCGGGAACACCATGAAGGCGGGGCCGGCGGCGCCCGCCGGGCGCAGGATCGAGGCCGGGCCGTGGTCGGGCACGCGGTGGCCGTCCATGTCGCGCACGCCCGCCGCGGCCCAGGCCGCTGGGCTGCGCGTGGTGCCGCGCCCCAAGGGGCCGGAGAAGCCCGCGGGCAGGCGCACCTCCACGCCCCAGGGCTGGCCGCGCCGCCAGCCGAAGCGGTCGAGATAGGCCGCCGCGGAGGCGAGTGCGTCGGTGGGGTCGTCCGACCAGATGTCGCGCCGCCCGTCGCCGGTGAAATCCACGGCATAGGCCTCGAAGGAGGTCGGGATGAACTGCGTGTGCCCCATGGCGCCGGCCCAGCTTCCGGTCATCCGGTCGGGCGTGATGTCGCCGCGCTCGAGGATGCGCAGCGCGGCCACGAGCTGACGCTCGAAGAAGGGGCCGCGCCGCCCGTCGAAGGCCAGCGTGGCGAGCGCCGAGATCACGGGGATGTCGCCCCGCCGTTCGCCGTAGCGGCTTTCGAGGCCCCAGATCGCGGTGACGATCTCGGGCTCGACGCCGTAGCGCGCGTCGATCGCGGCGAGCGTGGCCACGTGGCGCCGGCGCATGGCGCGGCCCATGGCCACGCGCTCGTCCGAGGCCGCGATGGCGAGATAGTCCTCGAGCGAGCGGGTGAACTCCGCCTGGTTCCTGTCGCGCTCCACCACGCCGGGCAGGAAGCCCGCGCGGGGCAGGGCGCGCTCCAGCGTGGCCTCGGAGATGCCCGCGGCACGGGCGCGGGGCCGGAAGCCGTCGAGCCACGCGTCGAAGGCGGGATTGCGCGCGGGGCGCATGGCCGGGTCGGCGCCCGCAGGTGCGAGCGTGCGCGACCCCGGGCCGCCCGAGCAGGCCGCGAGCGCCGTCGCGCCCAGGCCCAGTGCCATCGTCCGCCGGGATAGCCGCATCACAGTCTCTCGCCTCTGCCTTGGCGGCTAGGCTAACGCGAAACACCGAGTGGGCAAAGCGCGGAGCGCCTTCGCCATTTCGCTGCGTTCGGGCGTCAGGCCGCCTCTTCGCGCCCGATACCCGCACGGGACCGACGCGGCCCGAAGAGGCAGGCAAGCGCGAGGATCGCGCCGGAGACGGTCGCGATCATGCCCGCGGCGCTGACCGCGTCCCGCCCGCCGAGCCAGAGCGGCCCGTAGCCCGCGAGCACGTAGCCCAGCACGGCCGACAGCGTGGCGAAACCCACCGACCACGCCACCTGACGCGCCAGCCGGTCGGTCATCAGCCGCGCGGCGGCGGGCGGGCAGATGAACATCGCGATCACGATGATCGAGCCCACCGCGTCGAAGGCGGCGACCGCCGCCACCGCCGCGGCGGTCACGAGGCCAAGGCCGATCCAGCGCACGGGCAGGCCGAGCCCGGTGGCGAAGCCCTCGTCGAAGGTCGAGATCTTGAGCCAGCGCCAGAACACGGCCGTCAGCAGCGCCACGAGCGCACAGGCCAGCGCCATGCGGAAAAGCTCCGGCGGCAGCGAGGCCAGCGCGGCGGGGTCGAGGAGCGAGCCCCAGCCCTCGGCGCGAAGCCAAACCAGCGATTCGAGATTGCCCATGAGCGCGTGCTCCACGTCGAGGTGCACGCTCGAGGTGTCGCTGCGCTCCAGCAGCAGAACGCCGGCCGCGAAGAGGGTGGTGAAGACCACGCCCATGGCCGCGCCGGGCTCGATCCGGCCGAGGCGGCGCACCGCCTCGATCAGCACCACCGCCACCAGCGCCGCGCCCCCCGCGCCCAGCAGCATCGGCCCGGCCGCGACCACCCCGGTGAGCAGGAACGCCACGACGATGCCCGGCAGCACGACATGGCTGATGGCGTCGCCCAGAAGCGCCTGCCGCCGCAGCAGAAGGAAGTTGCCCGGCAGCGCGCAGGCCACCGAGGCGAGCACCCCGATCAGGATCGGCGTCAGCGAGAACTGCACGAACTCCGCTCCCATCAGGCGTGTCCTCCGGCTGCGTGGGGCGGGCCGATCCGGCGGTCGAACTCCGCGATCTCGTCGGCGGTGAAGACGTCCTCGATCGGGGTCAGCCCGTCATAGCGCCCGGCGAGCGCGGTGTCCTGGTGGACGGCGCGCGCCACGTCCCAGCGGCGTTCGTCCCGCGCCTCCTTGGCGGCCGCCGCGCGCCCGGCCTCGGTTGCCACCCCGTCGGGACGGATCAGCCCCTCGGCGCGCAGCACGCGCAGGGTGAAGGCGTCGTGGATCACCTCGCCGCGGGCGAGCGAGAGCATACCCTGCCGCCGGTGCACCCGGTGCTGGAAGCGCCGGTGCCGCCACAGGGCGGAGGCCAGGCCCCGCGCCGGCGCGAAGAGCAGCGAAAGGGCGAAGAGCGCCGCGGCGGTCAGCACGATGAGCGGCCCCGTGGGCAGGCCAGGCGCGGTAGCCGAGATCGCCGCTCCGACATAGCCCGAGACCGCGCCGAGCGCGCCGGCGGTCCAGACCATGCGGTTCGTGCGCTCGGTCCAGAACCGCGCCGTCACGGGCGGGATGATGAGCAGCGCGACGATCAGCACGAGCCCGACAAGCTTCAGCCCGATCACGGTGACGGCCATGCCGAGCCCCATCGCCGCGAGGTCGATGCGGCGCACGTCGTAGCCCGCCGCCGCGGCATAGTCGGGATCGAAGGCCACGAGGGTGAGCGGGCGCCGGAGCAGCCAGAGCAGGGCGAGCACGAGGGCCCCGCCGCCCGCGATGAGCATCGCGTCGGAGAGAAGCATCCCCGCCGTGGCGCCGAGCAGGAAGTCCTCGAGCCCGGCCTGCCGCCCCGCGCCCATGGTCTGGATCACGGTGAGCAGCACGATGCCGATCCCGAAGAAGACCGAGAGCACGGCGCCGATCGCCGCGTCCTCGGAGAGCCGCGTGCGGCGCGCCATCCACTCGAGCGCCAGCAGCCCCGCCCAGGCGCTGAGCGCCGAGCCCGCGAGGAGCCCCGCGAGGTTCCGCCCGTCGCCGCCGAGCGCCACCATCGCCATGAAGGCGATCCCAACGCCCGGCAGCGTCGCATGGGCCACCGCGTCGGAGACGAGCGCGCGCTTGCGCAGGAAGAGGAAGCTGCCCGCCGACCCGGCGGAGAAGCCAAGAAGCCCCGCGCCCACCGCCACGAGCGCGGCGTTGTAGCCCGCACCGAGGGTGAGCGCGTCGAGAAGCGCGCTCACGAGGCGGCGAGCTCGAGCGCGTCGAGATGGGTGGCCGCGAGGCGTCCGCCATAGGCGGCGTTGAGCGTCTCGGCGGTGAAGGCCGTCTCCACCGGACCCTCGGCGATGCCGCGTACGTTGATCAGGAAGACGTGGTCGAAGTAGGCGCGCACCGTCGAGAGGTCATGGTGCACGGCGATGACCGCCTTGCCCTCGGCCCTGAGCGAGGTCAGCACCTCGATGATGGCACGCTCGGTCGCGGCGTCCACGCCGGCGAAGGGCTCGTCGAGCAGGTAGAGGTCGGCCTCCTGGGCGAGAGCGCGGGCGAGGAACACGCGCTGCTGCTGCCCGCCGGAAAGCTGGCCGATCTGCCGCTGGGCGAAATCCGCCATGCCGACGCGGTCGAGGCATTCCCGCGCGGTCGCGCGATGCCGCCCGGTGACGCGGCCGAGCAGACCCACCCGGCGGTAGAGTCCCATCAGCACCACCTCCATGACGGTGGTCGGGAAATCCCAGTCCACGCTAGCGCGCTGGGGCACATAGGCGATGCGGTCGCGCGCGCGCTCGAGCGGCTGCCCGAAGATGCGCACGTCTCCCGAGAGGCGCGGAACGATGCCGAGCGCGGCCTTCAACATCGTCGACTTGCCCGCGCCGTTCGGCCCCACGATCGCCGACATGGTCCCTGCGGGGAAGGTAGCGTCCACCGAGAAGACCGCCGGCGACTCTCCGTAGGAGACGGTGAGCCCGCGGATGGCGAGCGCCGTGCCGGGCGGTATCGCGAAGGTGTCCGTGGCCCGGCCGTTCCGCGCCGCAAGGCTGAGCCCCGGGGTCTGCATCCTGTCGCGCTCCATCAGTTGAGCAGCCCCTGCATGCCGCGTTCGGGGGCCGTGCCGCCGAGCGCCGAGGCGATCACGGTGGCGTTGTGGTCGATCATGCCGAGATAGGTGCCCTCGTAGCTGCCGGGCGCGCCCATGGCATCCGAGTAGAGCTCGCCGCCGATGACGACCTCGTGCCCGCGTGCCGCCGCGCCCTCGACGAGCGCGCGCACGTTCCTGTCCGAGACGGAGCTTTCCACGAAGACCGCTCCGATGTCGCGCGCCACCAGCATGTCCACGAGTTCGCCGATCCGCCGCAGTCCCGCCTCGCTCTCGGTCGAGATGCCCTGGATGCCGACGACCTCGAAGTCGTGGGCGGCGCCGAAATAGTTGAAGGCGTCATGGGCGGTGACGAGCACCCGGCTTTCCTCGGGAACCGAGGCGAGCACCGCGTCGGTATACCGGGCGAGCTCCGCCAGTTGCGCCAGATACGCCTCTGCGTTGGCGCGGAACGCCGCTTCGTCCCCCGGGCGCGCCGCGATCAGCGCGTCGCGGACGTTGAGCACCACGAGCCCCCAGAGTTCGGGGTCCATCCACACATGCGGGTCGTGCTTGTCGGCGTAATCCTCGTGCGAGATCAGTACATCGCGCGGCAGGTTTTCGGCAACCGCGACCACGGGGCGATCCGCTGCGAGGTCCAGCAGGAACTCCTCGAGCTGCGCCTCCAGGTAGAGCCCGTGCCACAACACCAGATCGGCGCGGGCCATGGCGACGATGTCGCTGCGGGTCTGCCGGTAGGAGTGCGGGTCCACGCCGGGACCCATGAGCGCGCGCACCTCCAGAAGCTCGCCGCCCACCTCGCGGGCCGCGTCGGCGATCATGCCGGTGGTGGCCACGACGTCGAGCCTTTCGGAGGCCATCGCCGGGCCGGTGCCAAGGGCGAGTCCGCAGGCCGTCGCCGCGGCCAGGAACATGCGTTTCGTCAGCATCCGTTACGTGAACCTTCGTTGCATCGAGGCGTGCGGCCTCACGCCTCCAATATTGCGAGTTAGTCGCATTTGTCAATGCAAGTGAGAGCCATTCGCAAGAAATCGCGCCATCCGGACGCGATGCCGCAGCCTCAGCGGTCGAGCCGCAGGACCCGGCCGAAGGGCGGGGGCGCCGGGGGCGCGCCGGGCACCGCCCAGATCACCGGAAGGCCCCGCGGCGCGGGACCAAAGGCGCCGTCGAGGTCGGTGAGGATCACCGCGGCCGACGCGTCGATCTCCACCGCCCGGGCGATCACGTCGCCGAAGGCGGTGCCGCCCCCGCGCCGCAGCGGGCGCGCGCGCAGCGCCGCGTTCCAGCCGCCGGGGCCGACCTCGCGGGCGGTGTGGACGGTTTCGTCGAAGGCCAGAAGATGCGTCTCGGCCCGGCTGCGCCGGGCGACGCCGTCGAGTTCGGCGGCGAAGCGCGCCAGCGTCGCGTCGTCGATGGACCCGGAACTGTCGAGCCCGACCGCGATTCGCGGCCGCCGCCCCGTGCGCGCCGTGCCGGGCTGGAAACCGGGCAGGGCCGCGCCCCGGGCTTCTGCCTCGGCGGCCATCGCGATCCAGCGGCGCGCGGGGCGAAGGGCGGCGGGCTCCGGCATCTCGGTCGCGGCCTTGGCGAGCAGCCCGCGCAACTCCAGCTCCCAGGGTGTGCGGGTGTCGGGGATGTCGGCCACGCGGCCCGCGAGCCGCCCGATCCCGCGCCCGGCGCGCCGCCCGGCCTCCATCGCGCGGGCGAGTGCGCCGCGCCAGTCCTCGGGGGCGCTCTCGCGGCCCGACGACCCCGCCGCCTCGGCCTCGAAATCCTCGGAAAAGCCCTTGGCGGCGGCGTAGGCCATGACCTCCTCGCCCCCCGCGCCCTCGCGGGATGGCAAGCGGGTGTAGAGCCGCTCCACGTCCCAGTCGGCGAGCGCGGTTTCGGGGGCTGCTGTCCCGAGCCCCGCGGCGACCAGCAGTTCGGTCAGCCGGACGGCGGGGCGCGGCAGGGCGTGACCGGCGAGCAGGAGCGCCTCGTTCACGATGGCGTCGGCGGCGAGCGCGAAGCGCGCGGGATCGAACCCAGCGCCCTGGCGCGCGCCCATCGCCGCCTTGCGCGCGCCGTGGCCGAGCGCCGCGTGGAGCACGTGATGCCCGGCGAGTCCCACCTGTTCGGGCAGCGGGCGAAGCGGAAAGCCCGCGTCGTAGTAGATCGTCGCGCCCTCGCTGCGCATCTCGCCCGTCCCGTCGCGGTGGGCGCACCAGAGCGCGAGCGCGGCAAGCGCGGGGTCGGTCTCTGCGAGATGGGCGAGCGCGCGGCGTGCGCGGTCGGAATGCCCGCTCATTCGAGCCCCGCGGCGCGGCGTTCGGAAGCGTAGGCGGCGTAGGCCTCCGACCGCAGGAAGGCGTCCTGAAGCCCCGCTTCCAGCGCCTTGCGGATCAGCATCTCGAAGCCGAAGGCGGTGAGCTCGCCCAGCGGCAGGCGGCGGAACACCTCTTCCTCGCGGTGCTTCGGAAGCTCGCGGAGCCCCGCCATCACCTCGATCGCCGGGGCGATGCGTGCCGCGTCCGCCGCGCCTGCAAGCGCGTAGACCAGCGCGTTGAGCCCGTTCAGCGTGTCGGGGTAGAGCGCCCAGCGGTCCTTCGGCGGCGCGGCGAGCAGCGCGTCGAGTTCGAGCGAGGCCGCCACGTCCTCGGCCACCACGGCGAATTCCGCGGCCGGGGCCTCGCCCACGGTGCCCGCGATCATCGCCCGCGCGGGGCGGCCCCAGGGGACGCTCTTCATGATGTCGCTCACCCGCTCCCAGGCGCGGGGCGTGCAGGCGACGGTCAGCCCGCGCTTCAGCGTCTCCTCGGTGGTCTCCAGAAGGTCGGGGCGCGTGCGCAGGAAGGCGGTGACGGCCGGGTGAATGCCCCGGTCCACCGCGAAGTCCGACAGCCAGTCCTCCGCGCTGGCGCGGACGGCGAGGTGGATCAGCCGGTCCGAAAGCGCGGTGCCCATCTCGTAGGCAACCGCCCCGTCCTCCACGGTGTTGCCCGCCGCGACGACGAAGACCGAGGCGGGCAGGCGGTGCCGGCCCACGCGCCGCTCCTGCAGGAGCCCGTAGACCGTGGGCTGAAGCCAGGGCGCGGCGGAGGTGAGCTCGTCGAGGAAGAGGACGGCAGGCCGCTCCGGGTCGTCCGGCAGGTCTTCGGGGCGGTACCAGACGGTGCGCCGTGCCTCGTGATCGTAATAGGGCAGGCCGCGCAGGTCCTGCGGCTCGATGGTGGTGAGACGCAGGTCGTAGAGGTCCGCGCCGATCCGCCGCGCCAGCTCTGCCACCAACTGCGTCTTGCCCACGCCCGGCCGGCCGTGAAGCATCCAGGAGGCGGTGAGCCCGCCCGCGGACTGCGCGCGCCAGCCGGCCTCCAGCACCTCGAGCGCCTCGCCGGCCGAGACGGTCTGCGCGTTCACGCTCATGCCGGCACCTCGCGCGCGGGCGCGGCGTCCATCAGCGCGGCGAGCCGCGCATGGGCGGAGACGCCTTCGGCGGCGAAACCGACGTCGCGCAGGAACACGTCCTCGCGCAGGTTGGCGCGGTGCAGCGTCCGCTCGTCGAGACCCTCGGCAAAAAGCTCGGCGCGCAGCATCTCCTGTTCCGCCGTGTCGAGGGCCAGCACCTCGGCGCCCGGGCCCGCGCGTTGCACCGAGACGAGGGTGAGCGGCACGACACGGGCGAGTTCGGACTGCTCCACCACGAGATGCAGCTCTCCCTCCGAAAGCCCCCGCCGCGCGGCGATGCGCGAGAGTATCCGCGTGGCGCGGAAGCGCAGCGTGTCGAGCGCGCGGGCGGCATCGTCCTCGTCGATCACGTCCTTGCGGGCGCTCGCGGAGAGGCGCAGCACCTTCATCTCGACCACCCCCACGAGCAGCACCATCAGGATCGGGGCCTGGGCGATGGGAAAGGCGAGACGCGGCCAGATCAGCATGGCGGCGACGAAGGGCGCGAGCGCGCCGAGATAGCGCAGGAGTTGCGCGTCGAAGAGGATACGCGCCCATGCCGCCGGACCCGCGCGCCGGGGCAGGATCGCCACGCGGCGAAAAAGCTTCTTCGGCACGCGCCGGGTTTCCAGCGCGGCGGGGTTCAGGACGGTGTTGGGCGCGACGATCAGCATGGGTGTGTTCCTTGCCGGGCAAGCTAGGGCGCGGCGCGGCCCCGGTCGAGTGGTCAACCGGGCTTGCGCCGCCCGCCCGGCCTCCGGCAGTGTTCCTTCGGACGAAGCGGCGCGGACGGGAGGACCCATGGACCGCATCCTGTGCGTGAGCACGTTGCGCAACGAGGGGCCCTTCCTGGTCGACTGGGTGGCGCACATGCGCGCCATCGGCGTGACCGAGCTGCTCGTCTATTCCAATGACTGCGACGACCCCACGGCCCGGATGCTCGATCTCATGGCCCGCGCGGGGGCGCTGCGGCACCTGCCCCAGGAGGTGCCGCGCGGCGAGAGCCCGCAATGGCTGGCGCTGCGCGATGCCTGGCGCCAGCCCGAGCGCAAGGCGGCGGACTGGGCGCTGGTGGCGGACGCCGACGAGTATCCCAACATCCACGCGGGCGAAGGCCGGCTTGCCGACCTTTTCGCCCGGCTCGACGGGGAGGTGGAGGCGGTGGCGCTGCCCTGGCGGCTTTTCGGCGCGAACGGCCGCGCCCGGCTCGAGGAGGGGGCGGTGCCGGCGCTCTTCACGGCCTCGGCGGCGCCGGATCAGGATTTCCCCGTCGCCGCCACGCTTTTCAAGACGCTCTTCAGGCCATCGGGGCCGTTCACCCGGTTCGGCGTGCACCGCCCGGGCCAGCGCCGGGACACGGTCCCGGCGTGGCGGGACGGGGACGGGCAGCCGCTGGCGGGCCATGTCGCGGGGCGGGCCGGGCGGCTCTCGCTCTGGGGCGCGCCGGTGGCCCGGGGGCTGGCCGAGACGAACCACTACTCGCTCCGCTCGGCGGAGAGCTTCCTCGTCAAGCGCGACCGGGGCCTGCCCAACCGCTCGGCAAAGCGCGTCGATCTGCATTACTGGGTGGAGCGGAACTTCAACACGGTGGAGAACGCGACCATCGGGCGCAGCGCGCCCCTGCGCGCGGGCGAGCGGGCGGCGCTTCTGGCGATCCCCGGCCTCGCCGCGCTGGAGGAGGAGGCCTACGCCTGGCACCGGGCCCGCTTCCGCACGCTTCTGCGCGACGAGGCAGCGTATCGCCTTTACGCGCATTGCCTGCTGTCGGCGGCCAGCGCGCCCGTCTCGCCCGAAACCGCGCGATGGCTCATTGCCCGCTATGGCGAGATCGCGGGGTGAACGGCGGGGCGGCGCGCTCAGGCGCCCGCGCATGGGCGCCGATCCACGCGAGGGGGCGAAAGGGCCGCCGCGGCACGCGCCCCGCGCCGGGGCTTGGCTTCCGCGGGCGCCGGCTTATACCCGCACTGATCGGAGCGTTCCTTACGGAGGCCTCGAATGGACGACGCAGCTTACGACGTGGCCGTGATCGGGGCCGGGATCGCGGGAAGCACGCTTGCCGCGGAACTGGCCGCAAGCGCGCGCGTGGCCCTTCTGGAGCGCGAGGAGGCGCCGGGCTATCACAGCACGGGCCGGTCCGCGGCGCTTTTCACCATGAGTTACGGGCCCGGAGCCGTGCGCGCGCTGTCGTGCCTTTCCGAGCCCGTCTTCCGCTCGGCCACGGGCCCGGACGGGCATCCGCTGCTTTCACCGCGCGGGCTGCTTTTCGTCGCGCGGGAGGATCAGCGCGCGGCGCTCGACGCCTTCGCCGCGAAAGTGGGGAACGCGGTCGCGCCCGCGGGCACCGAGGAGGCGCAGGCCCGGCTGCCCATCCTGAAGCCGGGCTACGTCGCCGCCGCGCTTCTCGAAGCGGACGCCGCCGATATCGACGTGCACGCGCTTCACCAGCTTTACCTGCGCCGCTTCAAGGCGGCGGGCGGCACGCTTCTGTGCCGGGCGGAGGTGCAGGGCGTCGCGCGCCGGGGCGGGCGATGGGAGGTCGAGACGCCCGCCGGGCCCGTCCGGGCGGAGACGGTCGTCAACGCCGCCGGCGCCTGGGCCGACGAGGTGGCGCGCCTTGCCGGGGTCGCGCCGGTGGGGCTCGTTGCCAAGCGGCGCAGCGCCGCAATCGTCGCCACGCCGGGCGACGCGGACCCGTCGGGCTGGCCCATGCTCATGGATATCGACGAACAGTTCTACATGAAGCCCGATGCAGGCAAGCTCCTGGTCTCGCCCGCCGACACGACGCCCTCGGCGCCCTGCGACGCGCGCCCCGAGGAGATCGACATCGCCATCGCGGTGGACCGGGTGCAGCAGGCCTGCGAGCTGCCGGTGCGCCGGATCGAGCGAAGCTGGGCGGGGTTGCGCAGCTTCGTGGCCGATGGCGTGCCGGTGGCGGGCCATGCCGCGGACGCGCCGGGCTTCTTCTGGCTGGCGGGACAGGGCGGTTATGGCATCCACACCGCGCCGGGGCTCGCGCGGGTCGCCGCGGCGCTGGTGCAGGGCCAGCCCGCGCCGGCCGACGCGGCGGAGGCGGGGCTCGACACGCGCGCGCTCGACCCCGGGCGGCCCGGGATCGGCTGAGGCGCCCCCGGCGCGGGACGGGACGCCGGCGGACCGGCACGGGCGCGGGACGCGCGGAAACGGCGCGCGACCGCCACGCCCCTTCACGCCGAGAGGGCGATGCCGCGCGGCCTCATCCCGCGCGTGGCCGGGCCGCGAGGCGGATGAGCTCGGGCAGGAGCGGGTTCGGAAAGCGCCTTTCCAGCGTGACGGCGTGAAACGCTTCGGTGATGCCCGCAAGGGTCTGCGCCTCCTTCAGAACGCCGGTCGAAAGCTCGTCCGTCACCACGATGCTCGGCAGCACGGCGAGGCCAGCATCGGCGCGGGCCATGAGGCGCATCATCGCCATGTCGTCCACCTCGGCCGCGATCTGGGGGCGGATGCCCAGCCGGTCGCAGAGCGCGTCGAACCCGGTGCGCACGGGGCTCTCGGCGGTGGGAAGGATCACCGGCTCCCGGGCGAGCAGGGCGGCCGGGTCGCGCTCGCCCGCAAGCCGCGCGGGCGTGCCCACCAGGCTGACCGGCTGATCGTCCAGCCGGTGGGAGACGAAGGGGGTCACCGCGTCCTCCGCCGCCGCGCGGTTCAGGAGCGCCACGTCGAGGTTGAGCGTGGCCAGCCCCTGCATCAGCTCCGCCGGGCTGCCCGAACGCAGGACGATCTCGACATCGGCGCGGCCCAGAAGCGGGCGCAGGAAGCCCAGCGTGAAGTTGCGCGAGAGCGTCGCCATCGCGCCCACGCGAAGCGCCCGCCGCGCGCGCCCGGCCGCCTTGAGCGTATCGACGAGTTCGTCGCCCGCCGCGAAGATCTCGTCGGCGTGATCGAGCGCGATCCGGCCCGCCTCGGTCAGCACGAGCTGTCGGCCCCGCCGGTCGAAAAGCCGGTGGCCCAGGCGCTCCTCGAGCTTGCGGATCTGCGTGGACAGCGCGGATTGCGACAGGTTCAGCCGCTCGGCCGTGCGCGTGAGGTTCCCGTCATGGGCGACCGCGTGGAAATAGCGCAGGTGGTGGTAGTTCAGGCTGCTCATGATCGTTCTTTTTATTAGAACGACTTCGACCATACAATGAATTTATTATCCGGATCGGCCTCTGATACTGCATCGCGGCACGGGATTTTGCATCTGCGAGGGACAGACAGGCATGGACGTGTTTTCGATACCTCTACTGGCGCCGGCGGCGCTGATCGCGGCCGCCATCGCGGCCTTCATGAACCCCGGCGGCCGTCCTGGACTGGTGCCGCGCCTGGCCGAGGGCACCGCCATCGCCGCCTTCGGGGTGGCGGTCGTCTCGCTTCTGGTGCTGCTGACGCAAGGGGCCGGAACGGGCGTCGTCGCCGGTGTCGCCACGCGGCTCGACCCGGTCAGCGTGACGATGCTTCTACTGGTGAGTTTCGTGGGCTGGGTGGTACTGCGCTACACCGCGACCTACCTCGACGGCGAGGCGCGGCAGGGCGCCTTTACCGGCTGGATGGCGCTGACCCTCGCCGCGGTGCTGCTCTTCGTGCAGGCGGGCAGCCTCGCTGTCTTCGTAAGCGCCTTCATCGCAACCTCGGTCTTCCTGGCGCGGCTTCTTCTCTTCTACCCCGAGCGGGTGCAGGCGCAGCGGGCCGCGCGCAAGAAATTCGTGACCGCGCGCCTCGGCGACGCGTCGCTGATCGCGGCGGCCGTGCTGCTTTACACCGGCTACGGCACGGGTGACATCGGCGAGATCCTCGCCGCGGCCCGTGTGGGCGTGGCGCCCGACGCCGCGCTCTGGGCGGCGGGCTTTCTCGCCCTCGCCGCGCTTCTCAAGTCCGCGCAGTTCCCAACCCATGGCTGGCTCACCGAGGTGATGGAGACGCCGACGCCGGTCTCGGCGCTTCTGCACGCGGGCGTCATCAACGCTGGCGGGTTCCTGCTGATCCGCTTCGCCGACGTGATGGTGCTCGCGCCCGGGGTGCTGGCGGTGCTGGTGATGATCGGGGGCTTCACCGCGCTTTTCGGCGGGCTCGTCATGCTGACCCAGCCCGCGGTCAAGACCTCGCTCGCCTGGTCCACGGTGGCGCAGATGGGCTTCATGATCCTGCAATGCGGCCT
Organism: Rhodosalinus sp. K401; assembly: GCF_041365735.1. Taxonomy (NCBI): domain Bacteria; kingdom Pseudomonadati; phylum Pseudomonadota; class Alphaproteobacteria; order Rhodobacterales; family Paracoccaceae; genus Rhodosalinus; species Rhodosalinus sp. K401. The sequence goes on along the minus strand of NZ_JBGFSI010000017.1, from coordinate 49,411 downwards.
TGCGCTCTTTCCGCTCGCGCTTCTGCACATCGTGGCGCATTCGCTCTACAAGGCGCATGCCTTCCTGGCCTCGGGCATGGCGGTCGAGGGTGTGGCCGCGACCCGGCGGCCGGGGCCGGTGGCGGTGCCCTCCGGCGGCGCGGTGCTGCGCGCCTTCGTCGCCGCGCTCGTGATCTACGCGGCGGTGGGCTTCGGTTTCGGCTTCGACGGCAAGTCGCCGCAGGCCATCGCGCTGGGCGCGATCCTGATCTTCGGCGTGGCCTACCTGCTGGCGCAGGGTTTCGCCGACGCCGCGCCCACGGTGCTGACCCAGCGCACCGCGCTGATGTCGGTGGCCGCGTCGGTGGCCTACTTCGCGCTGCAGACCGGGGCCGAGGCGCTGATGGCGGGCACGCTTCCCGCCACGCCCGTGCCGGGTCCGCTCGAATGGGCGCTGATCGTACTGGCCGTCATCAGCTTCGGCGCGGTGGCGGTTGCGCAGGCGATGTTCCCGCTCTGGGCCTATCACCCGGCCGCGGCGGGGCTGCGCGTGCACCTGGCGAACGGGCTCTACATGAACGCGGTCTTCGACCGCATCCTCGGCGGATGGCACATCCGGCGGATTGACTGACGATCTCGGGACGGAGCGAGCGACATGACCCATATCACCGAAAACACGTCTCTTCCCGCGGGAACCGTCATGGCGGCGGCCGGCGCGGCGGCGCGCGCGATCCCGCCGGTCTGGCCGCTGGCCTCTTCCGTGGCCGTCAACCCGTTTCTCGGCCAGACGGGCGAGACGCTGGCCGAGACGGGCGCAAGGCTCGCCCGGGTCGCGGGGCTGCCGGTGACCATGCCGCGCGAGTGGTATCTGTCCCGGCTGGAGGCAGGGCGGATCACCGACGCCGATCTGGAGGCAGCGCTCGCCGCGTCGTGCCACGCCGCCCGGCCGGCGAGCGTGAGCGATCTGAAGGAGGCGGCGGCGCGGCCACGGCGGCGGCCGCACGCCCTGCCGACGGTGGCGGAGATGGCGTCGGACCATTGCGGGCTCGACTGGCCCGGTCTCGTGGCGGACCGGGTCAGCCAGTGGGCGGCAAGCTTCTTCGACACGGGGCAGGCGCTCTGGAAGGCGCCCAAGCGCCGCGGCGCCTATGCCGAGTGGCGCGCCGTGGCGACCCATGACCTGACGCCGGAGATCCACGGCCTCGAGGGCTTCGCCGCCCATGTGGCCGAGGCGCCCGAACACGCCGAGGACGCGATCGCGCGCGCCGCGTCCCGGCTGGGCCTCGTCGACGCGGCGCTGCCCACCTATTTCCACCAGCTTCTCATGACGATGGGCGGCTGGGCGCAATACGCCCGCTACCAGCTCTGGCAGGCGGAGCTGGGCGGCGGGACCGATCCGGTGGTGACCGAGATGCTGGCGATCCGGCTCCTCTGGGAAGAGGCGCTCTTTATCCAGTATGAGGAGGCGATCCTGCACCGCTGGGAGCGCGTGCGCGCCTCTCACGCGGCGCCGCTGGCGCCGAGCGAGGATCTCGTGGTGGACGAGATCCTGCAGGAGGCGGCCGAACGCGCCGCGCAGCGCGAGATCGCCGCGACGCTCGCGACCCAGCCGCCCGCGCCGGCGACAGAGCGTCCGTCGCTTCAGGCCGCCTTCTGCATCGACGTGCGCTCTGAAGTGTTCCGCCGGGCGCTGGAATCGGTCGATCCGGGCATCGAGACGCTGGGCTTCGCCGGGTTCTTCGGGCTCGCCACGAAGCACCGCGGCTTCGCCTCCGACGTGGAGGAGCTGCGCCTGCCCGTGCTTCTGAACCCCGGCGTGTGCTCCGTCGCGGGCGGGCCCGAGATCGAGGAGGCCGACCGCCAGGCGCGTTTCACCGCGCGGGCGAAGCGCGCCTGGGGCCGGTTCAAGTTCGCCGCCGTCTCCTCCTTCGCCTTCGTGGAGGCGATGGGGCCGGTCTATGCCGGCAGGCTCGTGCGGGACGCGCTCGGCCTCGAGGAGGGCAAGCTGCCCGACGGGCCCGCGCCCCGGCTCGACCCGGCGCTTTCGCTGTCCGAGCGGGTCGGCGCGGCGGAAACCGTGCTGCGCGCCATGTCGCTCACCGAGGGCTTCGGCCGCATCGTGCTGCTGGCGGGCCATGGCGCGAACGTGACCAACAACCCGCACGCCTCGGCCTATCACTGCGGCGCGTGCGGCGGCTATTCCGGCGAGGTGAACGCCCGGCTTCTGGCCGCGCTGCTCAACGATCCGGAGGTGCGCCAGGGCGTCGCCGCGAAGGGCATCGAGATCCCGGGCGATACGCTTTTCGTGGCCGCGCTGCACGATACCACCACCGACACGGTGAAGCTTTACGAGGCGGACATCGACGCCGGCCAGCACAAGGCCCTGCTTGGGGACGTGAAGGGCTGGCTTGCCAAGGCGGGGCGCGTGGCGCGGGCGGAGCGCGCGCTGCGGCTGCCGCGCGCGGCTGGCGAGGCCGAGGTCGCGGCGCGCGCGCGCGACTGGGCGGAGGTGCGTCCGGAATGGGCGCTCGCCGGCTGCCGGGCCTTCATCGCGGCGCCGCGCACGCGCACCGGGGGCCGGTCGCTCGAGGGCCGCGCCTTCCTGCACAACTACGACTGGCGGGCCGACGAGGGCTTCGGCGTGCTGGAACTCATCATGACGGCGCCGGTGGTGGTGGCGAGCTGGATCAGCCTGCAATACTACGGCTCGACCGTGGCGCCGCAGGCGTTCGGCGGCGGCAACAAGCTGCTGCACAACGTCACCGGCGGGATCGGCGTGGTGGAGGGCAACGGCGGGCTGATGCGGGCCGGGCTGCCCTGGCAGGCGGTGCATGACGGCGAGGGCCTCGCGCATGAGCCCCTGCGCCTGTCGGTCTGCATCGAGGCGCCGCGCGAGGCGATGAGCGACATCCTGAAGCGCCACGACGGTGTGCGCGCCCTGTTCGACAACCGCTGGCTTCACCTCTTCGCCCTCGACGAGGCGGGGCAGGTGGCGTGGCGCTACACGGGCGACCTCGAATGGGAGGCCGTCGAGGGCGTGGCCCGGCCCGGGCCGGTGCTGAAGGCGGTGGGATGAGGGTGTCCGGGCCCGTGGGCCCGGCGCTCTGGGCCGGCCGGCGGGCGGTTCTGGCTACCATGCACGGGAAGCAGGCGGCCATCGCGCCGCCTCTTTCGCGCGTCGCGGGGCTGGCGTTGGAGGTGGCGCGGGGGCTCGACACCGACGCGCTCGGCACCTTCACGGGCGAGATCCCGCGCGCGGGCGGTCTGCGCGAAGCGGCGCTCGCCAAGGCGCGGCTCGGGATGCGGGCGGCGGGCTCGGACCTGGGGCTCGCCTCCGAAGGGGCCTACGGGCCGCACCCCTCCATCCCCTTCCTGCCGGCGGGGGCAGAAGTGCTGGTGCTCGTGGACGACGCCCGCGGCCTCGTCCTCTGGGAAGAGATCGTGGACAGCGCCCCGGTTTATGCCGCGACGGAGGCCGCGTCGGTCGAGACGCTGGAGAGCTTCCTCGCCGGGATCGGCTTTCCCCGCCAGGCGGCGGTGGTGCGGCCGAACGCGGGCGCGGGGCCGGTGCGCAAAGGGATCGCCGCGCGCGCGGCGCTCGCCCGCGCCGTGGAGGAAAGCGCCGCGGCCTCGCCCGACGGGCTCGCCCGCGTCGAGACGGACATGCGCGCCCACATGAACCCGGCGCGGATGTCCACCATCGCCCGGCTGGCCCAACGTTTCGCGGAGCGCCTGGCGCGGGCCTGCCCCGCCTGCGGCGCGCCGGGATACGGCCGCCTGCGCGCGGGGCCGGCGCGGCCCTGTGCGTGGTGCGGGGGACCGACGCTCCGCCCGGGGGAAGATGTGCTGGGATGCGTGGCCTGCGGCCACGAGGCCGCGCCCGCGGGCCACTCGCAACCGGGCGACCCCGGCGATTGCCCGGCCTGCAACCCCTGACGCGTCAGGAGCCGCGCCGCGTTCCGCGGCCCCCGCCGGGGGAGGTCCAGCCGGGGCTACGGGCGCCGAAGAAGCTTTCCAGCCCCTCGCGCCCTTCCGCGCTTTCGATCTGGTCGGCGAAGACGTCGGCCGCCATGTCGAGCTGCTCGTCCGGCAGCAGGCCGGGCAGGTCCAGCAGCAGGCGCTTGGTGGCCGCGACGGCGCCCGGCGCGCAGAGCGTCAGGCCGTCGCGGATCCGCGCGATCTCGGCGTCGAGGGCGGCGCTGTCGGGAAAGACGGCATCCGCCAGGCCGATATCGAGCGCCGCGCGCGCGTCGACATGCTCTCCCAGCAGAAGCAGGCGGCGCGCCGCGCGATGCCCCAGCCGCGCCAGCATGATCGGGGCGATCTGCGCGGGCACCATCCCGCGCCGCGTGTCGGTGAAGGCGAACTCCGCGCCCTCGGCGGCGAGCACCAGGTCGCCCGCAGCGGCAAAGCCGCAGCCCGCAGCGTGCGCGGGCCCTTCGACGGCCATCACGGTCAGCTGCGGCAGCGTGGCGACACGCCGGAGGAGCGCGCCGAACGAGCGGCTGGCCTGCACGAGCGCCTCGCGGTCGATGTCGCGGTTGGCCCCCGCGCGCAGCACGTCGCCGAGCGCGCCCTCGCAGAACACGCCGCCACGGCCGCGGAAGAGCACGCCGCGAATGTCGGGGCGCAGCGCCAGCCCGTGCGTCAGTCGCGCCAGTTCGGCGATCCGGGTCCGTCCGAGGGCGTTGCCGTTGGTAGGGTCATCGAACCACACCGTCAGCCACGGGCCATCCTGTTCCAGCGCGAGCGTCCGGGACCGGGGCAGTTGCTGATTCATGCCGCACCTCGCGGCGCGGACCCGGCCGGGCGCCCGCCCGAGACAGTTATCGATCGCGACTGCTGCCTCCGTCCCGTTTCCATGCGTCCCTCCCGCGTGGGCGCGGCCGCCGGAGTCGCGACCCCCTTTGTCCTAGACCTAGCATATCATGCGCACAAAACGAGGGGGCGCGTGAAGATCGGGCCCTCGGGGGATGGCTCAGGCGTCGCGCTCGGGCGGGAACAGCAGCGACTGGACCGTGTAGACGAGAATCGCCGCGCCGACCGCGCCGGCCGCCGCGACGCCGAGCATCACGATCACGTCGATCGGGCCCCCGATATCGGACATGCCCGAATCCGTGATCGCCATCACGAACCACACGGCGGCGACGGCGCCCACGGGCATCGCGAGCTGGGCCGCCAGGAATTTCTGCCAGCTCACTGCGCGGTCGCGGATCAGAACGTAGATGTAGCCCAGCGTGACCACCGCCGCGGCGATCACGAGGGCCCAGAACAGCACCGGTCCGAACATTTCTTCGAACACGGCGATCATGGTCTCGAAGGTGAGTTCCTGCATGGGGTATCCTCCTCAGGCCTTGCCGCGCAGCATGGCGTTGTAGGTGGCCTTCAGCGCGACCTCCTTCATGAGCCAGCTGATCCAGAGCTCCTCGAGCGGCGCGATCACGCCGGGGAAGCTCGGGGTGAGGTCGTTGTTGTAGTCGAACTCGATCAGCATGGCCCGGCCCACGCGCGTGATGAGCGGGCAGGAGGTGTAGCCGTTATAGGCCGCGTCCGTCGTGTCGCCCGCGATCTGGGCGACCAGATGCGCCTCGACCACCGGCACCTGCCATTTCACGCTCGCGGCGGTCTTGCCCTTGGGTACGCCGGCCACGTCGCCCACGGCGAACACGTCGGGGTAGCGGCGGTGGCGCAGGGTCTGCTGGTCCACTTCCACCCAGCCCTGGTCGGTCCACCGGTCGGCCCAGGAAAGCCCCGACTGCCGCACGACGTCGGGCGCGCGCATGGGCGGGATCACGTTGGTGAAATCGTAGGGCATCTCCGTGTCGCCGTCGGGCGTGGCGAAGGTCAGCAGCTTCCGGCCGGGGTCGATCGCCTTCAGCACGTGATTCTTGCGCGTCTCGATGCCCTTGTCGTCGAAGAGCATCCGCACCTTTTCGTGCACGATGGGCACGCTGAAATAGCTGCCCGAATGCGCGGCGTAGGTGATCTTCGTATTCGCGCGGTTGCCCTTGCGGCGCGCGTAGTCGTCGGTGAGGAAGGTGTATTTGAGCGGCGCGCCCGCGCATTTCATCTCGGTCGCGGGCCGGAAGAACACCGCCTCCCCGCCCTCGTCGGTGAAGCGGTCCATGGCTTGCCATGTCTTCGCGGCATGTTCGGGGCCCGCGTAGACCGCGCCGATGCCGTTCTGGCCCACCATGTCGAGAGAGAAGCCCTCGACCGCGTCCCAGTCTAGCGAGATGCCCGACGCCACGATCAGGTAGTCGTAGTCGAGGCTCTCGCCGCCGGAGAGGCCCACGCGCTTCGCCTCCGGGTCGATCTCGGCGGCGTATTCCGGCCTGAGCGTCACGCCCTGGGGCAGCCATTCGGTGGTCGTGCTGACCGAATATTCCGCCGGTTTCAGCCCCGCGGCGATCAGCGTCCAGCCGGGCTGGTACCAATGCTCGGCTCGGCCGTCCACGATGGTGATGCGCGCGCCCTCGAGGCGCTGCACAAGGCGGTTGGCGAGCGAGGTGCCGGCGGCGCCGGCGCCCAGGATGACGATATGGGCGTTCGTGGGCACGCGCGCCTGCGCCTCGGCGCCGGGCCCCGCGAGGGCGAGCGCGCCGGCCCCGGCCGCGAGGCCGAGAAAGCCGCGACGGCTGGCTTTCGGGAGTCGGGTATCGGTCATGTGCATCCTCCGCGTCATATCGCGGCTATGGAATACAACAGCATACCCTTCGTTGATCCAGATCAAGAAAGCTGAGTTTCGCGTGCGTCTTTCGGCGCGTCCTTACGTCACGCCTCGGCCCGGAGCCGGCCCGCCGCCTCGATCACCAGCGGGTCGAGGCCCGCGCCGCCGCGCTCGATGAGCGCGAAGAGGTCCTTGCGCATGCGCGGTTCCCAGAAATCGGCAAGGTGTCGGGCCACCTGTGCCGCGCGGTCCGCGTCGTGTTGCGAGTGGAAGAAGGTGGCGATCTGGTTCGCCATGCGGACGAGTTTTTCCTCGGTCATTCGATCGCTCCCTCGGTCAGTCGGTGCGGGTGGGCGTAAACCCGCGCGGTGTGCTTGAGCCCGGCCAAGAGCGTCAACCCCGCGGCCTCGGCCATCTCGACGGCGAGCGCGGTGGGCGCGGAGACGGCGACAACCGCCTCGGCGCCCATCGCGGCGGCCTTCTGCACCATCTCCACCGACACGCGGGAGGTCAGCACCACGGCGCGGCCGCGCCCCGTCTCGCCGGCGGCGAGGCAGGCGCCCGCCACCTTGTCGAGCGCGTTGTGCCGGCCCACGTCCTCGCGCGGGAAGAGGAGACCGCGCCCCGGTTCCCAGAGCGCGGCGGCGTGCATGGCATGGGTCGCGTCATGGCCCGGCTGGCGCCGGCGCAGCGCCTCGGGCGCGGCGCGCAAGTCGGGCGCCGAAAGGCGCAGCGCGTCGGTGGCGACCTGCGCGGCGGGGCGAAGCGCCGTCTCGATCGAGTCGATGCCGCAGAGCCCGCAGCCCACCGGCCCCGTCATCGCGCGCCGGCGCGCGGCGAGCCGCCCCGCCGCCGCCTCGGGCAGCCACATCCGCGCCTCGAACCCGCGCCCGTGGTCGACGATCTCGATTTCCTCGATCTCGTCGGCCGCCGTGACGATCCCCTCGGTCAGCGAGAAGCCTCGCGCGAAATCCTCCAGATCGCGCGGCGTGGCCATCATCACCGCCTGCGTCTCGCCGTTGTAGACGAGCGCCACGGGCACCTCGTCCGCCAGCGGCAGGGCGGCCCGGGGGCCGATCTCGATGCGCGGATCGCGGGTCATGTCACTCCGCCGCCGGCAGCACGCGGCGTGCCCGGTCCGCCATCGCCGCGTAGTCCTCCTGCCACTCCGTCGGCCCGTTCGAGGGGCTCACCTGCACAGCCGTCACCTTGTATTCCGGGCAGTTGGTCGCCCAGTCGGAATAGTCGGTCGTCACCACGTTGGCCTGCGTGTCGGGGTGGTGGAAGGTGGTGTAGACCACGCCCGACGCCATCCGCTCTGTCAGGTGCGCGCGCAGCGAGGTCTCGCCCTTGCGGGACGCGATCTTCACCCACTGGCCCTCGCGGATACCACGCAGTTCGGCGTCGTTGGGGTGGATTTCCAGCACGTCCTCTTCATGCCACACCGTGTTCGCGGTGCGCCGGGTCTGGGCGCCCACGTTGTACTGGCTGAGGATCCGCCCAGTGGTGAGCAGAAGCGGGAAGCGCGGGCCGGTCCGCTCTTCGGTGGGCACGTATTCGGTCAGCACGAACTTGCCCTTGCCGCGCACGAAGCCGTCGATGTGCATCACCGGCGAGCCCTCGGGCCTGGCCTCGTTGCAGGGCCACTGGACGGACCCCTTTTCCTCGAGCACCGCGTAGGAGACGCCGGCGAAGGAGGGGGTGGTGGCGGCGATCTCGTCCATGACCTCGGCGGGATGCGTGTAATCCCAGTCCGCGCCCATGGCGTTCGCCAGCATCTGGGTGATCTCCCAGTCGGCGAACCCGTTCTTCGGCTCCATCACCTTGCGAACGCGGTTGATCCGGCGCTCGGCGTTGGTGAAGGTGCCGTCCTTCTCCAGGAAGGTGGAGCCCGGCAGGAAGACATGCGCGTAGTTCGCGGTCTCGTTCAGAAAGAGGTCGTGGACGATCACGCACTCCATCGCGGCAAGGCCCGCGGCGACGTGGTGCGTGTCGGGATCGGATTGCAGGATGTCCTCGCCCTGGATGTAGATGCCGCGGAACTCGCCCGAGACGGCCGCGTCCAGCATGTTGGGGATGCGCAGGCCCGGCTCGGGGTCGATCGTCGCGCCCCAGATCCGCTCGAACACCTCCCGCGCCGCCTCGTCCGAGACATGGCGGTAGCCCGGCAGCTCATGCGGGAAGGAGCCCATGTCGCAGGCGCCCTGCACGTTGTTCTGGCCCCGGAGCGGGTTCACGCCCACGCCCGGCCGGCCGATGTTGCCGGTCGCCATGGCGAGGTTCGCGATCGCCATCACGGTGGTGGAGCCCTGGGAGTGCTCGGTCACGCCGAGCCCGTAGTAGATCGCCCCGTTGCCGCCCGTGGCATAGAGCCGGGCCGCGGCGCGGAGCTCGGCCGCCGGCACGCCGGTGAGCGCCTCGGTGGCCTCGGGCGCGTGCCGGTCCTCGGCGACGAAGCCCGCCCAGTCCTGGAACTCGTCCCAGTCGCAGCGCTCGCGCACGAAGCCCTCGTCCAACAGACCCTCGGTCACGATGACATGGGCCAGGGCGGTCAGCACCGCCACGTTGGTTCCCGGGCGCAGCGGCAGGTGATGCGCGGCCTCGATATGGGGCGTGCGCACGAGGTCGATCCGCCGCGGGTCGACCACGATGAGCTTCGCGCCCGCGCGCAGGCGCTTCTTGAGCCGCGAGGCGAAGACCGGGTGCCCGTCGGTCGGATTGGCGCCGATCACCAGCACGACGTCGGTGTGCTCCACCGAGTCGAAATCCTGCGTGCCCGCGGAGGTGCCGAAGGTGGTCTTGAGCCCGTAGCCCGTGGGCGAGTGGCAGACCCGCGCGCAGGTGTCGGTGTTGTTGTTGCCGAAGACGGCGCGGATCATCTTCTGGACGAGGTAGGTCTCCTCGTTGGTGCAGCGGCTCGACGTGATGCCGCCGATGGCCTGGCGCCCGTGCGCCTCCTGGATGCCGCGCAGGCGCCCGGCGGTGAAGGACAGCGCCTCGTCCCAGGACACCTCGCGCCAGGGTTCGTCGATCGTCTCGCGGATCATCGGGTTCAGGATGCGGTCGGGGTGGCTCGCATAGCCGTAGGCGAAGCGGCCCTTCACGCAGGAATGTCCCCGGTTGGCCTTGCCCTGCTTCCAGGGCACCATGCGCACGAGCTGGTCGCCGTTCAGCTGCGCCTCGAAGGAGCATCCCACCCCGCAATAGGCGCAGGTGGTCACGACCTTGCGCTCGGGCGTGCCGAGCTCGATCACGGATTTCTCCTGCAGCGTCGCCGTCGGGCAGGCCTGCACGCAGGCGCCGCAGCTCACGCATTCAGAGTTCAGGAAATCGTCGCCCGCCATGCCCGCCGACACGCGGCTGTCGAAGCCGCGGCCCTCGATGGTCAGCGCGAAGGTGCCCTGCACCTCCTCGCAGGCGCGCACGCAGCGTGAGCAGACGATGCATTTCGACGGATCGTAGGTGAAATAGGGGTTCGACTCGTCCTTGGGCAGGTAGCGCGGGTTCGCCTCGCCGTTCGAGCGCGCGACGGCATGGTTCTCGCCCTCGTAGCCGTAGCGCACGTCGCGCAGGCCCACCGCGCCGGCCATGTCCTGCAATTCGCAGTCGCCGTTCGCGGCGCAGGTCAGGCAGTCGAGCGGGTGGTCGGAGATGTAGAGCTCCATCACCCCCTTGCGGAGCTTCTGCACCTTGGGCGTCTGGGTGCGCACCACCATCCCCTCGGCCACCGGCGTGGTGCAGGAAGCAGGCGTGCCGCGCCGCCCCTCGATCTCCACCACGCAGAGCCGGCAGGAGCCGAAGGCCTCCAGGCTGTCGGTCGCGCAGAGCTTCGGCACCTGGATGCCCGCCTCGGCGGCCGCGCGCATGACGGAGGTGCCCTCGGGCACCGTGACGGCGATCCCGTCCACGCTGAGCGTCACCGGCGCGCCGGTTTTCGCCGGCGTGCCCTTGTCCGCGTCGTCCCAGGGAATGACGAAATCCTTCATTCGCCCAGTTCCTTCTTCTTGGCCCAAATACTCAGGGGAGACGTCAGTGCCGCGCCAGCTCTCCGCGCGGCGAAACCGGCCCCGGGTCTCATTCCGCGGCCTCCCGCGCGGCGCCGAACTCCTCGGGGAAGTGGCGCAGCGCGCTCATCACGGGGTAGGGGGTGAACCCGCCCAGCGCGCAGAGCGAGCCGTCCTTCATCGTCTCGCAGAGGTCGGCGAGCAGCTCCACCGCCGCACCGTCGCCGGCGCGGATGCGCTCGAGCGTCTCGACGCCGCGCACCGCGCCGATCCGGCAGGGGGTGCACTTGCCGCAGCTCTCCACGGCGCAGAACTCCATGGCGAAGCGCGCCATCTCCAGCATGTCGGCGCTCTCGTCGAAGACCACGATGCCCGCATGGCCGATGAGCCCGCCCTGGCCGTCGAATTCCTCGTAGCCGAAGGGCGTGTCGAACTGGGAGGCGTGCATGTAGGCGCCGAGCGGGCCGCCCACCTGCACCGCCTTCACCGGCCGGCCCGAGGCGGTGCCGCCCGCGATCTCCTCGACGAGGGTTCCGAGCGGCATGCCGAAGGCGGTCTCGAACAGCCCGCCGCGCGCCACGTTGCCCGCGATCTGCACCGGGATCGTGCCCTTCGACCGGCCGAGCCCGAAATCGGCATAGAAGGCCGCGCCCTTCTCGAAGATGACCGGCACGGTGGCGAGGCTGATGACGTTGTTGACCACCGTGGGCCGGCCGAGGAAGCCCTCGAGCGCCGGGAGCGGCGGTTTGGCGCGCACCACCCCGCGCTTGCCCTCGAGCGAGTTCAGCAGAGAGGTCTCCTCGCCGCAGACATAGGCGCCCGCGCCCACGCGGATCTCCATGTCGAAGGCGCGGCCGGAGCCGAGCAGGTTGTCGCCCAGCACGCCCGCCGCCTGGGCGCGGCGGACCGCCTCCTCCATCACCTCGATGGCGTCGGGGTATTCCGAGCGGAGGTAGACGTAGCCACGCGTGGCGCCCGTGCCGAGCCCGGCGATCGCCATGCCCTCGATCAGGCAGAACGGGTCACCCTCCATGATCATGCGGTCGGCGAAAGTGCCGCTGTCGCCCTCGTCGGCGTTGCAGACGATGTATTTCTGCGGGCCCTCGGCGTTCAGGACGGTGTTCCACTTGATCCCCGTGGGAAAGCCCGCGCCGCCCCGTCCGCGAAGCCCGCTCTCGGTCACTTCCTGGACGATCTCCGCGGCCGTCATGCCGAGCGCCCGGCGCAGCCCGGCAAGGCCGCCATGGGCCTCGTACTGGCCAAGGTCGAGCGGGTCGATCACGCCGCAGCGCTGGAAGGTGAGCCGGGTCTGCCGCTTCATCCAGTCGAGCTCTTCCACGGGCCCCAGCGCCTTGGGGTGGGCATCCTCGGTCTCGAAGAGCGCCGGCACATCCGCCGCCGTCATCGGCCCGAAGCCGTGGCGCTGGCCGTCGCGCTCGATCTCGAGAAGCGGCTCCAGCCAGATCATGCCGCGCGTGCCCGTGCGAACGAGCTCGAGCGGAACGTCGCGGCGGTCGGCCTCGGCGCGCAGGGCTTGCGCCACGGCCTCGGCGCCGAGCGCCTTCGCGGCGGCGTCGCGGGGAAGATGGACCTTCATGCGTCGCGCTCCTTCACCGTGGCCTCGATCCGCGCCGCGTCCGCGCGCCCGACGATCTCGCCGTCCACCATCGCCGCCGGGCCGCAGGCGCAGAGCCCGAGGCAATAGACCGGCTCCAGCGTCACGGCGCCGTCCGCCCGCGTCTCGCCCATGGCGACGCCGAGGCGCGCCTCGGCCTCCGCGGCGAGCGCGTCCGCGCCCACGGCCTTGCAGGCCTCGGAGCGGCAGAGCTTCACGACCCTGCGGCCGGCGGGCGCCTCGCGGAAGTCGTGATAGAAACTCACCACCCCGTGCACCTCGGCGCGGGTAAGGTTGAGCCTGTCGGCGATGGCCGGGATCATCTCGGCGGGGATGTGGCCCCACTCCGCCTGAACGTCGTGCAGGATGGGCAAAAGCGGCCCCTCGCGCCCGGCATGGGAGCGCACGATCTCGTCGAGCCGGGCGAGGCGCGGATTGGCGGCGGCGGCGTCGAGGGCCATGAGGCGCACTCCTTGGCGATATTCTCGCTCTGCGGATGCCGCGGACGGCGCTGCGGTTCAATGTCGCAGTTTCGTCGTTTGATAGGTATCTTCTATCAAGCGGTCGCAAACCCCTCGCATGACGTCGCGCAGGGGATTTCGGTCGCGAAAGGGTGAACGGAGACGAGGCCATGATCGACAAGCTGGAGATGTTCATCGCGCTCGCGCACGAGCAGCATTTCGGCCGCGCGGCGGAGGAATGCGGCGTGACGCAGCCCACGCTCTCGGCCGGGATCAAGCAGCTCGAGGACCAGCTCGGCGTGATGCTGGTCTGGCGCGGGTCGCGCTTCCAGGGGCTCACGCCGGAAGGCCAGCGCGTGCTCGACTGGGCGCGGCGCATCGTGGCCGACAGCCGCGCCATGCGCGCCGAGATGCGCGCGGCGCGGCAGGGGCTTTCGGGCAACCTGCGCCTCGCGGTGATCCCCACCGCGCTTTCCACGGTGGAGCGGCTGACCACGCCGTTCCGCACGCGGCATCCCAACGTGCGCTTCTCGATCTACTCGCGCAGCTCGGCGGAGATCCTCGCTATGCTCGACGACCTCGAGGCGGAGGCGGGCATCACCTACCTCGACAACGAGCCGCTGGGGCGCGTGGCCTCCGTCCCGCTCTACCGCGAACGCTACATGGCCGTCGCGCCCGAGGGCGGGCCGCTTGCGGGGCGGGCGCGGCTGGGCTGGGCGGAGCTTGCCGACCTGCCGCTCGCGCTCCTGACGCCCGACATGCAGAACCGGCGGATCGTCAACCAGCACATGGCCGAGGCCGGGCGCACCGCCGACCCCGTTCTGGAGGCGAGCTCGGTGGTCACGCTGGTCAGCCATGTCCGCGCGGGCGGCCTCGCCACGGTGCTGCCGAGCCGCCTGGCGGAGCTCTTCGGCGCGATGGGCGGGCTGCAGTCGGTGCCGCTCGTGGCGCCCGAGGCCGAGCATCTGATCGGCCTCGTCGCCCCCGAGCGCGACCCGACGACGCCGGTCATCGCGGCGATCCTCGACCAGGCGCGCAAGGTGTCCGAGTGCGGCGGCTGACCGGACATTTCCCTTGCCCGCGCGGGCATATGTTTTATGACGGTGCGACGCCCGCGGGCACGGTCCGCGGGCACGGAACCAAGGGAGGATCCAATGAAAACGCTTCTTTCGACCGCAATCGCGGCGAGTGTCGCGGCCGGCGCGGCCGTCGCGCAGGACTATGACCGCACCGGCTGGCCCGACAGCTTCACCGTCGGCACGGCGAGCCAGGGCGGCACCTACTTCGCCTACGGCTCGGGCTGGGCCAACCTCGTGGCCGAGGAACTCGGCCTTTCGGGCGGCGGCGAGGTCACCGGTGGCCCGATGCAGAACATGGCGCTGGTGCACACCGGCGACGCCGCCTTCGGCATGACGACGATGGGGCCGGCCGCGGAATCCATGGCCGGCGACAACCCGATCGCACCCGGCCTGCAGATGACCAACGCCTGCGCGATGTTCCCGATGTACCAGACGCCGTTCTCGATCACGGCGCTGTCGTCCTCGGGCATCTCGTCGATCTCCGACATCCCGGACGGCGCGCGCATCGGCTTCGGCCCGGCGGGCTCCACTTCCGACACCTATTTCCCGCGCATGATGGAAGAGCTTGGCGTGAACTTCGACCGCCGCAACGGCGGCTGGTCGGATCTCGGCGGCCAGCTTCAGGACGGGCTTCTCGACGTGATCGCCTTCGCGGCCGGCGTGCCCGTCCCGGCGGTGAGCCAGCTCGAGGTGCAGACCGACATCAACATCATCGAGTTCACCGAGGAGGAGCAGGCGACCATCCTCGAGGCGTTCCCGGTCTCGCAATTCGAGATCGCGGCGGACACCTACCAGACCCTCGAGGCGCCGGCGCGCTCGGTCTCGATGTGGAACTTCGCCATCGCCAACTGCGACCTTCCCGAGGAGTTCGTCTATGCGGCGACCGACGTGGTGATGTCCGACAACGAGCGGATGGTGAACATCCACCGCGCGGCCCGGTCGACGATCCCGGAGAACTGGGACAAGAACAACGTGCTCATGTGGCACCCGGGCGCGGCGCGCTGGTTCAAGGAGAACGCGGACGCCGATATCCCGGACGACATGATCCACGGGATGTAAGCCACACCCGAGACTCTGCGGGCCGCGTCCGGAAGGGATGCGGCCCGCGCCTTCGCGCGTCGCGCGTGGCCATCGCCCGCGCGACGTTGCCCGCCCAGACCGCATGACGGACGAGGCCCATGAGCTCCCAGCCCGCAATCGATCCCCAGCAGGTCATCGCCGAAGGCGTCGACGAAGAGCCGGTCGAGAAGAACCGCCGCCTCTACACGGGCGCCGCCTACACCTTCGTCACGGTGTTCTCGGGGCTTTACGCGGCCTTCCACATGGCCGCGCTAAACGGGATTTCGGTCGAGGCCCTGACCGGCGTCGAGATCCCGTTCCTGCCGCAATTCCCCATGGAGACGTGGAATTTCCGGATCGTGCACATCGCGGGGGCGCTCGTGATCGGGTTCCTGCTCTACGCCTCGGCGAGTTTCCGCGACGAGGAAATGCGCGAGACGCCGCTGCTGGGTGGCCTCGCCATCCTGCTCATGGCGCCCGCGCTCTTCTCGCTGGGCGCGGGCGTCTGGTTCGCGACCCTCATCCGCGACGGGCTGATGTGGAACGGCATCGACGAGACGCTGCGCTTCCGCGAGATCTGGTATTTCGGCGTGCCGCTGCTGGTGGCCACCTTCGGCGGCATCCTGATCGGCTGGGCGCACCGGCGCCGCCGGTCGGCGTTTGCCGCGCCGGACATCCTTCTGGGGATCTGCGCGGTCTCGGTCGCGGTCTACCTGGTGACGATCTACGGCACCCTGATGCGCAACTCCACGGGCACGCCCTTCGCGCCCATCGGCATCTCGATCGCCGCGGTGGCGGGCACCGCCCTCATCATGGAGCTGACGCGGCGGGCGGCGGGCCTCGCGCTCGTGATCATCGCCGGCGTCTTCCTCGCCTATGTCTTCACCGGCCAGTACATGCCGGGCTTCCTCAATTCTCCCGCGGTGAGCTGGCAGCGCTTCTTCAGCCAGGTCTACACCGATGCGGGCATCCTCGGGCCGACCACGGCGGTGAGCTCGACCTACATCATCCTTTTCATCATCTTCGCCGCCTTCCTTCAGGCATCGAAGGTGGGCGACTACTTCGTGAACTTCGCCTTCGCCGCGGCGGGCCGCGCGCGCGGCGGGCCGGCCAAGGTGGCGATCTTCGCCTCGGGCCTCATGGGCATGATCAACGGCACCTCGGCGGGCAACGTGGTGGCGACCGGCTCGCTCACCATCCCGCTCATGAAGAAGGTGGGCTACAAGAAGCAGACCTCGGGCGCGGTGGAGGCCGCGGCCTCCACCGGCGGGCAGATCATGCCGCCCATCATGGGCGCGGGCGCCTTCATCATGGCCGAGATCACCGGCATCCCCTACCAGGAGATCGCCATCGCCGCGATCATCCCCGCGGTACTCTACTTCGTGTCGGTCTACTTCATGGTCGACTTCGAGGCGGCGAAGCTCGGGATGCGGGGGATGCGCGACGACGAGCTGCCGCGCCTCGGCGATATGGCGCGCCGCGCCTTCCTGTTCCTGCCGATCGTGATCCTCATCGCGGCGCTCTTCATGGGATACTCGGTGATCCGCGCGGGCACCTACGCCACCGTCGCCGCCGCGGTGGTGAGCTGGCTCACCCCCTACCGGATGGGCCTCAAATCCGTCGGCAAGGCGTTCGAGATCGCCGGCACCATGTCGATCCAGATCATCACGGTCTGCGCCTGCGCGGGCATCATCGTTGGGGTGATTTCGCTCACCGGGGTGGGGGCGCGGTTCTCGAACCTGCTGCTGGGCCTCGCCGGCGTGAGCCAGCTTCTCGCGCTCTTCTTCGCGATGTGCATCGCGATCCTGCTCGGCATGGGGATGCCCACCACGGCGGCCTACGCGGTGGCGGCCTCGGTGGTGGCGCCGGGGCTCGTCAATCTCGGCATTCCGACGCTCACCGCGCATTTCTTCGTGTTCTACTTCGCGGTGCTCTCGGCGATCACGCCGCCCGTGGCGCTGGCGAGCTACGCGGCGGCGGGCATCTCGGGCGCCAACCCGATGGAGACCTCGGTCGCCTCCTTCAAGATCGGCATCGCCGCCTTCGTCGTGCCCTTCATGTTCTTCTACAACTCCGCCCTGCTCATGGACGGGACTTGGCCCGAGGTGGGGCGCGCGGCGCTCACCGCGACCGTGGGCGTGTTCCTGCTCTCCTCAGGGGTGCAGGGCTGGTTCCTCGGCGCGCGCGCGGCCTGGATGGTGCGCCTTGCCATCCTGGTGGCGGCGCTTTTCATGATCGAAGGGGGGTGGCTCACCGACCTGATCGGCATCGGCCTGGCCGCGGCGGGCTTCTTCATCCAGCGCGTCTTCCACCCGGATCCCGACGCGCCCATCGAGGTGCGCGGCGCGGACTGAGGGGCGCGCCCAAACGCCGCCGGGATCAGGCCCCGGGCCACACCGAGGCGCGGGCCGGAGGCATCCCGCGGCGTTTGCGAGCGGCAGGTCCGGCGTCGCTCTGACCGCGCCGTCGCGCGACGGCAAGGATGCGGCCCCGGCGCTGGCCGTCCCGCTCAGGTCCGTTCGACCAGGGCCGCCGCCTCGGCGGGCTGCGCGTCGATCCCGGCCCAGGGATCCTCGGTCTGGCCCAATCGGCGGAAGATGTTGGCGACGGTGTATTTTCGGGGTGTCATGTCGCCCGAGAGCGCCTCCTTCCAGGTGAGCGGCGTGGCGACGGGCGCGCCCGGGCGCGCGCGCACCGCGTAGGGCGCGACGGCGGTCTGCCCGTAGGCGTTTCGCAGCCAGTCGAGGAACACCCGGTCGCCGCGGGACGCCTTGCGCTGCGCCACCGTGGCGAGGGCGGGGGCGTCTTCGGCCACGGCCTCGGCCAGCCGCCGCGCGGCGGCGCGCACGGGGTCGAAGGGCGCGGAGCCGTCGAGCGGGACCACCAGATGCAGCCCGCGCGAGCCGGTGGTCTGCACGAAGACGGGAAGATCCAGCGCCTCCAGCCGGGCGCGAAGCCGCTCGGCCGCCTCCTGCACCTTGCCGAAATCGTCGTCGGAGGGGTCGAGGTCGAAGATCAGCCGGTCTGGGCGGTCCGGCGCGTCGGCGCGGGCGAGCGCGAGGTGTGGCGTGATGCAGCCCTGGTTGGCGATGTAGACGAGGGTCGCGGCCTCGTTGGCGAGGATGTGGGTGACGGTCCCGCCTTCCTTGGGCAGGTTCGCGCGCGCGATCCAGTCGGGGAAGTGGCCGGGGATGTCCTTCTGAAAGAAGCCGTCCTCGCCGATCCCGTCCGGGAAGCGGTGCATCGTGAGCGCACGCTCCCGCCAGTGCGGCAGGGCGATGCCGGCGATCCGCCGGTAATGGTCCACGAGGTCGCCCTTGGTGATCCCGTCATCCGGGAAGAACACCTTGTCGAGGTTCGAGAGCGCGATCTCGCGCCCGTCCACCGTGATCGTCTTCTCGCTCATGCCGCCGGGCGCTCGCGCGTGACGTCGCGCGGGTCCTTGTCGTCGCGCAGCCCGAGAAAGCGGGGATGGCGCAGCTTGCCGTGGGAGGTCCACTCGGTGAAGCCGATCTCGGCCACGAGCTCGGGAGAGAGCCAGGTCACGTCGTCGCCCGCGGGTGGGTCGTCGAAGGGCGCCGTCTTGCGGGAAATCCCGTCGAGCTTCTGCCGGAAGCTTTCGAGGAACGCGTCGTCGAACCCCGTGCCCACCTTGCCCGCGTAGCGCAGCGCGCCGTCCTCGTAGTAGCCCACGAGCAGCGCGCCGAAGCCCTTGCGGCTGCCCTCGGGCTCGGTGAAGCCGCCGATCACCAGCTCCTGCCCGTTCGCGCACTTGAACTTCAGCCAGTCCCGCGAGCGGCTGCGGACGTATGGTGCGTCCGCGCGCTTGGCGATGACGCCTTCCCAGCCCTTGTCGCAGGCCTCGCGGAAGAAGGCCTCGCCCTCCTCGACGCGATGGGGCGTGAAGCGAATCGGGTCGGCGAAACCGAAGGCGCGTTTCAGCACCGATTTGCGCGCGCGCAGGGGCAGGGCGGTCAGGTCCTGCCCGTCGAGGTGCAGCAGATCGAAGAGGTAGTAGAAGACGCGCACATCGCTTTGCCGCGCCGCCTCGGCGTCCTTGATCTGCATGCGGGCCTGAAGCCGGGAGAAGCTCGTGACGCCGCCCTCGAAGGCGACGATCTCGCCGTCGGCCACGAAGTCCTCCGGCGTCGCCGTGCCGAGCGCCTCGGCGATTTCCGGGTAGGTCTGGCCCAGATCCTTGCGGTTCCGGGTGAGCAGGCGGACGCGGTCGCCGTCCCGGAAGGCGAGGGCGCGCTCGCCGTCGAGCTTGCGCTCGTAAAGCCAGCCGGGATCGGAGAAACGGTCGTCGGTGAGCGTGGCCAGCATCGGCGCCGTCCAGTCCGGGTGGGGCGCGTCCCGAAGCGCGTCCCGCTCCGTGTCGGAGAGCGCGTCGAAGGGGCCACTCACCGCTCCGCCCCCGCGTCGGCGATCTCGTCGAGATCGCGGCCCGAGAGCACCGAAAGCGGCTCGGTGGAGACGGGGTTGCGCCGCGCGTCGGCCGCCTCGTCGTCCATCTTCACGAGAAGCCAGCGCGCGTCCTCGCCCGACCCCGTGCGCTGAAACGCGTAGCCGCCCTGCAGCTTCTCGCCATGGAGTCGCACCAGCACGTGGCCGTCCTCGATCGCCTTGGCCATGGGGCGCAGGCCGTCCTCCTTCTCGGTGATGTTCTCGTAGGGCCCCGTGTCCCAGACGAGCACCGTGCCGGCGCCGTATTCGCCCTCGGGGATCACGCCTTCGAAATCGGCATAGTCGAGCGGATGGTCCTCGGTGGGCAGCGCCAGGCGCTTCTCGCTCGGATCGGTGGAGGGGCCCTTGGGCACCACCCAGGATTTCAGCACGCCGTCGACCTCGAGACGGACGTCGTAGTGGAGCGTGGAGGCGTCGTGCTTCTGGATCACGAAACGCGGAGCGTTTTCGGACATGCTGCCGCCTCCCTCGGGTTCTGGGCTTTTCGAGAAATCCCGCCGCGCGCGGTATCGGGCCAGCCGGTCATTTTCCCGGCTCATGGCGCGCCCCACGCAGGCGCGCCCCGCCTTGCCACGTCCTCGCCGATCATGGGTTTAGTCTACGGCGCAGGGCCGTCGCCATCAATGCCGTCGCGCGACCGTGCGCGTCGGCGCCCCTTCGGCAGGCGCGGCGCGGCGAGCCCGGCCGATGGGCCCGAGTGTTGCAAAATCACGGCATCTGCGCCATCTGGGCGTGATCCGGGGGCGCCCGCGAGCGTGGCGGGCGGCCGCATCCCGGGCCCCGCGACGCGCCCGCCGCGCGCCCGGAGCCTTCAGGAAGGACGTGGACCGTGCCGATGGAACAGCAAGAAACGGCCTGCCGCCTGTCCGTCGCACCGATGATGGACTGGACCGACCGGCACTGCCGGGTCTTCCACCGGCAGCTGTCGCGCCGGACGCTTCTTTATACCGAGATGGTGACCGCGCCCGCGCTGGTGCGGGGCGGCGCGCTGCATCTTCTGGACCACAGCCGCGAGGAGCATCCCGTCGCGCTTCAGCTCGGCGGCTCCGATCCGGAGGAACTCGCCCAAGCGGCGCGGCTCGGCGCGGAGGCGGGCTACGACGAGATCAACCTCAACGTGGGCTGCCCGTCGGACCGCGTGCAATCCGGCACCTTCGGCGCGGTGCTCATGCGCGACCCCGCGCGCGTGGCCGACTGCGTGGCGGCGATGCGCGCCGCCGTCGCGGTGCCGGTGACCGTCAAGTGCCGCATCGGCGTGGACGAACAGGACCCGGAGCGCGTGCTGCCGGATTTCCTGGCGCGCATGGCCGAGGCCGGCGCGGCGCAGGTCACGGTGCACGCCCGCAAGGCCTGGCTCGAGGGGCTGAGCCCCAAGGAAAACCGGGACGTGCCGCCGCTCGATTACGATCTCGTGCGGCGGATGCGCGACGCCTTCCCGGCACTTTCGATCGCCCTCAACGGCGGCGTGCAATCGCTCGACGAGGTCGAGGCGCATCTCGAAGACGGTTTCGCGGGCGTGATGGTGGGGCGCGCCGCCTATCACCGGCCCTGGGACATCCTGGGCGAGGCCGACCGGCGGCTCTGGGGCGAGGCGCGCCAGACCACGCCCGAGGCCGCGGCGCGGGCCATGCTGCCCTACATCGAGGCGCATCTCTCGGCAGGCGGGCGACTCAACCAGGTCACGCGGCATATGCTGGGGCTCTTCGCCGGCAGGCCGGGCGCGCGGCACTGGCGGCAGATGCTCTCCGAGGGCGCGTCCTGCCCGGATGCGGGCCCAGAGCTGGTGGAACGGGCGCTGGCACAGGTCCCGCCCCTCGCCGCCGATTTCACGGAGGCGCGGCGCAGCGCCTGAGCGCGCCCCGTCGCCCGGGGGGCACCGGATGCACGGATTTCCCGTTGTGGCCGCCCGGAAAACACTGTCTACCTGACGCCCGCCGAAACCGCCGGACCGCGCGAGGAGCCCCATGCCCGACCCGATGTTGCTTGCCCAGATGATCGCGCTGCTTCTGGTGATCGGCGCGGTGGCGGGCGTTCTTGCCGGGCTTCTGGGCGTGGGCGGCGGCATCGTTCTGGTGCCCGCCTTCTTCTACGCTTTCCAGACGCTGGGATATGGCGGGCCGCAGCTCATGCAGATGTGCCTCGCCACCTCGCTGGCCACCATCGTCGTGACCTCGGCGCGCTCGGTGTTGAGCCACAACCGCAAGGGTGCGGTGGAGTGGGAGATCCTGAAGACTTGGGCGCCGGGCATCGCGGTGGGCGCGGTGCTCGGCGTGATGCTGGCCGCGGTGCTGCGCTCCACGGTGCTCCAGGGGGTCTTCGGGGGGCTCGGCCTGGTGATCGGGCTCTATCTCGGGCTCGGCCGGGCGGAGTGGCGGCTCGGCCCAGAGATGCCGCGCGGCTGGCGGCGGGCCGCGCTTTCGCCGCTCGTGGGCTTCCTTTCGGTTCTGATGGGCATCGGCGGCGGCAGTTTCGGCGTGCCGCTGATGAGCCTTTACGGCGTGCCCATCCACCGGGCGGTGGCGACGGCCGCGGGCTTCGGAATTCTGATCGCCGTGCCCGGCGTGGCGGGGTTCCTGCTCTTCGAGATCGCGCCGGAGAACCGCCCGCCCTTCACCGTGGGCGCGGTGAACCTGCCTGCCTTCGCGGTGGTGATCGCGATGACGCTTCTCACGGCACCGCTCGGCGTCAGGCTCGCGCACGCCATGAACCCGAGGCCGCTCAAGCGTGTCTTCGCGGTGTTCCTGCTCCTGGTGGCGGGCAACATGCTGCGGAAATCGCTGGGGTGGTAGACGGGCTTGCCGCGCGCGGCTGGGCGCGGCTCGGCCCCGATCCGGCGCTGGCGGGCTGGGCCGCCGCCGCACTGCCGGCCGCCCGTGCCGCGGTCGCGGACCCGGCGCTGCGGGCGGCATGGCTCGACTGCGAGGGAACGTGGTTCGTGGGCGTGGACGCGCTGCTCACCGATGCCGAGGGGCGGCTGCCTGGCGGCCCGCCCTTGCCCCGCGCCGCGCGGGCGCCCCTCGAGGCCGTTCTCGGCCCGCTGCCGCCCTTGCACCGGGCGCAGCTTTCGGTGGTCTGGCCGGGCTATCCGCGCCCGCGCCGCGGCGAAAGCTCGGCCGCCTTCGGCTATCGCGCGCGGCGCGACGCGGCCCATGTGGACGGGCTGCTGCCCGAGGGACCCGAGCGGCGGCGCCACCTGCGCGAGCCCCACGCCTTCATCCTGGGCCTGCCGCTCACCGAGGCGGGGAGGGGGGCGAGCCCGCTCGTCGTCTGGGACGGCAGCCACGAAATCATGCGCGCCGCCTTCGCCGCGGCGCTTCGGGGTCGCGCGCCGGAGCGGTGGGGCGAGGCCGACCTGACCGATACCTACCAGGCCGCGCGCCGCCGTGTCTTCGAAACATGCCGGCGGGTGGAGGTGACGGCGCGGCCGGGGGAGGCGATCGTGGTGCATCGCCTTGCGCTCCACGGTGTGGCGCCCTGGGCGGAGGGCGCCGAGGCCCCGCCGGAGGGGCGGATGATCGCTTATTTCAGGCCCCAGTTCGCCGATCCCGCGCGCTGGCTGGAGGCGCCCTGAGGCCCGCGCGGAAGCGCGGCTCAGCCGCCGCGCCGCAGGGGGGGGGTCGTGGGTCGCGATGGCGTCGCGCTGACCGGCGTTCCGGCCGGTTCTGTGGTCCCCTAAGGGAAACGATGGTTCGGATCGCGGTGGATCGTTGATCGGAGCGGGACGGTGGCGGGGCGACACATCGCGTCCCGAGAGGACCTCGCGGGTCGCGGCGCGAAGGGGAAATCCGGTGACGAACACCGATTGCACGGCAGCGCCCGGGACGGGACTGCCCGCGGTGCCCGTTGCGCCGCGATCCCGCCGCGGGCCCCCGGCTGCCATGGCCTTGCAGGCCGGGTCAGCCCCGCGCGCGGCGCGTGGCGCGCCCGCCGCGCCGCTTTTTCAGAAGCGCGCCACGCGACGGCAATTCCGCCATTACGGCACGGCGCGCCTCTGGCGTCATGCGCGACCAGGCGGTGATCTCGTCGATGCTGCGGTGGCAGCCGGCGCAGATCCGCGCCTCGGGGTGGATCACGCACAGCTTCACGCAGGGCGATTCGATCTCGTCGCGTTTCCAGACCTCGTCGGTCATTCCGCCTGCTCTCCCGCCAGCCTCAGGTGCCGGATCCGGTCCAGCGCTCCTTGAAGGATATAGGACGCGGCGACGTGGTCGATCACCTCGGCGCGACGTTTTCGTGTCGCATCCGCCTCCAGAAGCGCGCGTTCGGCCGCCACGGTGGAGAGCCGCTCGTCCCAGAAGACGATGGGACTGTCGCGCAGACGCGCGAGATTGCGCGCGAAGGCGCGGGTGGACTGGGCGCGCGGCCCCTCGCTGCCGTCCATGTTGCGCGGCAGGCCGAGCACGATGCCGCCGATCTCGCGCTCGTCGAGGATCGAGAAAAGCGAGACGGCGTCGGCGGTGAACTTGCTCCGCCGGATGGTGCGCAGGGGGGTCGCGACGGCGAGGCCACGATCCGACACTGCCACGCCCAGCGTCTTCTCGCCGAGGTCGAGCCCCGCAACCGCCCGGCCCGGGGGCAGGGCGGCGGCGAAATCGGCGATGCCGTCGTGGATCATTCCTCGAGGCCGGCCTGCCGCGCGGCGTCGCGCAGGCGTCCCAGCGCAGCCTCGTCGCCCGCGAAGGTGGAGAGCGCCTCGTCGAAGATCGCCTGCGCGCGCTCGCTCTCTCCCAGCACGCCCAAGGCGCCGATGAGCCGCGCCCATTCCTCGGCGGTCCCGCCCTGCGTGGCGAGCCGTTCCGAAAGCCCCTCCACCATGCCGCGCACCATCGCCATGCGGTCCTCGGGGCTCATGTCCTCCGCCGCCGCCATGTCCTCGGCCGACGGGCCGGCAAGCCCGGCCACGGGCGCCTCGGCGCGCGTCGGCGGCGTGTAGTCGGTCTGCCCGGCTAGGCGCGCCAGCCGGCCGATCCCCGCCTCGACCGGGGCAATCCAGGGCGCGTCGGGCGGGCTTTGACGCAGAAGCCTGTCCCAGGCGCGGAACGCCCGGTCGGGCCGCCCGGTCTGGTCGAACATGACGCCGGTGTAGTAGAGCGCCACGCCGTTGTTCGGATCGCGGTTGAGCGCGGCGGCCAGCGCGGTCTCGGCCTCGGGCGAGACGTAGCCCCCGGCCGCCATCACCAGCATCTCGGCGTAATCGGCGTAATCCTGCGCGGTGGCCTGCTCGCCCCGCAGTGCGAGCACGCGCTGCTGCGCCGTGTAGGCGGCCTCGAAGTTCCCGAGCGCGGCTTCGTTGCGGGCGAGAAGCGCATGGCCCTGAAGATCCGTGGGCCGATCCTCCAGCGCCGCGCGAAGCCGGGTCATCAGTTCGGCGTAATCCTCGGGCACGTCGGTCGCGGGCGCGGCGGGCACGCCGGCCTCGGCGGTTTCCTGGCTCGGGCGGTTCTGCCGCGCTTCCTCGGCCCGCGCGATGCGTTCGGCGAGCGCCATGTCGGGATAACCCGGCGTGCCGATCGCGGAATAAAGCGCGAGCGCCCCGCCGACCACCCCGAAGGCGAGGAACACGACGATCGCGATGCCGGCCCAGGCGGGCTGGCGCGTGTCGCCCCGGCGCGCGGCCTTGGCGGCGGTGTCGGCGGCCAGGATGCGCCGCGACACCTCGGTGCGCAGCCGCTCGGCGTCGGCTTCGTCGATGACGCCGCGCGCGAGATCGCGCTCCACCTCGTTCAGCTGGTCGCGATAGACCTTCAGGTCGTAGTCGGCGGCCTCCGCCTCCTGCGCGCGCGCCCTGAGCGCCACGAGCCCCAGAAGCAGCCCCACGACACATGCGAGCCCGACCACGCCGATCCAGAAAACCATGGTTCCTCCAAAAGATTTGTCCCTGATTTATGCGGTCGGACCCCGCGACGGAAGGGCAAACCGCCCGCGCGGAGCGTCATGTCGCAACCGGCGCCCATTGTGACGCATGGAAGCAGGGTTTATCCCGCGCCAAGGTCCAGTTATCGCCCACGCCGCATCACGGATTCGAGGCCCATGAAACGCTATTCCGCCTTCGCCGTCGCCCGGGAAGCCTTTCGCAACCACACCGGCTGGGAACGCGCCTGGGCCAATCCCGCGCCGAAGAAGCGTTACGACGTGATCATCGTGGGCGCGGGCGGCCATGGCCTCGCCACCGCCTACTACCTCGGCAAGAACCACGGCATCCGCAACGTCGCGGTGCTGGAGAAGGGCTGGCTCGGCGGCGGCAACACCGGGCGCAACACGACCATCATCCGCTCGAACTATCTTCAGGATCCCTCGGCGGCGATCTATGAGAAGGCGCGCAGCCTCTACGAGACGCTGAGCCAGGAGCTGAACTACAACATCATGTTCAGCCCGCGCGGCGTGATGATGCTGGCGCAGACCGAGCACGAGGTGCGCGGCTACCGGCGCACCGCGCAGGCCAACGCGCTGCAGGGCGTGGACACCGAGTTCGTGGACCGCAAGCGCGTGAAGGAACTCTGCCCGATCATCAACATCGACGGGCCGCGCTATCCCGTTCTGGGCGCGCTCTGGCAGGCGCGGGCGGGCACGGCGCGCCACGACGCGGTGGCCTGGGGCTATGCGCGGGCCTGCTCGGACATGGGGATGGACATCATCCAGAAATGCGAGGTCACGGCCGTCCGCCGCGAGGGCGGCCGCGTCGTCGGCGTGGACACCACCCGCGGGCCGATCGACTGCGAGAAGCTCGGGATCGTCGTCGCCGGGCATTCGGGCCAGCTTGCCGAGATGGCGGGGTTCCGCCTGCCGATCGAGTCGGTGGCGCTTCAGGCGCTCGTTTCCGAGCCGATCAAGCCCTGCATGGACGTGGTGGTGATGGCCAACACGGTGCACGGCTACATGAGCCAGTCCGACAAGGGCGAGATGGTGATCGGCGGCGGTGCGGACGGCTACAACAACTACACCCAGCGCGGCAGCTTCCACCATGTGGAGGAGACGGTGCGCGCACTGGTCGAAACCTTCCCCGTGATCTCCCGGCTCAAGATGCTGCGCTGGTGGGGCGGGATCGTGGACATGACCGGCGACCGCTCGCCCATCCTGTCGAAGACGCCGGTGGAGGGTGTCTTCATCAACTGCGGCTGGGGCACGGGGGGCTTCAAGGCGATCCCCGGCTCGGGCTGGGCCACCGCCGAGATGATCGCCCGCGGAGAGCCCGGCCCGCTCGCCGCCGAGTTCTCGCTGGACCGCTTCCGCGAGGGCCGCTTCATCGACGAGAGCGTCGCGGCGGGGGTGGCGCATTGATGGTGCAGGAAGCGCGCAAAATTCTTGGAAGAATTTTGCCAAGGATCTTCGAAGATCCTTGGCGCCCGATTGCAGGAGCCACGCGATGCTGATGCTCGAATGCCCCTATTGCGGCGTGAAGGCCGAGGAGACCGAGCTTGCCCCCGGCGGCGAGGCGCATCTGACGCGCGTCGGCCCCGAAGGATCGGACGACGAGTTCCACGACTACCTGTTTTCCAAGGAGAACCCCAAGGGCGTGCATTTCGAGCGCTGGCGCCACGCCCATGGCTGCGGCAAGTGGTTCCACGCCGCGCGCTGCACCGCCACGCTCGAGGTCTTCGGCACCTACCCGGCCCAGACCACCGAGCCGCCGAAGCACATCCGCGACGCCATCTCCGCCAAACGCCCCGGCTGGACATGGAGGGCCTTCTCTTGACCCGCCGTTCCGACACCGCCGCGCGGCCCGTTACGTCTTTCAGGGGGCTCACCGCATGAGCACGCGTCTCGCCACCGGCGGGCGGCTTCTCGACCGTTCGCGCCGCATCCCGTTCAGCTTCAACGGCAAGCGGTTCTCCGGCCATCCCGGCGACACGCTGGCCTCGGCGCTTCTGGCCAACGGCCAGATGCTGATGGGGCGCAGCTTCAAGTATCACCGCCCGCGCGGTCCCGTGGCGAGCGGCGCGGAAGAGCCCAACGCGCTCGTCAATCTGGGCGAGGGCGCGCGGCACGAACCCAACCAGCGCGCGACCACGACCGAGCTTTTCGAGGGGCTCGCCGCCACCTCCCAGAACCACTGGCCGAGCCTCGAATTCGACGTGGGCGCGATCAACACCGCGCTCGCACGTTTCCTGCCGGCGGGCTTCTACTACAAGACCTTCATCCACCCGCGCCCCTTCTGGAAACATGTCTACGAGCCCTTCATCCGCCAGTCGGCGGGGCTCGGCAAGGCGCCGGCGGAGGCCGATCCGGACGAGTACGAGCATTTCTACGCCTTCGTGGACGTGCTGGTGGTGGGCGGCGGCGTCGCGGGCCTCGCCGCGGCGAAGGCGGCGGCGCTCTCGGGCGCGAAGGTGATGCTGATCGAGCAGACGGCCCATTGGGGCGGGCGCGCGCCGGTGGACGGCGGCGAGATCGACGGCGTTCCCGCGGCGGAGTGGGTGGCGCGCACCGTTTCCGAGCTGGAAACGATGGAGAACGTGACGCTGCGCACCCGGACCATGGGCGCGGGGATCTACGATCACGGCTATGTCCTCGCCTATGAGCGCGTGGCCGATCACAAGCTCGGCGGCGAGGCGCCGCGCCACCGTCTGTGGCGTATCCGCACCGCGCAGACCGTGACCGCGACCGGCGCGATCGAGCGGCCGCTGTCCTTCGCCGGCAACGACGTTCCGGGCGTGATGCTGGCCTCGGCGGTGCGCGACTACGTCGTCAACTGGGCGGTGTCGCCCGGCGACCGGACCGTCGTCGTGACCAACAACGACGACGCCTACCGTACCGCGCTGGCGCTGAAGGAGGCCGGGCTCGTGGTCGCCGCCGTGATCGACGCCCGCGCCGAGGGCGGCGGCCGGCTGATGGACGCCGCGCGCGACGCCGGCATCCGCGTCGAGACGGGCCGCGGCATCGCCAAGGTGAAGGGCGGCAAGCGGGTCGAGGGGGTGCTGACCTGCCCGCAGGCGGGCGAGGGCACCGCCACCGAAGAGATCAAGTGCGACGCGGTGGCCATGTCGGGCGGCTGGTCGCCGGTCGTGCACCTGTGGTCCCATTGCGGTGGAAAGCTTCTATGGGACACGGCGGAGGCAGCCTTCCGCCCGGATCCGGACCGCGCGCCCACCGGGGCCGACGGGAAGCCGATGGTCGTCACCGCCGGCGCGGCGAGCGGGGCGATGGGGCTGGGCGACGTGCTCGCGGATGCCCACGCCGCCGGCCTCGCCGCCGCCGGGGCGGCAGGCCGCGCGCCCGCCGATGCCGAGGCGCCCGCGGGCGAGGCGCGCGACGAGGCACCGCTCGCGCCGGTGTGGATGATGCCGCAAGGCGCGGGGCCCGCGCTGCGCGCCAAGGCGTGGCTCGACTACCAGAACGACGTGAAGGTGTCGGACGTCCAACTCGCCGCGCGCGAGGGGTTCGAGAGCGTGGAGCACGCCAAGCGCTACACCACGCTCGGCATGGCGACCGATCAGGGAAAACTGTCGAACATCAACGGCCTTGCCGTGCTCGCGGGCGAGCTTGGCGCCGACATTCCCGCGGTCGGCACCACCACCTTCCGCCCGCCCTACACGCCCATCTCGATGGGCGCGATCGCCGGGCCGGCGCGGGGCGCGACCTTCCAGCCGATCCGCCGCACGGCGATGCATGACTGGCACGAGGCCCATGGCGCGGACTGGGAGCCGGTGGGCCAGTGGCGGCGTCCCTACACCTACAGGCGGGACGGCGAGAGCCGCGAGGCGGCGGTGAACCGGGAGGTGAAGAACACCCGGGACGCCCTTGGAATGCTGGACGCGTCCACGCTCGGCAAGATCCTCGTGAAGGGGCCGGACGCGCCGCGCTTCATGGACATGCTCTACACCAACATGATGAGCACCCTGAAGCCCGGGCGCTGCCGCTACGGCCTGATGTGCAGCGAGAACGGCTTCCTGATGGATGACGGGGTGGTGGCGCGGCTCGATCACGACACCTTCCTGTGTCACACCACCACGGGCGGGGCGGATCACGTCCACGCCCACATGGAGGAATGGCTTCAGACCGAGTGGTGGGACTGGAAGGTCTGGACGCTCAACGTCACCGAGCAATGGGCGCAGATCGCGGTGGTCGGGCCCAACGCGCGCAAGGTGCTGGAAAAGCTGGGCGGCATGGACGTCTCGAAGGAGGCGCTCTCCTTCATGGGCTGGGCGGAGGGCACGCTGGGCGGCTTTCCGGTCCGGGTCTTCCGCATCTCCTTCTCGGGCGAGCTGTCCTACGAGATCGCGGTGCCGGCGAGCCACGGCCGCGCGCTTTGGGAGGCCATCCACGAGGCCGGCCAGGAGTTCGGCGTGATGCCTTATGGCACCGAATGCCTGCACGTCCTGCGCGCCGAGAAGGGCTTCATCATGATCGGCGATGAGACCGACGGCACGGTGATCCCGCAGGATCTGGGTCTCGACTGGGCGATCTCGAAGAAGAAGGACGACTACATCGGCAAGCGCGCGCAGATGCGCAGCCACATGGCCGATCCCGAGCGCTGGAAGCTCGTGGGCCTCGAGACCGTGGACGGCTCGGTGCTGCCCGAGGCCGCCTATGCCACCGCGCCCGGCACGAACGGCAACGGCCAGCGCAACACGCAGGGCCGCGTGACCTCCACCTATCACTCGGCCAATCTGGGGCGCGGGATCGCCATGGGGCTGGTGCACCGCGGGCCCGAGCGCATGGGCGAGGTGCTGGAGTTCCCGAAGGTGGACGGCACAGTGGTGAAGGCGAAGATCGTGGAACCGGTGTTCTACGACAAGGAAGGGACGAAGCAGGATGTCTGAGCCGGCAGGCCCGCTCGCGGGTGAAAGCTATGAGGGCTACGTCACCGTCCGGGCGCTTCCGCCGCAGGGCATGATCTCCGTCCGGGCCGATCTCTCGGCCGAGGGGGAGGGCGCGGCCATGGCGCTTCTGGATGCGCTCGGCGCCGAGATGCCGGACCGCCGCGGCATCGCGGAAGGGCGGGACGGCGCGGTCCTCGCCTGGATGTCGCCGGACGAGGCGATGGTGTTGTGCAGCTTTGACGGCGCGCGCCAGCTTGCCGCCGGACTCGATGAGGCGCTCTCGGATCAGCATGTGCTGGTGGCCGACGTCTCCGACGCCCGCGCCGTGATCGAACTCGAGGGCGGGGCGGTGCGCGAGGTGATCGCCAAGCTCGCGCCCGTGGACATGGACGCCTTCGCCCCCGGAGAGATCCGCCGCACGCGGCTCGCGCAGGTGCCCGCGGCCTTCTGGATGCCCGAGGAGGGACGCCTGCGGCTGGTCTGCTTCCGGTCGGTCGCGCGGTATGTCTTCGACCTGCTGGCCACGGCGGCGCGCCCGGGCCGTGAGGTTGCGAAGGGCTGATCGCGTCGCGGGCGGGGCTTGACCTTGCGCGCCGGCAAGCCACACATACGCGGGAGACGTTATCGCAAACACCAAAAAAGGGGGCCCAAATGGCTTTCGAACTTCCCGATCTTCCCTATGCCCATGACGCGCTGGCCGATCTGGGCATGTCGCGCGAGACGCTCGAGTATCACCACGACATCCACCACAAGGCCTATGTCGACAACGGCAACAAGCTCGTCTCCGGCACCGAGTGGGACGGCAAGAGCGTCGAGGACATCGTGAAGGGCACCTACGACGCCGGCGCGGTGGCGCAGTCCGGCATCTTCAACAACGCCTCCCAGCACTGGAACCACACGCAGTTCTGGCAGATGATGGCGCCCGGCGCGGACAAGAAGATGCCCGGCGAGCTTGAAAAGGCCATCACCGAATCCTTCGGCTCGCTCGACAAGTTCAAGGAAGAGTTCTCGGCCAAGGGCGCGGGTCAGTTCGGCTCGGGCTGGGCGTGGCTGGTGAAGGACACCGACGGCAGCCTCAAGGTCACGAACACCGAGAACGGCGTGAACCCGCTCTGCTTCGGGCAGACGGCGCTTCTGGGCTGCGACGTGTGGGAGCATTCCTACTACATCGATTTCCGCAACAAGCGGCCCGCCTACCTCACGAACTTCCTCGACAAGCTCGTGAACTGGGAAAACGTCGCCTCGCGTCTCTGACGGCCGACGCGTTCGAGACAAGCACGCCCCGCGCGCCGGCCCGGCCGCGGGGCGTGCCGCGTTCAGGGGCTTGCAAACCCGCGCGGAAAGGCATTCATGTGGGCGCCGTGAACGCGCGACCGCATTGCAGGAGAGACGAGATGACCGAGCTGACCAACGGGACCTGGGTGCTGATCGCCGACGGCGAAAAGGCGCTTTACCTTCGCAACATCACCGACGCCGAGAACCCCAACCTCGAGGTCGTGCGCAAGGAAGAGCAGGAAAACCCCTCCACGCGCGAGCAGGGCACCGACCGGCCCGGCAGGATGCCCGACGACAGCCAGAGCCACCGTTCCGCGATGGACGAGGCGGACTGGCACCGCCTTGCCAAGGAACGCTTCGCCCACGATCTCGCCGATCATCTCTACGAACTCGCCTACAAGAACGTGTTCGAGCGCATCGTCCTCGTGGCCCCGCCGCGCGTGCTGGGCGAGCTGCGCGATCACCTGCACCAGGAGGTGACCCGCCGCGTCGTGGCCGAGATACCCAAGGATCTGACCCAGCATCCCGTGGGCGATATCGAGCAGAACCTGAAAAAGACGCTGGCCGGGGAAGAGTAGACCGCGACGGGTGCGCATGCCGGAGCGCGGGGTGAGCGAGGCCGCAAGGGGCGTGGCCGCGATGGTGGCGGCCTGCACGATCTGGGGCCTCTCGCCCATCTACTATCGCCTGCTCGACCACATTCCGCCGCTGGAGGTGCTCGCGCACCGCACGATCTGGTCGCTGGTCTTCTTCGCCGGCGTGCTGGCGCTGCAAGGGCGGCTGGGTGCCCTCGGCCGGGCGCTCGGCTCCCTCGGCGCGGTCTGGGTGACGGCGCTTGCGGCGCTCTTCATCTCGTCGAACTGGTTTCTCTTCATCTACTCGGTGCAGATCGGGCGCACGACGCAGACGAGCCTGGGCTACTACATGTTCCCGCTGGTGGCGGTGCTGATCGGCCGGGTGGTCTTCAAGGAGCGGTTGGGCCACGCGCAGTGGCTCGCCGTCGCGCTCGCGGCGGCGGCGGTGGTCGTGCTGACCTTCGGGACGGGCACCGCGCCCTGGATCGCGCTGACGCTGGCGGCGACCTTCGGGCTTTACGGGCTGATGAAGAAACGCCAGCCGGCGGGGCCGGTGGTCTCGGTCACGGCGGAGGTGCTGCTGCTCTCGCCCATCGCGGCGGCGGTGATCTGGGCGGCCCATGCGGGCACGGGCGGCGCCTTCGGGGCGGGCGGGCAGGACACGGCGCTTCTGATGCTGTCGGGGCCGATCACGGCGACGCCGCTCATCCTGTTCTCCTACGCGGCGCGGCGCGCCGCGCTCGCGACCGTGGGGCTCGTGCAGTATCTCAACCCGACGCTGCAATTCTTCTGCGCCGTGGCGATCTTCGGAGAGCCGTTCGGCCTGTGGCAGGGCGTGGCCTTCCCGATGATTTGGACGGCGCTCGCGATCTATTCCTGGGCGGCGCTTCGCGTCTCGAGGGCCTCGCCGAGGCCGGCCACCAGCGCGGAGGTGCCTTCCGCCGTTCTCACCAGCCCGCGCAGCGAGGGATCGGCGAAGCCCTGATCGATCACGTGGTCGATGAGCGCGAGGAGCGGCTGCCAGTAGCCCGCGACGTCCAGCAGGAAGATCGGTTTCGCGTGAAGCCCGAGCTGCGCCCAGGTGAGCACCTCGAAGAACTCGTCGAGCGAGCCCGCGCCGCCGGGCAGCACCACCACCGCGTCCGAGTTCATGAACATGACCTTCTTCCGCTCGTGCATGTTCTCGGTCACGACGTGATTGGGCGCGGGACCCGACAGTGCCTCGCGCGCCACGAGGTGCTGGGGAATGACCCCGAGGGTCAGCCCGCCCGCCGCCTTCGCCGCAAGCGCCACGGCCCCCATCAGCCCGACATCGCCGGCCCCGTAGACGAGCCGCCAGCCCCGGGTGGCGAGCGCGTGGCCAAGTGCCGTCGCCTCCTCGGCATAGCGGGGATCGGCGCCGTTGCGCGATCCGCAATAGACGCAAACGGAGGTGAGCGGCATGGCAGGCCCTTCGTCTCGGTGCTTTTGACCCGTGATACCGGCGTTGCTAAGGTGCTGCAATCGCGCGCGCCGAAGCGCCGGGCGGAAGGGGGAAAATGAACGCGAAGCCGGGCCGCTCATGGGTTGGCGCCGTGACCGCGGCGGCGATCGCCGCCGTGGCGCTCGCCATGGCCGGCCTTTACGTAGTGGGCCTTTTCACCGCCCGCCCCGAGCCCGTTCCGACGGAGGCGGCAGAGCGCCCGCGCGACGAGGTCGTACCGTCCCCGGAGACGGCGGATGCAACGCCGCCAGAGCCGACGCAGGGCGGCGCGGCGCAAGACGCCCCCGCGGCGCGTGGCGAGATGGCGGAGGCTGCCGAGGCGAGCGCCCCGCCCGATACCGCGGCCGGCGGATCGGCGGCAGGGACGGACGACGCGTCAGCGCCCGAGCGGGATCGTCCCGCAACGGTTGGTTCCGCGCCGCCCGCCTTCGACCTCGTGCGGGTGGAGCCCGACGGCGAGGCGCAGATCGCCGGGCGGGCCGCACCGGGGTCCGAGGTCACGATCCTCGTCGACGAAAAGCCGCTGGCGCGGGCCACAACCGACGCGGCGGGACGCTTCTTCACCTTCCTGTCGCTCGGGACCAGCGCGGCGCCCCGGCTTCTGAGCCTCAGCGAGGCGCTGGACGGGGAGGAGCGCCTCTCCGACGACGCCGTGATCCTCGCCCCCACCGCCGCGCCGGTCCGCGACATGGCGGAGGCGCAGGCCGGTGACGAGACGTCGGAGAACATGGAGCGCGCGGCGAAGCCCCCACCGGATGCGGGCGCGCCCGGTGCCGAGGTGACGCCCTCGGCCGAGCCAGGGGCAGAGACCGCGATGATCGCGCCCGCCCCCGATGTTGACGGGCCGGCCCCGCGGCGCGCCGCGCCCGACGATCCCGACACAGGCGACCCGGCGCTCATGAGCGCGCAGCCGGAACCGGAAACCGATCCCGGCGCGCCGCTCCTGCCCGGGGGGGAGACACGCGCCGCCGCGCCGCCGCCCGACCTGCCGGCGGAAGCCGCTGCGCCGGCCTCTCCGGCCGCGCCCGCCGCGCCGCTTGTGACGGAGGCGCCCGCCCTCGCTGGCCCGGCCCCGGAAATCGCGGCGGCGCCCGCGGTGATCGTCGCCGGCCCCGACGGGGTGCGCGTGGTCCAGAGTGGCACGCCGGGCCCGGACAGCCCGGTCAGGGTCGCGCTCGACGCGATCAGCTATGACGGGACGGGCGCGGTGCGGCTTTCGGGGCGCGCCCGGCCGGGCGGTTTCGTGCGCGTCTACGTCGAAAACCGCCCCGTCGCGATGGTGGAGGTGGAGCCGGACGGCGCCTGGGCGAGCGGCCTTCCGGGCGTCGGGGCCGGCGTCTACACGCTGCGCCTCGACGCGCTCGATGCCGAAGGGGCGGTCGCCTCGCGGATCGAACTGCCGTTCAAGCGCGAATCCGCCGCGGCGCTCGCCGCGGCGGAGGCGGCGGCCGAGATGGCGGACCCGGGCGCGGGGCCGGTGCGCGCCGTCACGGTTCAGCCCGGGAACACGCTCTGGGGCATTTCGCGCCGGAACTACGGGGAGGGGATCCTCTACGTCCGGATCTACGAGGCCAACCGCGACCAGATCCGCGACCCGGATCTGATCTATCCCGGGCAGGTGTTCAGCATCCCGCGCTAGGGGCTGGCCAAGCGCCGCCACCCGGCCTAGCTAGGGCGAAGCGTCAAGGAGCCCCGCCATGCCCCCCGAGACACCCCCTGCCGACGAAGCGCTTCAAGAGCGCCGGTCCGGCTGGCGCACGGTTCGGAAAGTGGCACCCTATCTCTGGCCCGAGGACCAGAGCTGGGTGAAGCGTCGCGTCGTGATCGCGGTTCTGGCCCTCGTCGCGGCGAAGCTCATCGCGGTGGGCACGCCCATGATCTTCAGCGCGGCGGTGGACACGCTGTCGGAGGAGGGCGCACCGGACCTTCTGCTGGGCGCGGTGGGGCTGACGGTGGCCTACGGTCTGGCGCGCCTGATGTCGAACGGGTTCCAGCAGCTGCGCGACGGGGTCTTCGCCAAGGTGGGGCAGCGCGCGCTGCGACAGCTCGCGCTCGAGACCTTCACGCATATCCATCGCCTGTCGCTGCGCTACCATCTCACGCGCAAGACGGGCGGGCTATCGCGGATCATCGAGCGCGGCGTGAAGGGCGTCGATTTCCTGTTGCGCTTCATGCTGTTTTCGATCGCGCCGCTCCTGCTGGAGTTGCTGCTGATCGGGATCGTGCTGCTGTTTCTCTTCGACATCTGGTATCTCGTCGTGGTGGCGGGCACGATCGCGCTCTATGTCTGGTTCACCTTCGCGGTGACGGAATGGCGCGTGCGGTTGCGGCGCGAAATGAACGCGCAGGACACCGACGCCAATCAGAAGGCGATCGATTCGCTTCTGAATTTCGAGACGGTGAAGTATTTCGGCGCCGAGGCGCGGGAGGCCGCGCGCTACGACCGCGCCATGGCGGGCTACGAGGTCGCGGCGATCAAGACCGCCACCTCGCTCGCCCTGCTGAATTTCGGGCAGACCTTCCTGATCACGGGCGGGCTGGTGATCGTGATGGTCATGGCCGCGATCGGCGTGGAACGCGGGGCGCTCAGCGTGGGCGACTTCGTCATGGTCAACGCCTACATGATCCAGATCACCATGCCGCTGGGCTTTCTCGGGACCGTCTACCGCGAAATCCGCCAGAGCCTCGTGGACATGGGCGAGATGTTCGACCTGCTGGAGCAGCCGCGGGACGTGGCGGACAAGCCGGGCGCGCCCGCGCTCTCGGTGCGGGGCGGCGCGGTGGCGTTCGACGGCGTGGATTTCGGCTACGACGCGGCGCGGCCGATCCTGCGCGACGTCACGCTTCGGGTGGGCCCGGGCGAGAAGGTGGCGCTGGTCGGGCCCTCGGGGTCCGGCAAGTCCACGATCGGGCGCTTGCTCTTCCGGTTCTACGACGTGACAGGGGGCGCGGTGCGGATCGACGGGCAGGACGTGCGCGACGTCACGCAGGACAGCCTGCATGCGGCGCTCGGCGTGGTGCCGCAGGACACCGTGCTTTTCAACGACACGATCCGGTACAACATCGCCTATGGCCGCGACGGCGCCTCGCAGGAAGAGATCGAGGCGGCGGCCCGCGCCGCGCAGATCCACGAGTTCATCGTCGCGCTGCCCGACGGCTACGAGACGCAGGTGGGCGAGCGCGGCCTGAAGCTTTCGGGCGGCGAGAAGCAGCGCGTGGGCATCGCGCGCACGCTTCTGAAGGACCCGCCGATCCTGCTGCTGGACGAGGCGACCTCGGCGCTCGACACCGAGACGGAGGCGGAAATCCAGGACGCGCTCCGCCGTGCGGGCGAGGGCCGCACGGTCATCACCATCGCGCATCGCCTGTCCACCATCGCGGATGCCGACCGGATCGTGGTTCTGGAGGCGGGGCGCATCGTGGAGGAGGGCACGCATGACGCCTTGCTGTCGCGGCGCGGGCGATATTCGCAGCTCTGGGCCCGTCAGCAGTCAGAGCGCGACGCGGCGGCGTGACCGCATCTCTCCCCGCGTCACGTTCAGGTGACGGCAGGGTGCATGCGCCGGGCGCTGTGATAGTCTCGCAGGTCACGACACGCTTGACGAAGAAACGGAGGATGGCCGCATCATGACGAGAGCGAGCGAAGCGCCGCCGGACGCACCGCAGAAACCGGGCTACGCCGTCGAGGTCACCGGCGAGGGGATCGACGAACGCCTGGCCGAGGTCTACCCGAATGGCTTGCCCAACATCTACCGCATGTTGTCGCGCAACCCTCAGGTGATGGGCGGGCTCTTGTCGATGAAAGCGCATCTCGCCGCCGGCCGGCTGAGCGAGATCGAACGCAGCCTCGTGGCGCTCGAGGTCGCCCATCACTCCGGCTGCAAGTACTGCGAAGCGGCGCTTTGCCACTCCGCTACCGAGGAGCTTGGCGTGCCCGAGACCATGCTTGCGCATGCCGGCACCGCGGAACTGCCCGCGGATCCGGGCCTTGCGGCGATCGTCCGCGCCGCCCGCGCGCTGCTGGAAAAGCGCGGCCAGCTCGGCCGGGCCGAGATGGCGGAGTTCGCGCGGAAGGGTGTCGACTTCGACAAGATCCTCGAGATCATCGGGGTGATCTCGGAGTACACGCTCGCCACATATTCGGCGAACCTCGATCGCACCCGGATCGACCCGGAATACCGGCAGAGCTGATCAGGCCGGGGCGGGCAGCGTCACACGGAAGCAGGTGCCCTCGGGCCCCGTCTCCTCGAGTTCGAGCGCCCCGCCATGTCCGCGGCAAAGCTCGGCCGCGATGGAGAGGCCAAGGCCAGTGCCCATGACGCCCGCAACGCCGTGCTTTTCGGTTTGCAGGCGCGCCCTCATGCCGTCCGGCAGGCCCGGCCCGTCATCGCGCACCCAGATTGTCGCGCCGGTGCTGTCGTGCCGGCCCCAGATGCGCAGCTCCCGCGCGCCGGCGTCGAAGGCATTGCGCGCGAGGTTCAGCAGGATCCGGTAGGTCTGGTCGAAATCGGCGTCGAGGATCACGGCGTCGCCGCTTGCATCGACCAGACGGCGCGCCGTGCTTCCCGGGTCGAGCACGGTGACCTCCAGTTCCTCCAGCACGTCGGCCAGCAGGAACCGTTCCCTTTCCGGCGCGCTGGCCGGCCCGGTGCGGCTGGCTTGCGCGGTCTCGGCGCAAAGCCGCGTCGCGCGTTCGAGCGAGCGGGTCATGCTTTCGGCGGCCAGCCGCACCTTGTCGTCCTCGTGCGCCGCCAGCCGGTCGCATACCAGCTGCGCGGTGCTGAGCGCGTTCTTGAGGTCGTGGGCAAGCTGGCGCACGGCACCGCCCAGCCGCGCCAGTTGGTGGTCGCGCTGGTCGCGTATGACGATCAGCACGCGCGGCCCGGCGGCGCGTCGCACCACGTCGGCACGGATCAGCGCCGGAACGGTGCGTCCGTCGCGCAGGCGGCAGGACAGGTCGTCGGCCGTTTTCCGCCCTTCGCGGAGAATGTCGCGGAAAAACGCGTCGATCCGCGACAGTTCGTGCGGATGGATGTCGGCCGGGCTCATCTCGCGGAGTTCGGCCTCGTCATAGCCCAGGAAGCGCAGCGCGGCGGGGTTGGCCGCGACGAAGCGGTCGCGCGCGGGGTCGATCAGGACGGCCGGGTCGAGCAGGGTCGCGAAGAGTACGTCGAAAGCCTCGTCGACGGGGTCGACCGTCAGATTCGCGTCCTCGACCATCGCTGCGTCCTCGCGCCTCGCAGAGAGGATGGAGGATGCAGCGCGCAGGTCAAGCGTCGATCCCCGTCAGGCCGATTTCACGATACGGATCAGCACGAGCAGCACGACCGCGCCCAGCGTGGATTGCAGGATCGTCGCGATGAGCCCGCCGCCCACGCCGAAGCCTATGGCCGGAAACAGGAACCCCGCGATCACCGCGCCGACCACGCCGACGACCATGTTGCCGAGCAGGCCGAAACCGCCGCCGCGCACGAGCGTGCCGGCGAGCCAGCCCGCGACGACGCCGACGATCAGCATGGCGAGTATGCTGGAAAATTCCATGGGGTCCTCCCTCGGGGGCCGGTTATTCCGCGGCGCGAAGCGGCTTTCCGTCGCCGCCGTCGGGACCTTCGTCGTCCTTGTGCCGCGTCGCGTCAAGGACGCGCTTCAGGTCGGCGAGGCGCGGCTCCTGCGGCGGCGCGTCGGGATCGTCTGTCGGGGCGCTCACGGTCGGCCCGTCGCTTCCGTCGTCCCAGATGATCTCCGGCGCGCGCAGGCGCCGCGCGGCGCGGCGCAGCGCCCAGTCTTCCGCAAGCCGGCTCGACCGGCCCGCGCCGGCTCGCGCCAGCGCGCGCGCGACCCATTGCGCGTAGATCACGATCCAGACGCGGACGGAGAGCGCCGCGGGCGTCACGACGAGCGTGAGCACGGTGGCGATTCCCAGCCCGAACACCACCGCGGTGGCGAGCTGCTTCCACCAGAGCGCCGTGGGGCTGTCGATGGTGTAGCCGCCGCCGAAGAAGTCGAGGCTGAGGCCGAACATCATCGGCGCGAGGCCGGCCATCGTGGTGATCGTGGTCAGCAGGACAGGCCGCAGCCGGTCCTCGGCGGTGCGCGTGATCGCCTCGAGCCGCGGCATGTAACGCGCGTAGTCCTGAAAGGTGTCGATCAGCACGATGTTGTTGTTCACCACGATGCCCGCCAGCGCGACGATGCCGGTGCCGGTCATGATGATCGAGAAGGGCTGTTCCATCACCACCATGCCGATCAGCACGCCCGTGGTCGAGAGCACCACCGCGAGAAGCACCAGCGCGGCGTTGTAGAAGCTGTTGAACTGCGCCAGCAGGATGATGAACATGAGGCCGAGCGCGCCGGCGAACGCCTTCATCAGGAACTGGCCGCTTTCGGCCTGGTCCTCCTGGTCGCCCGTCCACTCCCACGCGATGCCGGCGGGCAGGGGGTCGCTCTCCAGCCATTCGGTGAGCAGCTCGATACGCTCGTTGGCGTTGACCGTTGCGGTGGTCGCGCCGTCCCAGCCGGAACCGTCCCCGGCGGCCGCGGCGATGCGCGCCTCCGCCTCCTCGGCCTCGTGCAGGCCCAGATCCGTCCCGTCCGCGGCGCTCACCCGCACGAGACCCGGCGCCACGTCCGCCTTCACGTCGAGGTAGCGCGTCTGGTTCACGCGGTTGATTTCTGCGAGCTTCTGCACGGGCTTGCGGGTGATGAAATTGGCCAGCGGCACCAGCCCGTCCTCGGTGCGCACGCGCAGCGTGTCGAGGGTGGAGAGCACGCGGTCCTCCTCGGGCAGGCGCACACGGATGTCGATCTCCTCGTCCGAGCTGGGCACCCGCATGGTGTCGAGCAGAAGCCCGCGGGTCACGAGCTGGACCATGGCGCCGACGGTGGCCACGTCGGTGCCGAAGCGGCCGGCCTTCTCCACGTCCACGTCAATTTCCCAGTCGATGCCGGGCAGGGGCCGCGTGTCCTCGATCAGGGTCAGCGCCCCGGTTGCCTCGAATTCTGCCCGGGCGATGCCCGCGGCCTCCACCAGCCGGCCAAAGTCGTCGCCCTTGAGCCGCAGGTGCACGGGCTTGGCCGAGGCGGGCCCGCCGGTGCTTTCGAGGATCTCGGCGTCGATGCCGGGCAGGCGGTCGAGCTCGGCCGAGATCTCTGCAAGTACCGTGTCGCCGTCGAAGGCCGGGTCCTTGACGCGGTATTCGTAGTCGAAAAGGCCGAAGAAACTTGCCGTGGCGCGGGCGTCGGGCCGCTCGTCCCAGGGGATCGTCTCGAGCTGGATCTGCCCGATCGTGTCCTTGGGCGCCTCCGCGCCGCCGGTGTTGGAATCGAGCCCGCCCTCGCCGGCGAAGGCGAAGGCCGAGCGCACGGCGGGGTGTGAAAGCACGATCTCCTCGGCCTCGCGCACCATCGCGTCCTTCTCGGCGAGGCTGAAATTGCCGCGTGCCTTGACGTAGACGATGGCGCGTTCCGGTTCGCTCTCCACGAAGAACTCGACGCCGCGGTTGTTCTCTCCGTAATAGGAGAACACGCCCAGAACGAAGGCGACCACCGCGCCGATCGTCACCAGCGGCATGACCGGGTTGCCGGTCACGAAGCGGATGAGATGACCGAAGGGGGTGCGCCGGTGGCCCGCGCGGATGCGCTTGCGCCGCGTGGGCAACCGGGCGGCGCCCATCGTGACCGATAGCGCCACGGCCGACAGCAGGAAGATGGCGACGCCGGGCAGCGCGCCCCAGGCGCCCGGCAGCGGTGGCCTGCCGCCGAAGAGATAGCCCGGGTTGAGCACCTGCATCGCGCTTAGGAAGAGCGCGTAGCCCGCCAGCGGCACGAGCGCGGCGCGCACCACCCAGGGCAGGCCGCGCCGCAGCGCGTGAGAGGCGC
Source organism: Rhodosalinus sp. K401 (assembly GCF_041365735.1). Lineage (NCBI taxonomy): Bacteria > Pseudomonadati > Pseudomonadota > Alphaproteobacteria > Rhodobacterales > Paracoccaceae > Rhodosalinus > Rhodosalinus sp. K401. The sequence continues at coordinate 8,106 of NZ_JBGFSI010000017.1, read as the reverse complement.
GCGAGAAGCCGCGGCTGAGCCGCCCGCTCACCCCGCCCATCACCGGCAGGTAGACCAGCGCCACGACCAGCGAGGCCGACAGCACGAAGATCAGCGTGACGGGCAGCATCCCCATGAACTCTCCCGGCACGCCGGGCCAGAAGAGCATCGGCAGGAAGGCGCAGAGCGTCGTCGCCGTGGAAGAGACGATGGGCCAGAACATGCGCTTGGCGGCCTCGACATAGGCGCGCATGGGGCCGGACCCTTCCCGGATCCGCTTGTCGGCATATTCGACAACCACGATGGCGCCGTCCACGAGCATCCCCACGGCCAGGATCAGGCCGAACATGACGATGTTCGAGACCGCGACGCCCATCACCGCGAGCAGCGCGAAACAGAGCAGGAAGGAGGTGGGGATCGCGAAGCCCACCAGAAGCGCCGCGCGCGTGCCGAGCGAGGCCAGCACGACGATCATCACCAGCGCCACCGCCGTCAGCACCGATCCCTCGAGCTGGCTGACCATCGAGGCCACCTCGCGCGAGGTGTCGTTCGACGTGCCGATCTGCACCGCGGCGCGCAGTTCGGGCGGCCAGTCGGCCCGCGCCTCGTCGACGAGCGCGCGCACCTCGGCCGCGGTGTCGATGATGTTGAAGCCCTTGCGCTTGACCACCTGCAGCGCCACGGTCGGCGCGCCGTCGAAACGCGCGGTGCCGTCGCGGTCCTCGAAGGTCAGGTTGATCGTGGCGATGTCGCCCAGCGTGACCACCCGCTCGCCGTTCGTCTTGACCGGAAGCTCGTAGACGTCCCGGGGCTCGTCGAAGCTCGACGGGATCTTGACCGCGAAGGCGCCCTGCGCGGTCTCGACCTCGCCCGCCGCGATGAGCTGGTTGTTGTTGCGTACCACGTTGACCAGTTCGGACGCCGTCACGTTGTAGGATTCGAGCCTGAGCGGGTCGATCACCACCTCGAGCATCTCGTCGCGATCGCCCGCGATCCCGGCCTCGAGCACCGGCTCCAGCCCCTCGATCCGGTCCTGCAGGTCGCGTGCCACGCGGAACATGGTGCGCTCGGGCACCGGGCCGGTCAGGTTGACGATGAGGATCGGGAATTCGGAGAAGTTGATCTCGTTGATGGAATACTTCTCGAAGCCGTCGGGAAACTGGCCTTCGGCAGTGTTCATCGCGTCGCGCACGTCGGCCAGCGTCTTGGACTTGTCCCAGCCGAACTCGAACTCGAGGGCGACGCCGGCGTACCCTTCGGCGGCGGTGCCGGTCATGGTATCGAGCCCGTCGAGATCCGACAGCTCCGTCTCCATCGGCTTGACGAGCAGCGACTCGGCGTCCTCCGCCGAGATGCCGGGGAACGGCACCGACACGAAGAGCGCGGGGATCTCGATATCGGGCTCGCCTTCCTTGGGCAGCGCCCAGTAGGCGTAGCCGCCCGCGACGAGCGAAAGCGCGATGAAGGCCAGAACCATCCGCGCGCGGGTTGCCGCCCAGTCGACGATACCGGTCATTGGGTGGCCTCCGCCTCGCGGTATTCGGGACGGACGCGAACGCCGTCGGTGACGTATTCCTGGCCGCGCACGATCACCGCCGCGGTGTCTGGCAGGCCCGCGATCCAGACGCCGTCCACCGTGTCGCGCAGAAGCGTGACCGGCGCGAAACGGGCGCGGTTGTCCGCGTCGACGACACGCACGCCGAGCCGCCCATCATCGTCGAGCGTGAGCGCCGATTGCGGCAGCAGATGCGCGGGCTCGCCGTCGGCTGCGATCACGATCTCCACCGTCTGGCCGGCGCGCACGGAGAGATCGGGGTTGGGCAGGTCCACCTCCACCCGGAAGGTCCGCGTCTCGGGGTCGGCGGAGCGTGACACGAACGCCACGCGCCCCTCCACCTCGCGCCCCGAGACGAAGCGGGCGCGGGCCGGCGCGCCCGGTTCGACGCGATCCACGGACATTTGGGGCACGAAGCCCACCAGCCGGATCGGGTCGAGCTGCAGGACGCGCGCGCAGAGCTTGCCGGGCTGCATCAGGCTGCCCAGCTCGGCGGTGTCGCTGTCGAGAAGCCCGGCGAAGGGTGCGGCGATGGTCAGCCGCCCGATCTCTGTCTCGGCGCTCTGGACCGCGGCGCGCGCGGCCTCGATGCCCGCGCGCACGCTTTCCAGCTGGCCGATCGCGGCCTCCAGCCCCGCCTCGGCGGCGCGCGCCTCGGCGCGGGTCGCGGCGACGCGCGTCTCGGCGGCGAAACCGCTCTCCGAGAGGCGCGCGGCGGCGGTGGCGTTGAGGTCCGCCGCCTCGAGGCGGGCGCGCGCCTCGGTCACCCGGGCCGCGGATTCGGGCACGCGGGCCTCCGCCTCCGCAAGCCGCGCCCGGGCCTCGTCGAGCGCGGCCTCCCGCGCGCCGGGGTCGAGCCGGCATAGCACGTCCCCCTCCTCGATCATGGCGCCCTTGCGCAGCGGCGTACCGATCACCCGGCCCGACGTCTCGGCCATGATCTCGACGACCCGCCGGGGCTCGGTCTCGCCGCGCAGCATCACCGCGCGGTCGAGTTGGCGCGCCTCGGAGCGCAGCGCGAGCACGCGAACGGCCTCGACCGAAGCGTCCGCCGATGTCGAGGATGCCGTGTCCTGCGCGGCGGGCGCGGCCCCGCCCGGCGTGCCTTCGGCGGAGGTGGCGGCGCCCGGCGCCGCGTCGCGCCCGGCGAATTGAAGCAGCGCATCGCGCTCGAGCACGATCAGGTAGAGCGTCGCGGCCACAGCCAGCGCGGTCAGGATGGAAAGTCGTCGCATCGCGTATCTTTCATGACGCCGCACCGGCGCGCGCCGGTTGTGGCGCGTAACTTGTGAACCTTACGCTGAACCGTTTCGTTCAGATTAGACTTTTGCGCCAGGTGGTGCAAGGCTGAACCGATCGGTTCAGTCTTGCCGCGGCCGGTCGGCCTTGGCACCGTGCCGGCGAGGCGTTAAGACACGCCCAAAGCGCAGGAGGCGATCTTGAGCGACGGGGACAGCTTCATCGAGGAAGTGGCCGACGAGGTCCGACGCGACAGGCTCTATGGGGCGATGCGCCGCTACGGCTGGATCGCCGTGGTCGTCGTGCTTGCCATCGTGGGCGGCGCGGCCTTCAACGAGTGGCGCAAGGCCGACGCGGCGCGCGCGGCCGAGGCGACGGGCGACGCGATGCTGAGCGCGCTGCAACGGCAGACGCCGGAGGCGCGGGCCGAGGCGCTGGCCGGGATCGATGCGCCGTCCCCGGGGGCCGCGGCGGTGGCCGCGCTGCTGCGCGCGGCGGAGCTGGGCGAGGCGGGCGAGACGGCCGCGGCCGCCGACACGCTCGCGTCGGTCGGTGGTGCGGGGGATCTGCCGGACATCTACGCGCGGATCGCCGCCTTCAAGGCGCTGCTTCGGCAGGGCGACGCCTTGCCGGCGGAGGAGCGGCGGCTGCGTTACGAGGCGCTCGCAGAGCCCGGCAACCCGCTGCGTCTGCTGGCCGAGGAGCAACTCGCCCTCATCGACGCCGAGCAAGGCGATCAGGAGGCCGCGATCGCCCGTCTGGAGGCCGTGCGCGAGGATGCCGAGGCGGGCGCGGGCTTGCGTCGGCGGGCAACTCAGTTGATTGTGGCGCTCGGCGGCACGCCACGAGCGTTCGCGGACGGCTGAGACCAGGGCGCGGTACGGCAGAGCGGCACGACAGAAGGGCGACACGGCGGATGAGGGCAGGCGGTTTGAGGTCTCTGGTGCATCTGGCGGCGCTGTCCGGGCTGACCGTGCTGGCCGCCTGTTCCGAACGGGAGGTGATCCTTCCCGGCGAGCGGGTGGGCCTGCGCGCGGTGCTCGACGGCCCGACCGCCGTGCCCGATACCGAGATCGCGGAGCCCGAAAACCGGGCCGAGGCGATTTCTCTCCCGCCGGCGCGGGCGAACGCGGATTGGCTTCAGGCCATCGGCACGCCGAGCGCGCGCCCGGAGCATCCCGCCCTCGGCCGCACGCTTCAGCGCGCCTGGAGCGCGCCCATCGGCGACGGAGACGCCCGGCGCCGCCGCATCACCACCGACCCGGTGGTGGCCGATGGCCGCATCTTCACCCTCGACAGCCGCGTGCAGCTGTCCGCCACCTCGGCGGGCGGGGAGACGCTCTGGACCCGCAACCTCACCCCGCCGCGCGATCGCGCGGGCGAGGCCTCGGGCGGCGGGCTCGCGGTCGGTGGCGGACGGCTTTACGCCAGTTCGGGCTATGGCTCCGTCTCGGCCCTCGATCCGGCGAGCGGGGACCTGATCTGGGAACAGAAGCTGCGCGCCCCCGCAACCGGCGCGCCCACCTATTTCGACGGGGTGCTGTACCTCGTGGCCGGCGACAGCAGCGCCTGGGCGATCGAGGCCGACACTGGACGTGTGCGCTGGCAGATCGACGCCGTCGCCGACGCGAACAACGTGGCCGGCGGACCGGCGCCCGCGCTCGGCGGGGATCTCGCCGTGTTCGCCTTCGGCAGCGGAGAGATCCAGGCGGTCTTCCGCAAGGGCGGGCTGCGGCGCTGGAACGCCATCGTCTCCGGCGAGCGGCGCGGCCGCACGCTGAACACGGTCAACGACATCACCGGATCCCCAGTCATCGACGGGCGCCGGGTCTATGCGGGCAGCCATTCGGGACGCCTCGTGGCGGTCGACCTGGAAAGCGGCGAGCGGCTCTGGACCGCGGAGGAGGGCGCGGCGGGGCCCGTATGGCCGGCGGGTGGTGCGCTTTTCCTGATCAACGACCGCAACCAGCTTCTGCGCCTCGACGCCGAGGACGGCAGCCGCGTCTGGGCGGCCGAGCTTCCGGGGTTCACGCGCGACCGCCCCCGCCGCCGCGCCGAAATCCATCCAAGCTACGGCCCGGTGCTGGCCGGGGGGCGCATCATCGTGGCGTCGGGCGACGGCGTGTTGCGCGTGTTCGACCCGCGGGACGGCGGGCTCGTGCAGGCGGTCGATATCCCCGGCGGCGCGACGAGCGCGCCGGTCGTCGCGGGCGGCACGCTCTACGTCGTGTCGCGCAACGGGCGTCTGCACGCTTTCCGCTGAGCGCGAAATGCGCTATCGGGCCGGGTCTGACCGACCGGAGCCTTCCTTATGAGCTTTCGCCTCGCCATCGTGGGCCGCCCCAATGTGGGCAAGTCCACGCTCTTCAACCGTCTCGTGGGCAAGCGGCTGGCGCTGGTGGACGACCAGCCCGGCGTCACCCGTGACCTGCGCGAGGGTGCGGCGCGGCTCGGCGCGCTGAGGTTCACCGTGATCGACACGGCCGGCCTCGAGGAGGCGACGGACGAAAGCCTACAGGGCCGGATGCGCCGGCTCACAGAGCGCGCGGTCGAGCAGGCGGATGCCTGCCTTTTCCTGATCGACGCGCGGACGGGCGTCACCCCGACCGACGAGGTCTTCGCCGAGATCCTGCGCAAGAAGGCCGATCACGTGATCCTCGCGGCCAACAAGTGCGAGGGCACGGCGGCCGAGGCTGGCCTGATCGAGGCCTGGGGCCTCGGGCTGGGCGAGCCCCTCGCGCTGTCGGCCGAGCACGGTGAAGGGATGGCCGACCTCGCCGCCGCGCTCTTCCCGCTCGTCGAGGCCAAGCAGGAAGAGATGGAGGCCGAGGCCCCGCTCACCGATCTCGACGTGGACGAGGAGGGCCGGGCCGAGGGCGCGGGCGGCCCGACCGTGGCGCGGCCCTTGCAGATCGCCGTGGTGGGCCGGCCCAACGCCGGCAAGTCCACGCTCGTCAACCGCATCATCGGCGAGGAGCGGCTGCTGACCGGCCCGGAGGCCGGCATCACCCGCGACGCGATCTCGGTCGCCACGCGGTGGGACGGGCTGCCGGTGCGGATCTTCGACACGGCGGGGATGCGCCGGAAGGCCAGGGTGCAGGACAAGGTCGAGAAGCTCTCGGTCGCGGATGCGCTGCGCGCGGTGAAGTTCGCCGAGGTGGTGGTGGTGCTTCTGGATGCCGCGATTCCCTTCGAAAGCCAGGACCTTCGCATCGCCGATCTGGCCGAGCGGGAGGGCCGCGCCGTGGTCGTCGCGGTCAACAAGTGGGACGCCGAGACCGACAGGCAGGAAAAGCTGCGCGACCTGCGCGAGGCGTTCGAGCGGCTTCTGCCGCAGCTCCGCGGCGCGCCGCTCGTCACCGTCTCGGCCAGGACGGGGAAAGGGCTCGACCGGCTGCGCGCGGCCGTGGCGCGCGCCCATGATGTCTGGAACCGCCGCGTGCCCACGGCGCAGCTCAACCGCTGGCTCGGCGAGATGGTGGCCGCGCACCCCCCGCCCGCGCCGGGCGGGCACCGCATCAAGCTGCGATACATGACGCAGGCCAAGACCCGGCCGCCCGGCTTCGTCGTGATGTGCTCCCATCCAGACAAGATGCCCGAAAGCTATTCGCGCTATCTCGTCAACGGGTTGCGGGACGATTTCGACATGCCGGGTACGCCGATCCGGCTGTGGATGCGCAGCCAATCCGACCGGAACCCCTACAAGGCGAAGAAGAAAGCGCAGCCTTCGAAGCTGCGCAAGCATCTCGACGGGCGCTCGGGGCGTTAGCGGCGGCGCAGGACCACCGCGGCGGCCACCGCGATCGCGCCGGCCCCGGCGAGCGCGGCGACGAGCGGTTCCGGCCGCGACAGGTTCGCCACCGTGACGCCCGCGAGCGCCCAGATCACCGCCGCGCCGTATTCCGGCGCGCGGGTCACGCGCAGTTGCACGGCAAGCGCGATGCCCAAGGCCAGGGCGAGCATGGCGAGGGCGGTCGGCACGGGCGCCAGAACGCCGTAGCCGCCCAGGACGACGCCGAGCCCCACGCAGCTCGCCGCCGTGAGCCAGCCCGCGTAAAGCGCGACGGGCGCTTCCTGCCAGAGCCGGTCGGTGCGCCCCGTCCGCGCGAGGGCGAGCAGGGCGAGCGCGAGCATCGCCCAGATGAGCACGGTGGCCCAGATCGCGGAGAGCTGCGCCACCCCGAGCCAGGCCGCGCCAAGCACGAGGCTGCCGGTGAGCGGCCAGCGCATCGGCGCCCAGTCGTCGCTGTCGGGCCGCGCGAAAAGGCCGAAGGCGGTGCCGGCGACGAGCCAGAGATAGATCAGGCCCCAGATGGCGAAGGCCCAGCCCGCCGGCTGGACCGGCGGATCCTCCAGCGGCACCGGGAAGGCCGCGGTGTCGAACCCGTCGAAGCCGGGGTTCACGAAGGGCGAGGCGGCGAAGAACACCGCCGCGGTGAAGCAGAGAATCGCGGCCATCCTGTCCATGCGGCGCACAGCACACCACGCGGGGGGACGGTGCAAGCTCAGTCTTCGGCCGGCGCGAAGCGCAGCCTGCGCCCGCCGAGATCGCGGAACGCCCGTTGACGGCAGGACAGCACGAGGATCTGGATGTCGCCGGCCTGCCGGTGGAGCGCGTCGAACATCCGCTCGATACGCTCGTCATCGGTGAAGACGAGCGCGTCGTCGAGGATGACCGGCGCGTGACGGCCCTGTGCCGCAAGCATCCGCGCGAAGGCGAGGCGCACGAGCAGCGCCAGCTGTTCCTGCGTACCGCCCGAAAGGATGTTCATCGGCTCTTCCTGGCCATCGCGGATCAGCGCGCGGGGCAGAAGGGTGTCATCGGCCCAGACCAGCTCCGCCTCGGGCCAGAGCAGATGAAGAAGCGGGCGCAACTCACGGGCGACAGGCCAGAAATAGCGCTCCCTAGCGGCCTTGCGCGCGTCCTCCAGCGCGCCTTCCAGCCGTTGCAGCGCGGCGACCTCGCCGGCATAGGCCGCCGCGCGGGCCTCGGCGGCGGCATGGCGGGCGCGTGCGTCGGCGAGTTCTTCCTCGACCGCCTCGCCCGCGGCCTGACCGATCCGCGCGTCGAGCGCGGCGAGGCGCAGGCGAAGCTCCTGCGCCTCGGCCTGGGCGCCGGTCACCACGTCCCGGGCCCGGCGCAGCCGTGCGCGCGCGGCCTCGAGGTCGGGCGCATCGCGTTCGAGCGCGGAAAGCGCCGCCGCGGCCTCGGCGTCCTTCGCCTCGAGCGTGGCGCGTTCGGCATCGAGCGCGGCCTCGTCCGCGTCCCCGATCCGGGCGAGCGCGGCCGCCGCCGTCTCCAGCCTGTCGCGCGCCGCGCGGGCGCGGGCGTC
>NZ_JBGFSI010000016.1:0-68849 GCF_041365735.1 Rhodosalinus sp. K401 | reverse complement strand
GCGGCCGCCCGCGACCAGGCGCGCGGCTGCGCGGGCGCCAAGAGCGGCAGCCGCCAGAGCCGCCAGATCGCCTGCGCGGCCGCGACCGCCGTCCCACCGAGCGCCATGGCGAGCCCCGCCGCCGCCCAGCCCGGCCGGAACGCGAGGCTGCCCGTCACCTCCGCGCCGTAAAGCCCCCGCAGCGTCGCCGCCACGTCCGGCAGGAGCACCGTGGCGACGCCGTAGCCCAGTGCGAGCCCGAAAAGCCCCGAAAGCAGCGCAAGCGCCGCCAGCTCCGCCGCCACCACCCGCATCACCAGGCCGAGCGGCGCGCCGAGCGCGCGCAGCGTGCGCACCATCGCGCGCCGCTGCTCGAAGGCGAGGCCGATGGCGCCGTGAACGATGAAGAGCCCCACCGCGAAAGACAGGAAGCCGAAAGCGGTGAGGTTGAGGTGAAAGGACCGCGTGAGCCGCGCGATGTCGCCCTGCGCCTCGGGCGCGCGCTGCACGAGCCCGTCCGCCACCGTCTCGAGCGGCGCGCGCCCGGCGGGCTGATCGGGCAGAACCAGGATCCGCGTGACGGTGCCCGGCGCGCCCGACAGCCGCGCCGCTGTGGCGATGTCGGTGACCGCGCGGCCCTCGGCCAGACCCGCCGAGACACGGATCTCCGGCCAGCCGGCGCGCTCCGCCGCGTTGAGCGCCGCCGCCGTGCCGGGGGCGGCGTAGGCGATGCCGGGCGGCGTCAGGAAGTCGAGCGCGGCCCCGTCGCCCAGCCCCGGGATCGCGCCGCCCGAGGGCGCGGTCAGCGGCTCCACCCCGAGAAGGGTCACCGTCTGGCCCCCCGCGACGAGCTGCGTCTCGATTTCCGGCGACACCCGCCAGCCCGCGCGGCGGAGCGCCGCGAAATCCCCGGCGGTGAGCGCACGGCCCTCGGCCTCGATCACCGCGAGATCGGCCTGACCTGTGGCCGACTGCGCCGCGGCGTAGCTGGCCCGCGCCTCGGCGTTGATCGCCTGGACGCCGGACCAGAGCGCGGTGGCGAGCGCGAGCCCCGCCAGCAGGGTGACGAGCTGGAGCGGATGGCGACGCCAGTGGCCAAGCAGGGCGACGAGGATCCAGCGGCTNCGCCAGCAGGGTGACGAGCTGGAGCGGATGGCGACGCCAGTGGCCAAGCAGGGCGACGAGGATCCAGCGGCTCATGCAAGCCGCCCGGCGCGCAGATGCACGCGCCGCTCCATCCGCCCGGCCAGCCGCTCGGAATGGGTGACCATGAGAAGCGCCGCGCCGGTTTCGGCCACGAGTTCCAGCATCAGCGCGAGCACGGCGTCGCCGGTCTCCTCGTCCAGGTTGCCGGTGGGCTCGTCGGCCAGGATGAGCGCGGGGCGCGGCGCGAGCGCCCGGCCGATCGCCACCCGCTGCTGCTGGCCGCCCGACAGCTCCTCCGGGTAGCGCCGCTCGAAACCCGAAAGGCCCAGCCTGTCGCACAGCCGCGCGGTCCAGCTCGTGTCCTCGCGCCCGGCGAGCCGCGCCTGGAAGGCGATGTTGGCGCCCGCGTCGAGCGACGGGATCAGGTTGAACTGCTGGAAGACGAGGCCGACCGTCTCGCGGCGCAGCGCCGCGCGGCCCGCGTCGTCGAGCGCGCCCACATCCGCGCCGGCCAGCCGCACATGCCCGCCATCGGGCGTGTCGAGCCCGGCGACGAGGTTCAGAAGCGTGGACTTGCCGCTGCCCGACTCGCCGGTCAGCGCCAGCGTCTCGCCCGCGTCGAGCGCAAGCGACACCCCCTGCAGCACCGGCGGCCCGCCGGAATAGGTCTTCTCGACTGTGTCGATCTCAAGCAGCATCGCTTCGCCCTCTGCCTTCCAGAGGTGCGTCCCGTGACCGATTTGGCAAGCGCCCGCAAGACCCGGGGGGCGGCGCGAAACGCCGCCCCCCCCTGGCGATCATCCTCCGCTCCCGTGGCCGGGGGCCTTCGCCGCTCAGAAGAGTTCGATGTCGCCCTCGTTGAACCCCGTGAGCACGGAAGCCGAGTTGAACTCCGCGAGCTTGTAGTCCGCCACGCCGTCGGCGTCCTCGTCGAACCAGAGCGCGCGCGTCGTCGCGAAGTCGTCGAGGATGAAGGTCGCCTCGCCTGGCGTCGCGCCGAAATAAATCTGCGTCGTGGCGTCCACGGAGGCGTTGACGAAGTTGTTCGCATCGAGCAGCCCCGCGGTTTCCGCATCGAGCAGGGCGCCGAAGGCCGACTTGTCGATCCGGATGCCATCGCCGTCGGCGGTGGAGTAGGACGCGATGAGATCGGTCCCCTCGTCGGGGGCGCGGAACTCGAACCTGTCGGCGCCGGTGCCGCCGTTCAGCGTGTCCGCCCCGGCGCCGCCGTAAAGGAGGTCGTCGTTGTTGCCGCCGAAAAGCTCGTCGGCACCGGCCCCGCCGAACAGGCTGTCGTTGCCGTCGAGGCCGAGCAGCGTGTCGTCACCAGCACCGCCGCCGAGTTCGTTGGCGTCCATGTCGCCGGTCAGCGTGTCACCGAAATCCGTGCCGACGACGCGATCGATCCCCGTCACCTCGTGAACCGGTGCCGCGCCGGTTTCCTGGAACGTGCCGGTCGTGAGCGAGACGGTCACCGCAGCGGTATGGTCGGTGAAGGACAGGAGGTCATTCCCGCCGCCACCGTCGATGGCGAAGACCGTCCCGCCGGTGAGCCCCGTGACGCCGAAGCTGTTCGCGGCGGCACTGCCCGAGACGTCGAGCGTCTCGATGCCCGAGAACGTCACCGTGTCGGAGAAGCTCGCCGGCACCGGCTCGTAGGAGAACGAGGCGGCCCCGAGCGCGAAGTTGCCCGACCCTGCTCCGCTGCCGTCCACCAGAAGCGTGTCGTCGTCGGCCCCGCCGATCACGGAGTCGTCGCCGTCGCCCGGCGTCCAGACGAACAGGTCGTCCCCCGCGCCGCCGTCGAGGGTGTCGTTACCGGTGAAGCCGTTGATCAGGTCATCGGCATTGGTGCCGACGATGCTGTCCGCCTGCGTCGTGCCGTCGATGAAGACGATCTGCCCGGCGGGCAGCGTCACCGTCAAGCCGCTCAGGTCGACGCTGCCGTCCGCCGCCGTCTCGTCGAAGAACGAGCCCGGATTGGCCGCCGTGTTGGGCGTGCCGCTGGGCGACTGGTCGGCCATCGGGTCGATGCCCACCGGTGTACCCCACAAGGTGCTGTCCACGTCCACGCTCGAGTTCGCGATCGAAAGACCCGTCATGTCCGTGTAGCCCTGGACGTAGAACGCCGGTTTCCGCGCCTCGCCGGACAGGGTGAGGCCGTCGATCGTCACCGTGCCGATGGGCGTCAGCACGTCGTAACTTCCGACCGAGGATCCCGGCGTCGGCGTGAGCTGGTCGTAGAGCGGACCGTCGAAGCCTGCCATCTGGAACAGGTAGTCCGCGCTCGTCGCGCCCGAGATCGCGTTCGACGAGGTGACGTTCGTGATCGTCGCATCGCCGTCGAACTCGAAGAACACGATGTTGCCCGCGTTCGACGAGGTTTGCGCATTGTCGATGAAGCTGGAGCCGATCAGCACCACGCTCTGCACCCCGGCCTCGTCATAGGCGCTGCTGGCCTTGCGACCCGACACGAGCAGACCGGAGCCGCCCGCGCCCTCGACGCGGACGCCCTCGATCCGCAATGTGCCCAACACCTCTTGGTCCGCCGCCGTGATGCCGGCCCCTTCGACCGCGAGATCCTGGAAGGCCACCTCGCCCGAGGCGTTGTCTGAGGCGAGGTCGACCGAGAGACCGCTCGTGAACACCGTGTCGGCAGCGGTCGCGCCGTCGCCCTGGCCAATGACGGTCACAGCCTTCGTGAGGGCCGCGCCGGCATAGCTGCCCGATGCCACGAGGATCGTATCGCCAGAGACCGCCGCCGCTTCCGCCTCCGCGAGGCTCGAGAAGCCGCCATTGGCCGCGTCGTCCACCAGCAGGACGGTCTCGCCGCCGATCTCCACCCGCTCGATGCCGAAAAGCGTGTCGGTGTCGGTGCCGTCGGTGACCTCCCAGGCGCCTGCGGGTTCGTTCCACGAGAGCGTGAAGCCCGCGCCGTAAGTGGCCGTATCAACGGTGGTGTTCGCGTCGTCCGCCGTGTCGGTGCCGCCGTAGAGCGTGTCCGACCCGGCGCCGCCGTCGAGCGTATCCGCGCCCGCGCCGCCCGAAAGCGTGTCGTCGCCCGCGTCGCCGTTGAGCGTATCCTCCCCGGCCCCGCCGAGGAGAACGTCGTCCCCGCCGGCGCCGGAGAGCAGATCGTCGCCGGCGTTGCCGAGCAGCGCATCCGCCCCGGCGCCGCCGCCGAGATCGTCGGCGTCCGAGCCGCCAAGGACGACCATCAGGTCGTCGCCCGCGCCCGCACCCACGGGGCTCGCCACCGTGTTGGCGGCGGTGTTGGTGCCCACGTCGAACGTCACCGGCGTGGTCATGTTCTGCATGTTGAACTCGGTGCCCACGTCATCGAACGCGTTGCCGGTGATGCCGGTGATCGTGCCGTCGCTGCCGACCCCGATCGACACGCCCGAGCCGGAGCTGACGACCGTGTTGCCGGTGACCGTGGTCACGGCGTCGTCGTAGCTGTCGAGGTTCATTGCCGTGCGCGCGAACTCGAAGGTATTCCCCGAGATGTCGAGGCTGGCGGCGTTCCCGTCGGAGTAGATGCCGCGGTTCCAGGACGCCGTGCTGTAGGCGGCCTCGGCCGCGCCGGTCACGTAGTTGCCGGTGATGGCGACGTTGCCGGTCGCCCCGGTCTCGACGTGGATCGCCTTGTCGAAGCCAGGATTCGCGCCGTTCACGCCCGCGGACCAGAACAGGTTGTTCCGGACGGTGATGTCGGCCCCGCCGGCGAGTTCGAGCGCGTCGAAGGCGGTGGCGTCGTCCGAGAGGTTCTGGAACTCGATCCCCTCGATCACCACACTGCCCGTGGACTGTGTCACCCGCATGGTGCCGCTGACCAGCGTGCCCTCGCCCTGGATCTGGGCCGTGCCGTCGGTGCCTGCGGCCACGCCCGCGATCGTCACCGCCTTGTTCACGGTCACGTCGTCCGCGAAGGTCCCCGCGGAGAGGAGGATCGTGTCGCCGGCCTGCGCCTCGTCCACCGCCTCCTGGATGGTGTCGAAGCCGCCGTTGCCCACGAGGAGGGTGCGCGAGACCAGCGTGCCGGAGCCGTCGCGGGTCTCGACGATCTCGATATCCTTCAGCGTGTCCGTGCCCTGGCCCGTGGCGAGGCCGGTGGCGTCCACCTGCCAGCCGTCGAACGCGGCGCCGCCCACCGGCTCCGTGCCGGAGACGGCCGAGATGTCGGCCGTGCCGATCTCGTCGCCCGCGCCGCCGAGATAGACGGCCACGTCGCCTTCACCCGGGTCGGCCGCGCCGTTCAGCGACTCGAGCCCGCCGTCGAGGTAGTCGTCGCCCGCGCCGCCCGTCAGCTCGTCATTGCCCGTCTCGGCCACGGTGGGCTGTCCGGGCTTCTCGGAGCCGTAGAGCTCGTCGTCGCCCGCGCCACCCGACAGGCTGTCGTCGCCCGTCTTGCCGTGCAGACGCTCGTTCGCCGCCGTGCCGATGATCGTCGTGTTCACGTCGGCCTGGTCGATCTTCTCGCCCTGCAGCTCGGCCACGATCCCGGAACCCGCGGGGTAGGTGATGCCGTAGGCGGTGGCGTCGATCGTGGCGTCGGTCACGCCGTCGATGTTGAAGAGCGGCCCCCAGGCGCTTTCCGCGCCGGAGAAATCGAGGCCCGAGATCGAGAGCCCGTCGATCTCGCCCAGATTGAACACCGCGACCGGGTTCTTGTGATAGGCGCCCGCGACCGTGACGTTGGCGAGGCTCACCGTGCCGAGATCCGGCGGCGTGCCACCGTTGACAGCGCTGCCGCCCGCGACGTTGCCGGTGATCTCGATGGCGTTGTCGGGCCGGTCGGCCGTGGCCGCGCCGCTCGCCGCGCCGTCGAAGGTGACGTCGGTGAAGCTCGCATCGCCCCAGAAGCCGAAGAGCTTCGCATCGGCGGTGTTCCCGCCACCTGCCCCGTTGTCCGAGAAGGCGACGTTCGTCACCACCACGGTGGCCGCACCCATCTGGTTGAGCGCCGTGTCGCCGGTGACGTAGAGCGCCACGTTGCCGAGGCCGCTCAGGGCCCCGTCCTCCACCGTCAGGGTGCCGACATTGGCCACCTCGTCGAGGAAGATGCCGTTCGTGCCGCCCGCGATGTCGAGGTTGACGAAGGAGAGGTTCCCGCCGCCGGTGTCCTGATCGACCGTGAACGCGTTGCCCGAGGCCGGCGCGATCACCGCGCGGTTGCCGTCGATGGTGACGCCCTGGAAGGTGAGCGCCTTGCCTTGGGTGTCCACCGTCTCGTCGAAGGCGGTGGGCTGGCCAAGAATCTGCACCGTCATGCCGTCGGCGGTCGAGGCCGCGTCCACCGCCGCCTGGATGCCGGCGTAGGAGCCGACGAGCGCGCCGGAGCCGTCCACCACGCGCACCGGCGCGGTGAGGTCGATGTCGGTGTCGTCGAAGCGCAGCGTCTCGACATCGGCCGCGATCTCGATCGCGTCCGTGCCGTTGTCCATCGTCACCGTGCCGTCCGCCGCGACGGCGTAGCTGTAACTGGCCGCATTGCCGACCACATCCACGGTATCGTCGCCCGCGCCGCCCGACACCGTGTCCGAGCCGCCCCGGGTGGCGAAGAGGTTGTCCTCGTCGTTGCCCGTCATGCTGTCGGACTGGGCCGAGCCGATCACGTTCTCCACGCCCGAAATCGCGGCGAAGCCCGTCGCGCTCTGTCCCGACCCGCTGTCGTTCAGGTCCACCGTGACGCCGGTCGTGAAGTCCGAGTAATCGACGGCGTCGCCCACCAGCGTGCCCCAGGCCGGCAGGGAGAAGGCGCTCTCGCCCGTTTCGCCGGCGTGGTAGGTGTATCCGGCCGCACCGTCGTTGACGGCGAAGGAGTCGTTGCCGCCGCCCGACTCGAAGGTCAATGTCACGGCGTCGCCGGCCGCGAGGTTCCACGCGATCAGGCGATCGTGTCCGCCCCCGCCGAGGCCGCTCGTGTCATCCGGCCCGACGAAGACGTCGGTCACCCCCTCGACCGCGAGATCCCCGCTGACGAATACGTCCGAACCGCCATCGCCCAGGAACACGCGGATGTTCTCGATGTCGTTCGCCTGAACCCCGTTGGTGAAATCCTGGATCGTCACCCCCCCGGCAACGGGCGCGTCGATGGCGATGTTGCGGAAGCTCGTGACCGGGTCGGCCGTGCCATCGGCCGGGCCGAGCGACCCGTCCGGGAAGACCGCCGAGAAGATCACGGTGTCCCCGCCCGCGCCATTGGTGCCGCCGTCGACGATCGCGGTGCTGCCGGGCCCGGCAACATGTGTGAAGTGCACGAAGGTGTCGTCTCCCGCCTCGCCCGAGAGGGTGTCGATCCCGCCGCCGCCGAAGATCAGGTCGTCGCCCGCGCCGCCCTCGATCGTCTCGCTGGCCGCCGTGCCGATCAGCGCGTCGCCCACGAAGCCGCCCGGATCGCTGTCCGAGCCGATGATCGTGCCGTCGGTCCCAACGCCGTTGACGACCGTGCCCGCGTTGCCGAGCGGCGCGAAGGCCGGGCTGGTGCCGTAGCTGCCGCCCGTCACGTTCACGCCGGTAAGGTCGATCGCGGAGGGCGTGGGCGAGCCGGTGACATTCGCGCCGAAGGTCGGATTCACGTAAAGGCCCGTCCACGCGGCGTTGCCGTTCAGCGTGAGCCCACCCGAGAAGTCGAGGCCCGCCAGGTCGTTGTAGCCGTGCACATAGGCCAGCGTCTTGGCGTAGTCGCCGGTGATCTGGACGTCGGTGAAGGTCACGTCGCCGATCGGCGCGTCGATGGTGTCGCCCGCGCCGTCGTCGTAGCCGGCGACCTGGATGCCGTTGTCCCCGCTGCCGGAGCCCTCGGCGGTGACCCGGAGGAAGTCCGCGTCGCCCAGGAACTCGAAGAGCGTGATGTCGCCCGAGCCCCCGGAGGTCGGCGTGAGGCCGTTCTGGCTGAGGTCCATGTCGGTGAAGCTGACCGCCAGCCCGGTGCCGCCCCCGTTCACCAGCACGCCCGCCTGGTCGTAGCCCGTGATCGCAACGTCGGCGACGACCAGCGCGGCGAGCGGGTTGGCGGTGCCGTCGCGGCTGCCCGTGTAGCGCAGGCCCACATTGGCGCTGCCCGCCGCGGCGTCGAGCGTCATGTTCTCGACCCGGAGCGTGCCCGTCGCCGCGTCGAG
Source organism: Rhodosalinus sp. K401 (assembly GCF_041365735.1). NCBI lineage: Bacteria > Pseudomonadati > Pseudomonadota > Alphaproteobacteria > Rhodobacterales > Paracoccaceae > Rhodosalinus > Rhodosalinus sp. K401. The sequence continues at coordinate 60,603 of NZ_JBGFSI010000016.1, read as the reverse complement.
CCCCGACGCGCCGGTGGCCGTGGAGAGCGAACCCAGCGTCACCTCCGTCGGGTCGGCGCCCGCGCCGATCAGCGACACCGCCACGTCGAGCGAGACATCCTCACCATAGCTGCCGGGCGCGATCAGGATCACATCGCCGTCCTGGGCGGCGTCCACCGCCTCCTGCACCGTGGCGAAGCCGCCATTGCCCACGAGGTGGATCGCGCCGCCGGCATGGGCGATCGTCTCCATGCCCTCGAGCTGGTCGGTGCCCTCTGCGCCGGCGGAAACCTCCCAGCCCGTGCCGGAAAGCACGATATCGGCCTCATCGAGCGTGCCGGCGTAGCTCGCCGTGTCGATGCCCGCGCCGCCGTCGAGCGTGTTGTCGCCCGCGTCCCCCGCGAGCGCGTCGTCCCCCGAGCCGCCGGTGACGTTCTCGAAGCCCGAGATCGCCGTGGCCGGCGCGCCCGCCGCCGTGGCAGCCGCGCTCGGCGTGAAGCCGGTGGCCGTGCCCGCGCCCAGGTCGACGGCGACGGACTCGGTGGTGCCGCTATAGTCGAGCGTATCGGAGCCGGTATCCCCGGCAAGCGGCGCCAGGGTGCCGCCTGCGCCCGGCGTCGTGTCCACATGGGCCGTCACCGCCTCGATGGAGGAGAGGCTCGCCCCGTCGAGCGACGTGATGACGCCGCCCAACACGCTCACGCCCACCGCGTCGTCGCCCGCATCCGCGTCGAGCAGCAGCAGCGCGTCCGCGTCGTCGCCCCCGTCGAGCGTGTCGCCCGCGCCTTCGCCGCTGAACTGGATGAAGGAATCCGCGCCCGCGCCGCCGCTGGCGGAGTCCGCCCCGGCCCCGCCGAGGAGCAGATCGTCGCCCGCGGCGCCGTCCAGCGTGTCGTCGCCCGCGGCGCCCGAGATCACGTCGGCCCCGTCGTCGCCGGTAAAGACGTTCGCTTCGTCCGCGCCGTTCGCGCCCACCGAGATCTCCGGCGCCGTGGCCGCGGCATTCGTGACGCGCAGTCCCGGCGCCGCGCCCGCGTCGAGATCGCCGCCGATCCCGTCGATGTTGAGCCCGGCGAAGGCCGCGGTGACGGCGATGTCGAGCGATCCCGACGGATCCGCGCCCGCGAAGGTCAGGCCTGAGAGGTCGGTGAAGTTGTAGATGGCCACCCCGGTCTTCGTGAAGGCGCCGGTCACCGTGACGCCCGAAAGGGTGATCGTGCCTGCCGGCCCCGGCGTGTCGAGACCGCGAAGCTGGATGCCGTTGTCGGCGCCCGCGCCGCCGGTGACGGTCACGTCGGTCAGCGTGACGCCACCCGTGTAGCCGAAGAAAGTGAGCGCGCCCGAGCCGTTGGAGCCCGAACTTCCGTTGCCGCTGAAGGCCGCGTTCTCGATCACGATCGCGTCGACATCGGCCGCCGTGTTGGCCGCCTCGACCGGGTTCGCGCCGCTGCCCACCAGAAGGCCGTGGCTCGCCCCGCCCGTCACGTCGCCGTTCCGGAAGGCCACGCTGTCGTAGTCGGCGCCCTCGTCGATCGAGACGCCCGCCCCGCCCGTGGCCACGACGTCGACATTGTCGATCTCGACCGACTGTCCGGCGCCGCCGCCGTTCACGTCGATGCCCGCGACGCTCACGTCGCCGAGGCCCCGGATGGTCACGCCCTTGTCGAGCACGAGCGTCTCTGATCCCGAATAGGCCGTCTCGCCCGGCCCGCCCGCGCCGTTCACCAGGATGGTGTCGCCTTCGGCCGCGGCGTCGATCGCCGCCTGGATGGTGGCGAAGGTGCCCGCGAGGGTCGTCGCCCCCGGCGTGCCGGAGAAGAGCTGCACCGCGCTGTCGAGGCGAAGCTCCGCATCCGCGAAATCCAGCACCTCGACGCGTGTTAGGGTGTCGGTGCCTTCGTCCGCCGGGCTGCCTGCGGCCCCGTCCGTGTCCTCGACGCTCGCGAAGCTCGTGACGAAGCCCGAGGCGTCCGCCGACGTGGTGACGGTGTAGGTCGCGCGCAGGGCGGCATAGGCGGCGGTGTCCACGCCGTCCCCGCCGTCGATGGAATCGTCGCCGCCCCCACCCATCACGGTGTCGTCGCCGCCCGCGCCCGAAATGGTGTCGTCGAGATTGCCGCCCGAGAAGCTGCCCGCGCCGTCGCCGTCCGTCACGTTCGCCACGGCGTCGAAGGTCACCTCGACGGGCGCGGACGTCGCGCCGGATGTGTCAGCGACGGTCACGGTGACCACCCGGTCATTCGCGTTGAACCCGAAATCCGTCTCGCCGGCGATGACCTGCACCTGCTGGAGGACCGACTGGGCGAGCGAGCCGGACATCGGGCTGCCCGATGGCGCCTCGATCACGAAGTCCGCGGCGTTGCCGTCCCCGCTCACGGTGAAGCCCAGGGTTTCGAGGAAGCCCTGGAACCCGGCATCGAGGAAAACCGCGTCGCCCGCGTCGAGGCCGGTGTCGCCGGGCACGCTGCTGGCGTCCACGGAGAGACCGAGCGTGATGCGCGCGATCCCGCCCTCCGGGTCGCTGACGGTGGCCGCCCCGGCGACCGCCTCGGCGACGCCGGACGTCACCGTGCCCGAAAGCGGCGAGACCGCGAGGGTCGGCGCGTCGTTCGCGCCATTGACCGTCACGGCCAGAACCGCGGTGTCCGACCCGCCTTCCCCGTCGGTGATGCGGTAGGAGAACATCTCCACCGGCGCGTCGCCCGCGCCGAGGGCGTTCACGGCCGCCTGCTGCGCCGCGCTCACGCCGAGCGTGTAGCTGTAGGCGCCGCCCGCGCCGAGTACCAGATCGCCATAGGTTCCGGAAACCGTGGCGCCCACATTGGCCGCCTGCCCCTCCACCTCGCTCACGACGAGCGTGTCGGATGCATCCACGTCCGTGTCGGCGACGTCGCCGGCTCCCGCACCGGTCAGCACGTTGCCCGTGGCGCTCGTCGTCGCATCCTCGGTGACCTCGGCCGCATCGGCATTGGCAACTGGCCCGTCATTCGTGCCGGTCACGGTGACGGTGAGCTGCGCCGTGGCGGTCTCGCCCGGCGTGCCGTCGTCGGCAACGGTATAGGTGAACACGTCCGCCACGGCCTCGCCCGCGGAGAGATCCTGCGCGGCGGCGTTGTCCAGCACGTAGCTGTAACCCCCGGTGGCCGCGTCCACGGTCAGCGTGCCATGGCTACCGACCACGACGATCTCTCCGCCGCTGGGCGCGGTTCCGTCCACCTCGGCCACGGCCAGCGTCTGCCCCGCATCGGGGTCGTCGTCGTTCGCCAGAAGGTTGCCCGCCGCGGTGGTCATGACGTCTTCGGTCACGCCCGCGGCATCGTCCTGGGGCAGCGGCGCCTCGTTCTCGTCCGTCACCGCCAGGGTGAGCGGGGCCGTGTCGTCCGGCGCGCCGCCCAGGCCCGCGTCGTCCACCTCGACCGTCACGTCGTAGGACGCCTGCGCCTCGAAGTCCGGGCTCGCGCCGACGTAGAAGAGCTCCGTGCCCCCGTTGCGCAGCTCGAAGGCCCCCGCGTCCGCACCGGCGAGCGACAGCGCGTTCGTCCCGAGCGCGTCGTCCGTAACCGCGACGTCCGCCACCTTCACGCCCACGCTCGTGTCCGTCCCCTCGGCGATCCCGGAAACCACGTTCGACAGCGCCACCGACGGCGCCTCGTTCTCGTCCGTCACCGTCACCGTGAGCGACTGCACCGTCGCGTTCACGCCGTCCGAGGCGGTCACCTCCACCTCGTAGTCGTTGCCGCCGTCCGCGTCGCCCGGCGCCTCGAAGTCCGGCGCCGCCGCGAAGCGCAGCTCGTTCCCGTTCACCAGCTCGAACAGCGCCCCGTCCGCGCCGCCCGTGATCTCGAAGCTCACCGGGCCGCCCACCGTGTCCACATCCGTCGCCGACAGCGTCAGAACCGGAAGACCGCCCTCCGCAACCGACGCCGACGCCGCGCCCGAGAACACCGGCGCCTCGTCGTTCACGTCCGCCACGGAGACGGTGAAGAGCGTGTCCGCCGTGCTGCCGTCCGTCGAGGTCGCCGTGACCGTGATGTCCGACGTCGGCTCGCTCTCGAAGTCGAACACCGCGCCGGCGGCAAGACGGACCACGCCCGCGGCGTCCACCTCGAAGCGGGCGTCGTCCACCGCGTAACTCACCGTGTCCGAGCCGTCCGCATCCCCGGCGAAGACGGTGATACCGACCGCCTCGCCGCCGGCGGCCGTGCCCTCCGTCACCCCGTTCTCCGAGGCGTCCACGTCCACGGGAACGGTCACGTCGAACTCGTCGACGTCCAGCACCTCGATCGTGCCGGTGGCGAGGAAACTGAGCCCCGCGCTGTCGGTCACGAGCGCGCTGAGGGTGATCTGGGTTTCGGCCTCGTAATCGAGCGCGACGCCGTCCACGAGCTTCAGCTGCCCGCCGGCGACCTCGAAACGGTCATCGGAGAGCTCGAAGGTGAAGGTGTCGCCCTCGTTGGGGTCGGTCACGACGATATCGCCCACGACACCGCCCGGTGCGTTCTCGGCGATCGTGTCTTTGAGCAGTTCGACGTCCGTCGGCGCCTCGGGCCCCTCGGCATCGACGATCACGTCCGACGCAACGAGGACCGTTTCGCCGCTGTCGGAGACGAAGACCCGCAGCGGCTCGCCCGAGACCGGCGAACTGGCGGTGCCTTGCTCCGTCCAGAACCCCAGAAGGTCGAGCGAATCGTCGGCCCCGCCGAGCAAGACCATCTCGTTTCCGCCGCTCACGGCCGTAATCGCGGCCACGTCGAGAGTGAGCGACCCCGCGACGCCGTCGAGATCCACGACCTGGATGTTGCGCGTCGCGGCCTGCTGCCCCGGGACGGTCAGATCGAGCGTGTCGAGCGGGCCGGTCAGTATCAGCCTGTTGAACGCGCCCCCGCCCCCGTCGATATTCGCATAGCCGGCGGCCCCGATCTCAAAGCGGTCGTTGCGCGCGCCGCCCGTCATGTCATCGCCCGCGCCGATGCCCACGAAGCGGACGATCTCGCCCGTTTCCGCGCTGGCGTCGACACGATCGGCCGAGGCGCTCAGCAACACGGCAAGCGAGGAGCCGACGGCGAACCCGTCGGACAGCGTCACGTCGGCCCCACCGCGCAGCTGCAACTGCTCGAACCCGGTCACGTTGACCATGTCGAACGCGCTGACCGATCCCGCGCCGAGCACGACGAGCCGATCCACGCCCGCACCGCCGTCGAGGTTGTCGGACACCGTGAATTCGTCCGCGTCGATGAGCACGGCATCCCCCGCCGCGCCGCCAACGAAGGTTCCCGCCGCGGCGCCGAAGCCCGCCACGACGCGCACTTCGACAAGGCCACTCGCATCGAGTTGCTGCAATCCGCCCTCCGCCGCGTAACGCAGCTGTCCCGAGGACGTCATCGTCTCGACGAGCGTGATGTTGGCGGGGTCCGCGCCGACGCGCACCTGCTCGACATTCGTGAAGGCCGACATGGCGGCCGCGCTCAGCGTGCCGCCGCCGACAAGGCGCACCACGTCCGTGCCGGCGCCACCGTAGAGGTCATCGCTGGCATCGAGATCGCCCGAGGCCGGGTCCACGAAGAAGAAATCCTGGCCCGCGCCGCCGATCACTCGATCCGTGCCGCCCCCGACGCGGTAGAGAACCGTGTCCGCCAGAACGCCGCTCGCATTCACGACCTCGTCGCCTGGACCGGTGGCCGTGACGCTGATCTGACCGGTGTCGCCCAGCCCGTCTACCAGTTCGACGGTCGCGCCGGCCCCCAGTTCGAACACGTCGATACCGCTCACGTTGGCGAGATCGGCGGCGGTCAGCGTCATGCCCGGGTCGAGCTGGAACGTGTCGCTGCCTGCGCCCCCGGCGATCGTGTCGCCCGAGGTGATATCGCCGCCTGCGATCTGGAACAGCTCGGCCACCGCGCCACCGGCGTAGCTGTCGTCACCGAGCCCGAGGTTGACGCGAAGCTGGATCGAAGGCGCCGACACGGCGCTGGAATCGATGACGTCGTTCCCGTCGCTTGCCAGCAGGCTGAAGGCCGGCGCGTCGGCAGACGCCACGAACGCGTCCGGCAGGGTGAGTTCCGTGGGGGCCGTGAGGACCACGCGCTCGAACCCGGCGACATTGGCGAAATCGTCGGCGACGAGAACGCCCCCGTCCGTAAAGCGCAGGCGATCGACGTCCTGCGGGCTGGACGAGCCGGTGAGCACATCCGCATTCGACAGGTTTTCGATCGTTCCGAAAACGACATTGACCTCGCCGGTCACGCCAGTGAAGAAATCCGCCCCGGACGTCAGTTCAAAAGATGCCATATCGTGCCCGCTCCCGGTTTCGACCCGCACCGCGAGGGACCGCGGCGCCTTTCAATTCGCGTCGGCCGGTCAGAAGGAGGATTTCGGAAAAAGGCTCGGCGCCGTCCCGGAAGGAACACGCTTTGAGTGTGCCCGATTCACTGCCCTTCACACCGCGTGGCTTCAGCCATTCTCGCCGGAGACCTGCCTCAAAATTATTTTTACCATTTGTTAACGATTTCTCAACCTTGTTGTGGGCCGCCGGGAGCAAATCATCACAACTTGAGCAGATTTTTGAATAGCTTCAATGCGATGTCCGATTTCGGCGCGCATCGAAATCGGCATCTTTCGCGAGAAGTCTACGTGGAAAGATAACCTGAAATTGCATTTACTTTTCAAAAATATATCGAAAAGAGAATTCCACGCCCCAAGCGGACCGGACATGTCATTTCCATGAGGGGCACTCCCACGCGGACGCACGGCTTGCCGAATGATGGCGAGCACCGAATCCGGCCAGGATCGCAGGGACGGCGCCGGGCTGCGTTTCCCGGGCTGCCGGTCAGCGCGACAGACGAGCTCCGACCGCCGCGCTCAATGCCCTTCCTTTCCGGTTTCCGCCGTACGGATGTCCATCGCGTCGAAAAGCTCTTCGAAGTCGGCGTGCAAGGCTTCGCGGCTCGACGCGCCCAGGAATATGGCCGCGAGTTCGTGGCTGTATTCGTCACGGTGCTTCAACTCGCCCAGCCGCAAGCCTTCTTGCACATAAAGCTGGATCCGCGCGCCGGGAAAACGCTCCTCGAGGGCGCGGATCTCGTCTTCGCCGGGCGCGTGCGTCACGACCTCGTCGTCGGAATGGCCGTAAAACCGCGGCATGAACTTGGCGGCGTAACGGAATTCACCGCGACGGGCGGGGTAATCGGGCTTTCGCCCCAGCGCCACGTCGAGCATGACCTCCTTGTGGGGCACACCCTCCACCATGTCGAAGATCGGGCTGTGCGACTTGGAAATGCGCGCGTTGATTTCCAGCAGCGACAGGCTGTCCTCTTCCTCGTGGTAGAAATACTCGATGTTGAACGGCGAATTGTCGAGGCCGATGGCCGCGACGACCTCCGCGGCCGAGGCGCGCATGCGCGCTTTCACCGGCTCGGGAAGCGCGGAGGGATACTCGTACCGCTCCAGGCTGGACCGGTTCGGCCCCCGGATCGAATCCACGATCCCGTAGATCTCCGTCTCGCCCCGAAACACGTAGCCCTCGAGTGTGCATTGCGCGCCCTGTGAAATGATTTCCTCGGCGATGCACTGCGCCGCGCCCGCCTCGGCGATCTCGGCGGGCAAATCGGCATATCCCATCAGCACCTCGAGCGGCTCCGCGAACCGCGAGATTCCCGACCGCGTCTGCGCGAGCGCGTGGGCGTAGTCCTCCCGGTTCTCGACCCGAAATCCGAGGATCGAGGAATGGGCGACGACCGGCTTCAGCCAGAACGGATAGTCGAGCGGCGGCGCGTCCGGGTCCGCCTCGAAGGGATCGACGCGCGCGAAACGCGGCACCTGCCGCGGCACGGCGTTTCGCTGGACGCTCCGGCTCCAGTACTTGTGCTGGCAGCGCAGGACGCTTTCGAGGCTGGGGCCCGGGAGACCGAATTCCCGCCGCAGGATCGGCATCATCACGATGGACGGGAAATCCCAGTAACTCACGATGGCGTCGATCGAGCCGTCGAAATCGCGCAGCACGCCCCGCGCCTTTTCGAGCAAGGCTTCCATGTCGAAACGCTCGGCATGGGTGATTTCGTCGAAATCGAAAAGCGTGTGGAACGCGTAATCGTCCGCATGACGCACGTTTTTCAGAAGGCGGAGATTGAACGGGTCTAGCCCCGCGACGAAAACGTTCCTGCGTCGATCGTCGTCCATAGGCCCTCACCCCACCCTTTGCAGAACGGCTGAAAAGGTCTCACACGCGGGCAACCGGGTCAAATCGGCCGGGCGCAAGGGCGCGATGGCCGCCCAGGGCCGGGCCATCGACGCGGGCGCCACTCCGGCGCCCCCCCGCGCTCTCTCTTCGAAGGCCCCACGTTGCGGCGCGGCTCAGCCCTCGGGCGCGTGGCGTGCGCCCGCCGCTGCAAGCCGCGCGGGCGCCAGCGCGGCCAGGAGCGCGGGATCGGGCGCGGCGCCGCCGCCGGTCACGAGATGGCGGGCGATCGCGGCGAGGGCGGGCGCGGTCTGCACCCCGTAGCCCCCCTGCCCCGCGAGCCAGAAGAATGCCTCCGCGTCCGCGGCGAAACCCGCCGCCGGCGTGCGGTCGGGCAGGAAGCTGCGCAGCCCGGCCCAGCTGCGCTCCACCCGCTCCACCGCCTCAGTCACCGCCTGTTCGTAGCGCCAGAGCCCCTCGGCCAGCACCATGTCGTCGGGCCAGGCATCGTGCGGGTCCACCGGGTCCTCGTCCGCCGGCGAGACCATGAGCCGGCCGGCATCGGGCTTCGCGTACCAGGTCTCGGTGGCAGAGCCGAAGAGCGGCCAGCGCGCCACGTCACGACCGCCGGGCGGCGGCAGGATCGCCGCCGAGCGCCGGTGCGGCACGAGGCCCAAGGGCGCCACGCCCGCCAGACGCGCCACCTCGTCCGCCCAGGCCCCGGCGGCGTTGACGATCACCGCGGCGCGCTCCGCGCCTTGCCGGGTCTCCACCCGCCACGCGCCGCCCTCCCGCGCGATGGCCGTCACGGGCGCGCCGGTCACGATCCGCCCACCCCGCGCCCGCAGCAGACGGGCATAACCCTGGAGCGCGCGATCCACGTCGATGTCGCGGGCGTCGGGCTCCAGCGCGGCGGCCTCCACCGGGCCGGGATCGAGGATCGGCACGAGCTCCGCCGCCTCCTGCGCGCTCAGCCGCTCGATCCCGTCCGCCTCCGCGCAGTAGTCGGCGAAGGCGTGGGCCTCCCCCGCATAGGCCAGCGTCAGCGCGCCGCGCGCGGACAGAAGCGGCGTGTCGGAGAGCTCGGAGGCTTCGGCATAGACCGGCTCGGCCAGCGCGTTGAGCGCGCGGAGCGTCGCGTTGCCGTAGTTGCGGATGAAGATCGCCGCCGAGCGGCCGGTGGAATGGTAGCCGAGCGCGGGCTCGGACTCGAGAAGCGTCACCCGCGCCTCCCGGGCGATCTCGGCCGCTGCGCTCACCCCGGCGATGCCGCCGCCGATGACGATGACGTCGGGCGCGCTCATGCCGCGGCGCCGGAGAGCGCGGCGGTCAGGTTGGGCCCGAGATCGGGCGAGAGATAGCCGCCCTCCTGCACGTAGAGCTGCGGGCGCCCGAGCGCGGCGATGGCGCCGGTGATCCGCCCGAAGCCCTCCGTGGTGACGGCGAGGCCCTGGAACGGGTCGTTCACATGGGCGTCGAGCCCGAGCGCCACCACCACCACGTCCGCCCCGAAGGCGTCGATCCGCGCGAGCGCGGTGTCGAGCGCGGCCAGGTAGCCCGCGTCGTCCGTGCCCCGCGGCAGCGCCAGGTTGAGGTTCGCGCCGAGCCCCGCGCCCTCGCCCCGTTCCTGCGGATAGCCCCAGAAGAACGGGTAGAAGCGTTCGGGATGGGCGTGGATCGAGACGGTGAGCACGTCGCCCCGCGCATAGAAGATCCCCTGCGTGCCGTTGCCGTGATGCACGTCCACGTCGAGGATCGCCGGGCGGCGCCCCGCGCGCAGCAGGTGCTCGGCGGCGATGGCCGCGTTGTTGAGGAAACAGAACCCGCCCGCGAGGTCGCGGTAGGCGTGGTGGCCCGGCGGGCGCGAGAGCGCGTAGACGGCGCGCGCGCCCCCCAGCACGAGATCGGCCGCCGAAAGCGCCGTCTGCACCGACCAGTAGGCCGCCTCCCAGGTGTGCTCGGCGATCGGGCAGGCCGTGTCCGCCTGGTGCCAGCCCGCCTGCCCCACCGCCGATTTCGGGTAGCCGTCGGCCCGGCTCGCCGGGTGGATGTTGGGGATGACCTCCTCGCCCGCGCCCTCGATACGCCGCCAGCGCGGGTAGATGGTGCGCAGGAAATGCAGGTATTCCGGCGAGTGCACCGCCGCGAGCGGCCCCATCCCGTGATCCGCCGGCGCCTCGAAGACGCAGCCCGCCGCCTCCGCCGCCGCCTTCAGCCGGGCGATGCGCTCGGGCTGCTCGGGGCTCGGCAGACGGGTGCCGTTCGCCATGAAGAATTTCGGGTCGTGCCGCCACTGGCGGTCGTCGAAAACGGCTTTCATCTTTCTCCCTCCAGCGCCGCGAAACCGGCCTCGCTCAGCATCATGCGGGTCTGCCCCGTCACGGGCGCGAAGCCGAGCCTCTCGTAGAAGGCCCGCGCCGCGCGGCTGTACTCGTAGACCGCGAGGGTGAGGAAGAGCGCCTCCCACTCGCGGCGCGCATCCGCCGCCGCCGCGGCCAGCAGGCGCCGCCCCAGCCCCCGGCCGCGCGCGCCCTCCGCCACCCAGAGATCGGAGACGTAGAGCCCCGCCCCGCCGGCCACGGTGGAGAAGACCGGCGAATAGAGCGCGAGGCCCGACGGCACGTCGCCGGCGATCTGGGCGCGCGCCACGCCGCGCGAGAGCGCGGCGGCAAGCTCCGCCTCCCCGGCGCGGTGATCATCGCCCAGATCGGCCGAGAGGCGGGCGAGCGCCTCGGAAAGCGCCGGCATGTCGTCGGGCCCTGCGGTGCGGATCGAAACCGTCATGTCAGATCGCCGTCGCCGCCGCGCCCTTGAGACCCAGAATCTCGCGCGCCTCGTCTGGGCTGGCGGGCGTGCGGCCGAGCTCTTCCACGATGCGGCGCACCTTGGCCACCTGCTGGGCGTTGCTCTGCGCAAGCTCGCCCGGCCCGATGGTCAGGCTGTCCTCGAGCCCCACGCGCACATGCCCGCCCATGGCGGCAGCCTTCGCCGCGAAGGGCATCTGGTAGCGCCCGGCGGCCAGCACCGAGAAGGCGTAGTCAGAGCCGAAGAGCTTGTCGGCGATGCGCTTCATGTGGATCAGGTTCTCGGGGTCGGCGCCGATCCCGCCGAGGACGCCGAAGACGAACTGGATGAAGAAGGGCGGCGCCACAAGCCCGCGATCGGCGAAATGGCGCAGCATGTAGAGATGGCCCACGTCGTAGCACTCGAACTCGAAGCGTGCGCCGCGCTCCTGCCCGAGCGCGGTGAGGATGCGCGCGATGTCGCGCGGCGTGTTCCTGAAGACGAGGTCGTCGGAGCCCTCCAGGAACGGCTTCTCCCAGTCGTGGATCCACTCTTCCACCCGCTCGGCCATGGGATAGAGGGCGAAGTTCATCGTGCCCATGTTGAGCGAACACATCTCGGGGCGCGCCTCCATCGGCGCGGCGAGCCGCTCTTCGAGGGACATGACCGCGCTGCCCCCGGTGGAGAGGTTCAGCACCGCGTCGGTGGCCGCGGCGATGCGCGGCAGGAAGGCGCGGAAATGGGCGGGATCGGCCGAGGGCTGCCCCGTTTCGGGATCACGGGCGTGCAGGTGCAGGATCGCCGCGCCGGCCTCCGCGGCCTCCACCGCCTGCGCCGCGATCTCCTCGGGCGTCACCGGCAGGTAGGGCGACATGGAGGGCGTGTGGATCGAGCCCGTGATCGCGCAGGTGATCAGGATCGGCGGCATCAGGCCACCGCCGCCATCTCGGCGCTGAACTCCGCGAGCGTCTCGTCGAGAAGCCCCGCGATCTCGTCGATCTGCGCCTCGGTGACGATGAGGGGCGGCGCGACGATGATGTGATCCCCGGCGTAGCCGCCGCGCGTGCGGCGCGAATAGACGATGAGCCCCCGCGCATAGGCCAGCTCTACGAAGCGGTGAAACGCCGCCCGGCCGGGCGGCAGGGGGGCCATCGACTGCCGGTCGGCCACGAACTCGAAGGCGGTGAGCAGCCCCTTGCCGCGCACGTCGCCGATGAGCGGGTAACGCTGGCGGAGCGCCTCGAGCCGCTCCATGAGGCGCGCGCCCATGCGCTCGGCGTTCTCCACGAGGCCCTGGCGCTCGATCTCCTCGATCACGGCGAGGCCCGCGGCACAGGCGAGCGGGTTGCCGGCATAGGTGTAGCCGTGCAGGAACCCGCCCGCGTCGAGCACGGGCTCGACCAGCCGCGCGCCGGCAGCCATCGCGCCCAAGGGCACGTAGCCCGCCGCGAAGCCCTTGGAGAGCACCATGATGTCGGGCGTGATCCCCCAGTGCTCGGCGGCGGTGAAGCGCCCGGTGCGCCCCGCGCCCGTCATCACCTCGTCGAAGATCAGCAGGATGCCGTAATGCCGGCAGATCTCGGCCACCCGCTCCATGTAGCCCGCCGGCGGCACCAGCGCGCCCGTGGAGGCCCCGCCCACCGGCTCCACGATGAAGGCGAGCACGCTTTCGGGGCCTTCCTCCTCGATCTTCGCCGCCAGCATGTCGGCATAGTGCCGCCCCGTGGCCGGGTCGGCGGGGTCCAGCCCGTCGAGATAGGCGCGCGGCGCGGGCACGCGCGGCATCATCCGCATCATCGGCTCGAACGGGTCGGTCAGTGCGTCGTAGCCCGTCACCGCGAGCGCCCCGAGCGTGGAGCCGTGATAGGACGGGAAGCGCGAGATCACCTTCCAGCGGCCGCCCTGCCCCGTGGCGAGCGCCCATTGGCGGGCGAGCTTCAGCGCGCTTTCCACGGCCTCGGATCCGCCGGAGACGAAGAACACGCGGTCCAGCTCGCCCGGGAGAAGCGCGGCGGTCCTGCGCGCCAGCGCCTCGCTCGCCTCGGTCTCGAAATGCAGCCGGTAGCCGAAGGTGGACCGCTCCATCTGCGCGCGCATGGCGGCCAGCACGTTCGGGTTGGAATGGCCGATGTTGCAGACCATCGCGCCTGACGAGCCGTCGATGTAGCGCTTGCCGTCCACGTCCCACATGTAGATGCCGCGCGCCTGGTCGAGCACCGGGCGGCGCTGACGGCCCTGGTAGAAGAGATGCGATGGCGGACGCTCGGTCATGGGCCTACCCCTCCGGCAGCGCCGCGCAGTCGCGCGGACGCAGGTGCAGCGTGACGGCATCTCCCTCGGCGAAGGGATGCTCGTCGATCATGTTGATGGCTTGCAATTGGCGCTCCCCGGCGCGCACGAAATAGCGCACCGCCTGGCCCTGGTAATCCACCGTCTCGACGGTGGCGTCAACGCAGGCCGCACCCTCCCGCGTCGCGCCGCGCGGGGCGAGTGTCAGCTTTTCGGCCCGGATCACCAGCTTGGCCGCGCCCGCGTTCCCGACATGGGGCGCCTTCCCGGCGGGCACGGGGATGCGGCCGAAGACCGCCTCCTCCAGCACCACGGCGCCGCCCTCGCGGCCGGCGACCCGGGCGGGCAGGATGTTCGAGGCGCCGAGGAAACGGGCCACGAACTCGCTCGCGGGGGTGTTGTAGACCTCCTCGGGGGTGCCCACCTGCTCGACCCGGCCGTCCGACATCACCACGATCCGGTCGGACATCGCCAGCGCCTCGGACTGGTCGTGGGTCACGAAGACCGTGGTGACGTTGATCTGGTCCTGGATGCGCTTGAGTTCCACGCGCATGTCCTCGCGCAGGTTGGCGTCGAGCGCCGAGAGCGGCTCGTCGAGAAGCAGCACGTCGGGCTCGATCACGATGGCGCGGGCGAGCGCGATGCGCTGCTGCTGCCCGCCCGACAGCGCCTTGGGGTAGCGATCCCTCACCTGCGGCAGCTGCACGAGGTCGAGCGCCCGCTGCACCCGCCCCGCGATCTCGGATTTCGGCACGTCGCGGTATTTCAAACCGAAAGCCACGTTCTCGGCCACGGTCTTGTGTGGGAAAAGCGCGTAGTTCTGGAAGACGAGCCCGAGGTTGCGCTTGTGGATCGGCACGTCGTTCATGCGCCTGCCGCCGATCAGGATCTCGCCCTCGGAGGGGTCGAGAAGCCCGGCGATCATGCGCAGGTTCGTCGTCTTGCCGCAGCCCGACGGCCCGAGAAGCGTGACGAAGGCGCCCTCCTCAATCTCGAGGTTGGTCGGATGGACGGCGGTGAAGCTGCCGAAACGCTTCGCGATGTTGCTGAGCTGGACAGAGCTCATTCAGACAACCTCCTTGCATCGGGGGCGGCCGCGCGCCCCCGGAAATCCGGCCCGGGCACCCGGCCTGCCGCGCGTCCCTTGCCGCCCGGGCCCGGCGCGGCGCCGCGTCATGCGCACCGATTCCGCGACCCTTCGACCGGCGCGGCCCCGTCGCCGGGACCGCGCCCTGTCCTCAATACCCGCGCTGCACGCGGCTGAACTGCTTGGACCACTCCGCCTCGTTGCCGTTCCAGTATTCCGGATCGGCGAAGGTGAGGCCCGAGAGCGTGCCCGTCGGGTCGTAGGCCGGCAGCGTCGGGATCTTGTCGCCGAGATCCACCTTGGTCCCGTCGAGTGCGGGCGGATAGTTCTGCCCCTCGGCCACCGCGATCGAGGTCTCGGGCGCCAGCATGAAGTTCAGAAGCTCCTCGCAGGCCGAGACCGGCGAGCCCTTGATCACGAAAAGACACTCCTGCCAGCCGAACCCGCTCGGCGGGTCGTAATAGCCGATGTCGTGGCCCTGCTCCTGCAGCGCGGCGATGCGGCCCGACCAGCCCTCGGTGACGTAGATCTCCTCCTCGGCGAGAAGGCTCATCAGTTCCGCGCCCGAGCCCCAGTATTTCAGCGCGAGGTCGCGGTGCTGGCGGATCGCGTCCCAGACGGCGTCCATGTCCTGGATGTCGTTCGGGTCCTGCCCGGTCTGAAGCGCCCCGTACCAGATCCGCGTGCGCCAGTCCGACCAGCCGCCGATCTTGCCCTCGTAGGCCGCGTCGATCAGGATGCGCGCGCCCTTCTCCTGCATTTCCTCGTCGGAGATGTGCTTGCGGTTATAGGCAAGCCCCGTGGTCCCGTAATTGTAGGGCACCGCAGACAGCGCGTCGGGCGTGATCGCGCGGTAGGGCTCGACGAGCCGCGTCATCACCAGCTCGAAGTTGGGGATGTTCGCCAGGTCGAGCTCGGTCGTCAGGTCGAAGTTCCGGTACCGCGCGTAGTCGAACACGCCCGAGAGGTGGGCGATGTTGTACTCGCCCGGCTGGCTCGCGCGCACCTGGGCGAGATACTCGTCCCCGCCCGAGAAGGTGCCGTCCACCACCTCGATGCCGGTCTTGCCGGTGTAGGGGTCGAAGGCGTGTTCGCGGAACGCCTCCGACACCACGCCGCCCCAGCCGTCGAAGCGGATCTGGCTCACGTCCTGGGCATGGGCGTAGCGGGCGAAGGGCGTCTGCATCCCGTAGGCCAGCCCCGCCGCGCCGATGAGGCCGAGAAAGCCCCGGCGGTCGATGTCGCCGTTCCGGTAACGCTCCAGCAGTCGTTCGTAACGCGTTGTATCGTCTATTTTCCTGGTCATCTTCATCTCCTTGTCGGTCTGGGGTTGGGGGCGGCGGTTTTCACCCGCCGCTTCTGGTTGCGAGGGCCCGCGCCAGTGCCAGCCCCAGAAGGGGCAGGCCCACCGTCATGAGGATCATGACCGTGCCGAGCGCGTTGATCTCGGGAGAAATTGAATTCCGCAGCATCGAGAAGATCTGCGTGGGGACCGTCTCGACGCCGCCCGGCTTCCAGAACAGCGTGCCGGTGATGTCGTCGAAGCTGATGGTGAAGGCGAAGAGCGCGCCGGCCAGCACCGCCGGCAGCATGAGCGGCAGGGTGATCTCGAAGAAGGTCTGCACCGGCGAGGCGCCGAGCGACATCGCGGCCTCCTCCACGTCGCGGCGGATCGCCACCAGACGCGCCTGCACCACGAGGATCACGAAGGGCAGCGTGAAGATCACGTGCCCCAGAAGGAGCATCGTGAAGCTCTTGCCCAGTTCCAGGAAGTTCAGGAAGAGCAGCAGCGCCACGGCAAGCACCACCTCGGGCACGAGGATGGGCGCGATCAGGAGCGTCGTGATCATGTTCGCCGCCGGCACCCGGTAGCGCACCAGCGCGAGCGAGGCGAGCACGCCGAGGGTGGTGGAGATGATCGCCGTCAGCAGCCCAAGCGCGATGGAGGTGCGGAAGGCGCGCAGGATCGCCTCGTTCTGCGCCAGTTCCACGAACCAGCGAAACGAAAAGCCCGTCATGGGAAAGCTGCCGAACTGGCTCGCGTTGAAGCTGAGCAGCACCACCACCGCCACCGGCAGGAACATGAAGCCGTAGACCAGAAGCGTCCAGAAACGCACGAGATTCCAGCCGAGCCCCCCCATCAGCCGAGCCCCTTGGCCAGTTGCGCCATGCCGAGATAGCGGTTGTAGATCAGCACCAGCGCGCCCAGTACGATCAGCAGCATGAGCGAGAGCGCGGAGCCCAGCGGCCAGTTGAGCTGGGTGATGATCGCCTCGTAGACGAGGTTGGCGAACATCGCATCACGCGGCCCGCCCAGCACCATCGGCGTGATGTAGGTGCCCGCGCCCAGCACGAAGCACAGCAGCCCGCCCGCCGCGAGGCCAGGGAGCGAGAGCGGCAGCGTGACCTGCAGGAAGGCCTGCCACCGGGTGGCCCCGAGCGAGGTCGCCGCGTCCTCGAGGTTGGTGTCGATCCCGTCGAGGCTCACGAACACGTTGAGCACCATGAAGGGCAGCAGGAAGTGCACGAGGCCCAGGATCACGGTGGTCTCGTTGTAAAGCATCTGCACCGGCTCCGCGGTGATCCCGAGGGTCATCAGCAGCCAGTTCAACGCGCCGGAGACGCCCAGGATGTTGATCCAGCTCATCGTGCGGATGATGTAGCTGATCCAGAAGGGAAGGATCAGGAGAAGCAGAAGGATCGCCTTGTTTCCCTTTGACCTCGCGATGAAATAGGCCGCCGGATAGCCCATGAGCGCGCATACGAGCGTCGTGATCCCGGCGATCTTCAGCGTGCCCAGCAGGATGTCGCGGTAGAACGCATCGGTCAGCGCCTCCTGCCAGTTCGCGAGCGAAAGCGCCGGAATGTCCGCGCCCGTCGCCGAGCTCAGCCAGAAGGAATAGACCACGATGAAGAGAAGCGGCACGAACAGCAGGAAGGTGACCGCCGTCAGTGCGGGCGACAGCAGGATCCAGGGCTGGCGGGCTTCGCGGGCCTCGACGGACATGCACAGTCCTCGAAATGACGATTTCGAGCGAAGCTTGACCCCTCGTCCGGGTATAGATCAAATAGTTAACGAGAATTGTCATTATTGATAGGGTCTATGATCTATGGATCTGCCCGACGATCGCCGCGCGCCCGAGCGCACCATGCGAGAGCTGGACTGGAACCTCCTGCGCACCTTCGTCGTGCTGTCGGAATCGCGATCGGTGACGGAGGCCGCGAACCGGCTGCGACTGGCGCAGCCCTCCGTTTCGGCGGCGCTGAAGCGGCTGGAGGCGCGCATCGGCAAGCGCCTCATCGACCGTGGCCCGGGACGGTTCCGCCTGACCGAGGCGGGCGAGCGTCTCAAGCGCGAGGCGGTGGACATCCAGGGCTCGATCCTGCGCATCGCCACGCTCATGCGCGAGCTTCCCGACGAGATCAGCGGCCATGTCCGCCTCGCCGTGGCCAGCCACGTGGTCTGCCCGCTCTTCGACCGGGTGCTCGCGGAATTTCACGCGTGCCACCCCAAGGCCACGCTTTCCATCGACGTGCACACCAGCGCCGAGGCCGTCGCGCGGGTCACCGACAAGAGCGCGACGCTCGCCGTCTGCCTCGTGCGCGAGCGCAACCCGCGGCTTGAATACAGCCGGCTATATCGCGAATATTTTGGCCTTTTCTGCGGCCCGTCGCATCCGCTTTTCGGGCGAGAGGGCCTTGCCGTCGGCGATCTGGCGGGGCAGGACGCGGTCAGCTTCGAGACCGACCGGCTGGGCGACGTGCTCCGCCCGGTGACGCTCATGCGCGCCGAGGCGCGGATCGGCGAGCGGGTGATCGGCGTCTCCAGCCACCTCGAGGAGGTGCGGCGGATGATCGTCGCGGGGCTCGGCGTGGGCTCGCTTCCCGTGCACGTCGCGGCGCGCGACATGGCCGACGGGCTGCTCTGGCAGCTGCCGCCCTACGAGGCTCTGCCCGCCATCGACGTGCACGTGGTGTGGAACCCCAGGACACGCATGAACCGCGCCGAGTCCTCCTTTCTAAAGCTGTTGCAGGCGGCCATCGAAACCACGCCGATCGAGGCGCGGACCTACCGCTGAGGCGGCGCGTCGCGGGACTGGCCGTGCGGCCCGCCCTACCCGCCCTCCGTCTCGGGCGGATCGCTGAGCAGCTCCCGCAAGTGCCTGTCGTAAAGCGCCTCGACGCCCGCGCGGTTCAGGTGGTCGGTGTCGAAGTAGAATTCCGGCACATCGAGCGCGGCGGACAGATCCACAAGCGGCACGCCCGCCGCGTCGAGGGTCCGCGACAGCGCCGCCTCGAACGCCGGGGGGCGCGGTGCAGCGGCGCGGAACGCCTCGGGCACGGGCAGGCGCAGCACCACGACCCGCGTGCCCGCCGATCCGAGCCTGTCGAGAAGACGGGCGAAATCCTCCAGCGCCGGTCGCGCCTGCGCGAGTTCCGCGCCATCGGGGTAAAGGAACTCCATCCGCGCCCGCACGGCGTGGCGCGAGGGGCGGTGCACGCGGTCGAACGCGGCCTCCCCCTCCCAGCCCTGCGCCGGGAAGCGCTCCGGCGGGTTCAGCTTCGAAAACCCGGTGAGATAGTCGAGCAGCGCGCGGGGATCGACACCCTCCGCCCTCACCGCCCCCGCCAGCAGCGCGACGGTCGAGGCCCGCAGCGGCGTCAGGCGCAGCAGGGCGCGATCCTCGATACGCCCCGCGTTCCAGCGCCGATCGAAGAAGGCGAAATCGTCCAGCACGTAAAGCGCGCGTGCAGGCGCCACGTCACGGAGGGCCTGATCGGCCACCATCCGCATGTAAAGCGGCCCGGCCCCCGTTTCGGCGAGGATCAGCATCCGTTGTCCGGTGTCCTCCTCGAGCCGCCGCGGCACCTCTCCCCAGTCGAGGGGCAGCGCGTGCGACGCGCCGAGGACGACCCAGTCCGCTGCCGCGCCCCGCGCGGCCAGCAGCCGCTGGAACGGCGCCTCCGCGCCGGCCCGGGCCACGCGGAATTCGGCGATCACGGCGGCGGCGGCGTAAAGTGCGAGGAACCCTGCCGCAAAGAGCCCGAGCCCTGCCCAGCTCGGTCGGGCACGCTTGAGGTTTTGATCAGAACTGCATGTAGACAAAGCTTTCTCCCTGCCAGCGGCCAATCAGCACGAGGGCGAAGAGCGCGGCGTACCACCCTGCCCAGCGCAAGGCGCGCGGCGCCCTCGCAAGGCGCAGGCGGATGGCGCGGCTTTCCTGCGCGGCCTCGCACAAGAGCAGCCCCGCCACGAGCGCGGCGAGAAAACCGTGCTCGGCGGTGAAGGGGTAGCGCACGACGAGCCCGGGAAGCTCCGGCAGCGCCGCCCAGATGCGCCGGGCCACGGTCACGCCGTCGGAAAGCCCGCCCGCACGGAAGAAGATCCAGCTCACGAGAACGAGGTGGAAGACGACGATCGCCGCGAGGATCGCGTGGACCCGCGCCCAGGGCGACCCCTCGAGCCGCGCGGCCAGGCGCGCGCGCCAGGGCGCGAGCCCGCGCTCGGCACAGAGATAGATGCCGTTCAGCGCCCCCCACACGACGAAGCCCGCGCCGATCCCGTAGCCGAGCCCCGCGTGCCAGACCCCGCTGACGACGAAGACGACCATGATCGCCGCATAGACCCGCAGCGGGCCCGCCCGCCGGCCCAGAAGCGGGCGGAAGAGATAGTCGCGGAACCATTGCGACAGCGAGATGTGCCAGCGCTCCGACCAGAACGTGCCGATGGAAGTGGCGAAATACGCGCGGCGGAAATTGCGGTTGAGCTCGATCCCGAAAAGCCGCGAACTGCCCCGCGCGATATCGGTGTAGCCCGAGAAGTCGCAGTAGATCTGGAATGCGAAGAAGTAGGTTGCGAGCAGAAGCTCCATCGGCACCGCGTAGGCGGGCGCGGCGTAGGCGCGATCCACGAAGGGCGCGAGGTTGTCGGCCACCACGACCTTTTTCACCAGCCCCCAGACGATGAGTTGCGCCGCGCCCGCCACGAGCGCGGGATGCAGGCGCGGCGCCTGGGCCAACTGCGCGGCGAAGGGCTTCGCCCGCTCGATCGGGCCGGCGAGGATCTTCGGGAACCAGGCGAGCAGAAGAAGCTCCTGCCCCGGCGTCGCGCCGAGCGCCCGCGCCTGCCGGTAGCGGTCCGCCAGCAGCGCGATGGCCGTGAAGGCGTAGAAGGAGAAGCCCGGCGGCGCCTCGAGCCCCAGTTCGAGCGGCAGGCCGAGCGCCGCGACGGCCGCGTCGTGATACTTGAGCGCCCACATGAGGGCCAGGATCGCGCCCACCCCGGCCCAGAGCGCCGCCCCCCGCCTCGCCGCGTCTTCCCGGGCAAGCCGCCGGCCCGCCGCCAGCGCGACCGCCGCCACCGCGCCCAGCGCGACGAGGTGCGACAGCCCGAAGGAGGCGTAGAAGCCAAGGCTCGCCAGGACCAGCACGGGCAGCCGGGCGCGGCCCGGCAGCGCCCAGGCGGCGAGCGCGACGGCCGGAAGAAAGATCAGGTAGCCGAGGGAGGTGAACAGCATCCCCGCCCCCGGCCCCGCGCCTCAGTAGGAGGCGCCGCCCGCGCGCAACTCGCGGGGGATGAGGTCGATCGGGATGCCCGCATTGACCACCAGGTACTCCGCGAGCAGCCGGCGGTCGGCCTCGGTCATCTCGATCTCGATGTGGCTGGGCGAGTTCATGGTGCCGAGCCACGCCTCGACGGTGCGGTCCTGCGTGACCGTGACCGTGATGATGTGACAGGACTGGCAGAGCGCGAGCGCGAGGTCGCGCCCGTCGCGCGGCATCTCGCCCCCGGGGTCGAAGGGCGCGCGCGCGGCGAGATACTGGGCGAGCGTCTCGGTCTGCCACTGGTCGAGGTCCGTATCCCCGAGGCGGGCCATCCACGCGTCCTCGTGGGCGTCCTCGGTCGCCACGGCCCGTGCGAGTCCCTCCGGCGCGTTTCCGTCGAGAAGCCCCGCGAGCAGCGTCCGCCCGCCATCGGGGATGAAGGAGAAGATGTCGTCCTCCTGGGCAAGCGCCAGCCCGGCGGCGAGCCCCGCGACGGCGGTGGCGGAGAAGGCGAGGTATCTCGGCGGTCTCATGGGCGCATCTCCCTCGGGTCTGGGCTCAGAAACGGAGTTCGGGCGGCACGTCGCCGACCTTCATCGGCATGTTGAGCGCCGAGTAGGTCGCGAAGGTGGCGCGCTCCGTCTCCGTCATCGGTATCTCGAGGTGGAAGGGCGCCTTGAAGGTGCTCTTCCACCCTTCCACGTCGCGGTCATGCGTCAGGTAGCCGGTGAACATGGAATGGCAGAACTGGCACTGCGCGACGGCGAGGTCCTTCCCGTCGGGCGGCAGGAGCGCGGGATCGCCGCTGTCCGCCAGACGCTCCAGCACGTCGGTCCCGACGGGAAAATTCAGCTCGGCATAGGCGGCGAAGGTCCGGGCGGCGACATCCTCGATGTCCGGGGCCCGCGACCGCGCCCACGCCGTCCAGGCGTCCGCGTCGGCCTCGCGCCCCGCGGTCCTCGCCAGCAGGGCCGGATCGTCCCCGCCCAGCCGCTCGGCGAGGATCGTCCGGCCGCCGGGCGGCATGAAGCCGAACGTGTCGCCCCCTTGGGCGAAGGCCGCCGCGCCCGCCAGCGCGACAGCCAGCGCCGCGGCGCGGGGTCCGGAACCTGTCATCCCCCGCCCCCCTCATCCGGCGCGAGGCGGAAGACCGGCACGGAAAGATGCCGCGCCGCGCGCGCCTCGGGAAATCCCGAGCCGCGCAGCCTGTCGAGCCGCATCGCCGTCTCGTCGTCGTAGAAACGCTCGTTGCAGCCGGTGCAGACGAGCGCGGGCACGTCCTCGACCACCACGAGGCGCTCGCCCTCCCAAAGCGCGGTCTGCACCCTTGTCTCTTCCAGGTGGCCGCCCCGGCACAGGTCGCACACCGGGGCGGCGGGCAGGTCGGCGCGCGCCTCAGAGAAGGGCACGGGCCGCCTCCACCACGTTTTCGGGGCCCGGCCGCATCCACAGGAACATCTCCGGCGAGGCGGGCGGCGGCGCGTCTGGGAAGGCCACGCGCTTGACCTTCACCCCGTCCACGTTCTCCACCGCGCGCGCGATCACCTCCGCGCCCGGGCAGAGCGTGTAGTAGGACTGGTCCACCGTAAGCAGCCGCCTGGTCTTGGCGACCGAGGTCACGATGGTCTCGGTGTCCATCTGGTTGAGCGCGCGCAGGTCGATCACCTCCACGCTCGCGCCCTCGCCGGTCAGCGTCTCGGCGGCCTTGAGCGCGGTGCGCATCCCCGCGCCCGAACTCACGATGGTCAGGTCGCTTCCCTCCATCCGCACGGCGGCCTTGTCGAGCGGCACCTCGAACGCCTCGTCCGGCACCTCCTCGGTGAGCGTCCGCAGCCCCGCCGGGTAGAGGTAGACGACCGGGTCGGGCGAGCGCAGCGCGGCGTGCATCAGCCCCTTGGCGTCATGGGGCGTGGACGGGATCACCGTGCGCACGCCGGGGATGTGCATGTAGTAGCTGTCCTCCTCGTAGCAGGAGTGCTGCTGTCCGAAGCCCGGCGTCTGTCCGGTCATCTCGATGATCCAGACCACCGGCACCGAGGCCCGTCCGCCCGTCTTGTGGCGCAGCTTGCTGGCCACGTTCTGGATCACCTCGAAGGGCATGCACGCGCCCTGGTAGGGGATGTAGGTGGCCGATTTCGACCCCGCGAGGCCCGCGCCGATCACCGCCGAGGCCATCCAGTTCTCGTCGATGCCGGTGTTGACCACGCGCTTTCGCCCGAACTCGGTCTCCAGGTTGATCACCGGCTGGCCCGGGTTCGAGGCCACCGGCGGGGTCAGTTCGAAGATCCAGGTCATCGCCGGGTCTTCGCGCATCTCGTGCTGCACGGCCTCGAGGACCGAATACATCCAGCTTTTCTGTGCCATCTTGGTATCCTCCGGTCAGCGGGCCATCATCCGAATTGACGGGCGGGCACGGTGCCTTCGGCAAACACGTGCTTGAGCCCGTCCTCGGGGTTGCAAAGCGGCTGCGAGAGCCCCCATTCGAAGGCGGCCTCGATCTCGGCCTTGACCTCCTTCTCGATATCGGCCGCGCCGGCCTCGTCGGTCACGCCCCAGTCCACCAGCACCCGGCGGCAGATATCCACCGGATCGCGCTGCATCCATTCGCGCAGCTCGCGCTCGGGCCGGAAGGAGGTGATCGCCAGCGGGTCGTATCCGAAGGCGCCGAGTTCTCCCTCCTTGGCGCCGGGCGCGCCCCAGTGGTTGTAGTAGCGGTAGGTCTTGGCCTCGATGAAGCTTGGCCCACCGCCGGCGCGCGCGCGCTCCACGGCCTCTTTCGCCGCGTTGTAGACCTGCATCACGTCCTGCCCGTCCACCGTGCGCGACGGGATGCCGTAGGCGGCCGCGGCCGAGGCGATGTCCTCGTGCGGGCACGACAGCGAGTAATGCGCGTACTGGTGATAGAGGTTGTTCTCGCACACGTAGATGAGCGGCAGGTCCAGAAGCTTCGCGTTGTTGAGGGTGGAGTGGAAATGCGGCGCGGCGTAATTGCCGTCGCCGGCGAAGACCACCGCGACCTGGTCGGATCCCCGCGCGCGGAACGCGAAGGCCGAGCCGCTGGCGATCACCGGCGCGGGACCGATCATGCCGTCGGCGCCGGCGAAGCCCACATCGGGGTCGGCGATGTGCATCTCGGCGCCGTAGCCGCCGTTCATGCCGGTGGCGCGAAAGTCCATCTCGGCGACCATCTTCGGAATGTCGACGCCCTTGGCGATGGCGTGCCCCGAGGGCCGGTGCGACGAGTAGACGAGGTCGAGCTGGTCGCGCGGGCCCGAATTGCGCAGGTTGGCGCAGACGCCGGTCGCCACGGCCTCCTGGCCCGCGTAGAAGTGATTGTAGCCGCGATAATCTGGGTTCGTCAGCATCTGGTCGGCCTGCGTGCGCTCATGCCAGCGGATGCGCAGGATCGTGCGATACATGTCGATCAGCTTTTCGTCCGGCAGGTCGTGGGCGTAGTAGGGCACCTCCATCTGGCCCCAGGCCCGGCGGCCGACCGAAACGGCGGCCCCCGTCAGGGCGGCGAGTTTCAGGAAGCCGCGCCGCGAGTTCGACGCGGGCACATCCTCGCATCCGGTCTCCGCGACCGGGGTATCGGCAGTGTCGTGCATGGTTTTCCTCCCGAGTTCGGCGCGGATGCCCCGCGCCCCGCGGTCGCCGGACTCCTCCCTTCCGGGACCGCTTGAGGGCAGGATACGCCCGGCCCGGCGCCGAATCATTGATGGCGCACAACGCTCCGGTCGCCGCGCGGGCCGATCACCTGCCACGGCGCGGGGCCCGGGGCGCCCTCCGCGCCGGCCGGGTCGAGCCGCGCGAGCCGCCTGAGGCCCGCGATGTCGGGGATCCGGTAGCGGTGGCGGGCAAGCGTCTCGACCAGCCCCTCGTCGGCGAGCCCCCTGACCACGCGACTCACCGTTTCGACGGTGGTGTCGGACATGTCCGCCCAGTCGCCGCGCGACACCCGCATCGTCACGCGCAGACTGCCGTCGGGCAGACGGTCCACCGGCATGCACTCGGTCGCCTGAACGAGAAACGCGATGACCCGTTCCCGGCTCGTCAGCCGGCCGCGCAGCCAGATCGCGTCCTGCAGGCGTCGCAGATGCGCGGCGGCGTTGTCGAGGATCCGGTGCCGCAGCGCGGTGTCCCGCCCGAAGGCCGCGCGGAAGGCGGCGCCCGAGATCTCGCAGACCTCGGTGTCGCTCGCCGCCTCGACCGAAAAGCCCAGCGCGCGCCCGGGAAAGGCCGGCACCACGTCTCCCGCCGCGAGGAGCGCCATCACCACCCGGTCGCCGTCGCACCCGAAGCGCAACATGCGCAGATAGCCGCGCCGCAGCAGGAAGAGACGTTCCGGCATCTCCCCTTCGTGGACGAGGGTCTCGCCCTTGGCGAGATGGCGCACGCGCACGCCGCTCAACGCGGCGAACCGGCAGTCCCCGCCCTTGCGCAGCTCGCATGTCCCACAAACCCGCTTGGACGGCAGTGTGGCGATATCGGTCATGGTCTCTCTCCGCTGATGCGATGACTCTCGAAAGATTGCAGAACCGTCGCGCGCAGCGTCGTTTCTGGCAGGATCACGAGGTTGCGCGGCTCTTCCAGAATGACGGTGGACCAGAGCGCGGGCGGTGCGGCGGCGCGCAGCGCCGACAGCATCCGTGGTTCGGCGAAAACGGCCAGCCGGGTGAAATCCCCGGCCACGCGATGGGTGTCGAGAAACCGCAGAAGCGTGCGCGCGAATTGCGCGACGTCTTCCTCGGGCCCGGCTGCGGTGCCCGGCGCGGCGCCGGACAGCGCGGCGCGCATGCCGCGCGCCTGCGGCCGCTCCACGAGTTCCGTCGGCGGGTCGGCATCACCGCCGCCACGCTCGAGGCCGCGAAGGATGCGCGCGCGCACGCAATCCGACACCAACGCCCAGATCCGAAACGCAACCATTCCCCCTCCCGCGAATGATCGGGCCTCGATCCGAGCATGAACCTTCCGTAACGTCATTGACTGCCGTCAACCGATCCGCATTGTGCGATAATCGGAAAGTGCTGCGTCCCGGACGGTAGCCGTGCTACCTTTGTCGTCTGGCGTGCAGTGACCACCGCGCGGTGGCATGGGGGACCTTATGATCGAAACGAAGCCTGCCAGGCAGGACGGGCCCAGGGACGGTTGCGGCCTGAGCGCCATGCCCTTGTTCCGCGCGCTTCCCGCAACCGTGCGGACGGAGCTGGCCGCCATGGCCAAGCCCATCCGCTACGCCCGCGACGAGACGGTCTTTCCCGCCCATGTGCCGCAGGATCACGTGGGCTGCGTCACCCGGGGCGTGCTGAGGCTGGAGAAGCTGCTTTCCGACGGACAGCAGCAGATCATCGGCATCCTCGTGGCCTCCGACATGTTCGGCCGGATGTTCGACGGGCCCCTCGGCTACGCGATCGAGGCCGCCACCGACGCCGAGGTCTGCCTGTTCCGCCGCGGGCCGTTCGAGGATCTGCTGGGACGGTCGCCGGAACTCGAGAAGCTGGTGATCCTCAACATCCTGAACGAGGTGGACGCGGCGCTCGAATGGGTGGGCGTGCTCGCCAACCGCAAGGTTTCGGCCCGGGCGGCCTCCTTCCTGCTGATGCTCTGCCGCCGCTGGGCCGCGCAGACCGGCGCGCTCTCGCTCGACCACGGGCGGATCGAGGTGAACGTGCCGCTCCGCCGGCACGACCTCGCGCTTTTCCTCGGCACTCGCCCCGAGACGCTGAGCCGCGCCTTCCATAGCCTGGCAGAGGACGGCTTCATCGCCATGCACTCCCCCTACCTGTTCGAGATCCGCGACCTCGACGGGCTGACACGGCTTTCGGGGCAGGACTATCTCTCGGACACCGACCCGCTTCTGCAACTGGCGCGCGCCGCGTCGAACAGCTGAACGCGGCGGGCGCCTTGACCGGCGTCAAGGCCGCGGGTCACATCACCGGGCATCAACGGCCCATGGGATCCTGCGCCGTGCAGACCGCCGCCTCCGAGGGGATCACGCTTGCCCACCGCACGCGCGGCGGCCGGATCCGCCTGCGCGTGCCCCCCCTGCCCGACCACGCGCGCAGCATGGCCCGCCTTGGCGCGGCGCTCGCCGCCGACCCGCGCGTCGAGGAGGTGCGCGCGCGGGCCGCGACCGGCAGCGTCATCCTGCGCGCGCCCGCGCTGACGAGCGACGCGGCGGTCCTGTCGCTTGCGCGGGAGGCGCTCGGCCGCGCCCTCTCGCCGGACGCGCCGGCCCCCTCTCGCGGCGCGCCGCGGCCGGAACGGGCGGCGCGGAACTGGCACGCCGAGCCCGCCGAGGACGTGCTGGCAAGTCTCGGCACGGACCCGGACCGGGGCCTCGGCGACACGCAGGCCGAACGGCGCCGCGCCCGCCACGGCCCGAACGTGCTGCCGCAGGACGAGCGGCAATCGCAGTTGACCCTCTTCGCGCAACAGTTCAACAGCCTGCCGGTCGCCATGCTCACCGTCTCGTCGGTGTTTTCCATCGCCACGGGCGGGGTCGCGGACGCGGTGGCCACGCTGTCGGTCGTGGGCGTCAACGCCGTCTTCGGCTTCGTCACGGAAGGACAGGCCGAGGCCGCGATCCACAAGCTCATGGACACCTCACAGGAGGAGGTGAGCGCGATCCGCGGCGGCCGGCGGCTGCGCATCGGCGCCGCGCATCTCGTTCCCGGCGACATCGTGGAGGTGCGCGCGGGCACGCAACTGGCCGCCGACATGCGCCTTCTCGCGGCCGAGAACCTGCGGGTGGACGAATCCGCGCTGACCGGGGAAACGCTTCCCGTCTCGAAGGATCCCGCCGCGCGGGTCGAGGCCGATGCGCCGGTGGGCGCGCGCGCCACCCTGCTGCATGGCGGCACGCTGGTGGCCGAGGGGTCGGGCCGCGCGGTCGTCGTGGAAACCGGCGCGCACACCGCGGCGGCGCGGATCTCGCTCCTGAGCAGCGGCGCGCAACGGCCCCGCGCCCCCGTCGAGGAAGAGCTCGAACGGCTGAGCGGCACGCTCGCGAAGCTTTCGCTGCTCGCCTGCGGGGCGTTCTTCGGCATAGGCTGGGCGCGCGGCATGGCGCTGTCGGCGATCCTGAAGGACGCGCTCGCGCTCGCCGTGGCGGCCGTGCCCGAGGGGCTGCCGGTCGTGGCCACCACCACGATGTCGCTGGGGCTGCGGCGGATGGAGAGGAAGGGCATCCTCGTGCGCCAGATGGACGCGGTGGAGACGCTGGGCGCGCTTCAGGTCATCTGCCTCGACAAGACGGGCACGCTGACACGCAACCGTCTCACGGTCTGCGAGGGGGCGGCGGGCCTTCGGCGGACCGAAGAACTTGCGGATCCCGCGCTCGCCACGCTGGCCGAGGTGGCCGCGCTCAACAACGACGCAGAGCCCGGCGCCGATGGGGCCCGGGGCTCCTCGGGAACCGAGCGCGCGCTCCTCGATTTCGCCGCCGCCCACGGCGTCGACGCGGCGGCGCTGCGCGCCGCGTCCCCGCGCGACGGCGTGGTCGAGCGCACGCTGAGCCGGCCATGGATGGCCACGACCCACGGCGACGGGACGGGCTGTTTCCTGGTGAAGGGATCGCCCGACGCGGTGCTGGCCATGTGCGACAGCTACCTCGAGGATGGCGAGCACTGCGCCCTCGACGAGGAGACGCGCGCGCGGGTCCGGCAACTCAACGACGAGATCGCGGCGCGGCCCGCGCGGGTACTGGGCTTCGCGCGCGGGCCGGTTCCCGACGATCCGGAGAGCCCCGCGGGCCTGACCTGGCTCGGCCTTCTGGGCATGTCGGACCCGGTCCGCGAGGGTGCGAAGGACTTCATCGCGGCGATGCACGGCGCGGGCCTGCGCACCATCATGATCACCGGCGACCAGGTCGCCACCGCCGAGGCCATCGCCCGCGAACTCGACCTGGCCGCGGGCGAGGCGCTCCGCATCGTGGACGCGCCGCGGCTGGGCGATCTCTCGCCCGAGGTGCTGGCCGGCATCGCACGCCGGACCCATGTCTTCTCGCGGGTGAGCGCGCAGCACAAGCTCGCCATCGTCAAGGCGTTGCAAAGCTCGGGCCAGGTGGTCGCGATGACGGGCGACGGGGTGAACGACGGGCCGGCGCTCAAGGCCGCCGACATCGGCATCGCCATGGGCGCCACCGGCACCGACCTCGCCCGCGAGGTCGCGAACGTCGTCATCCGCGACGACGAGCTGCGCACGCTGGAGGACGCCATCGCGCAGGGCCGTTCGGTCTACCGCAACATTCGCCGCGCGCTGGAGTTCCTGATCACCACCAACATGTCCGAGATCGCCGTCGGGCTGGTGGAGGCCGCCCACGGCCCGAACGAGCTCGAGACGCCGATGGAGCTTCTCTGGATCAACCTCGTCAGCGACGTGCTGCCGGGCCTCGGCCTCGCGCTCGCGGACCCGGACCCGGACGTGATGCGCCGCCCGCCCCGCGCGCCGGGAGAGCCGATCATCCCCGAGCGCGATTTCCGCCGCATGGGCCTCGATGGCGGGACCATCGCCGCGTCCGCGCTGGTGTCGCATTTCGTGGGGCTCGCCCGCTACGGGCCGGGGCCGAAAACGCGGGGGATGACCTTCCTGTCGCTGTCGCTCGGGCAGCTTCTCTACACCATGATGTGCCAGCGCTCGGACGTCCGAGAGCTTCGGCCCGACAAGCTTCTGGAGAACCGCGCGCTCGACGGGGCGGTGCTCGTCTCCTCGGGGCTCGCGGTGCTGCCCTTCTTCGTGCCGCCGCTCCGGCGGCTTCTCGGTGTCGCGCCCATCGGGCTTTCGGACAGCGCGATCGCGCTCACCGGCGCGGTGGCGCCGGCCGCGGCGGTCCTTGCCCGGCGCGGCGTGCGCATCGACCTCGACACGGTGGAGGGACGCCCATGCGGGACTTCGTGATGACCTCGGATTCGGTGACGGCCGGGCATCCGGACAAGCTTTGCGACCGGATCAGCGACGCGGTGGTGGACGCCTGGCTCTGCCACGGGCTGCGCGCGGGCGTCGCGGCGGAATGCGCCGTGGCCTCCGGCGTGGTGTTCCTGTCCGTCCGGTCGGGCGCGGGCGCGCCGGTGGATCCGGCCGCCATCGCGCGCAAGGTGGTCGCGGAGGCGGGCTATGGCGATGATGCCGAGGACGGCGATGCCCCGACCGTGGTCCTCGAGATGCGCGAGGACGATACGCTCTCGCCCGACCGCGTGACCGAGGCCGTCTCGCGCCACATGGTCACCGCCTTCGGCTACGCGGTGGCGGGGGCGCCCGCGGCGATGCCCGCCCCCATCGAGGCCGCCCACCGGATCACCGCCGCGCTCGATGCCGCGCGCAAGGACGGGCGCCTGCCCTGGCTGAGCCCCGACGCGCAGGCGCAGGTGGCGGTGCGCCATGCCGATCGCCGGGCGGCGGAGGTGACCGCCATCGCGCTCAACGTCGCGCTGGCCGAGGCGATGTCCCACGCCACCGTGCGCGAGGCGCTCGAGGCCGAGATCGTGGGCCCCGCCCTCGACGGGCTCGGGGTGGGCCGCATGCGGGACATGCGCTTCTCGCTCACCGTGCACCCTGGCCGGGGCGGTCCCTCGGCCCACTCCGGCCTGACCGGGCGCAAGACCGGCGACGACACCTACGGCGCCTTCATCCGCCACGGCGGCTCGGCGCTGAGCGGCAAGGACCCGTCGCGCGTGGAC
This sequence comes from Rhodosalinus sp. K401, assembly GCF_041365735.1. Classification (NCBI taxonomy): domain Bacteria; kingdom Pseudomonadati; phylum Pseudomonadota; class Alphaproteobacteria; order Rhodobacterales; family Paracoccaceae; genus Rhodosalinus; species Rhodosalinus sp. K401. The sequence goes on along the minus strand of NZ_JBGFSI010000016.1, from coordinate 30,068 downwards.
CGCATCGCCGCCTACGCCGCGCGCCACGCCGCCCGCGCCGTCACCGCGGCGGGGCTGGCGCGGGAATGCGAGGTGCAGCTCTCCTACATGCCGGGCGACTCCGCCCCCCATGACCTGGAGGTGGACAGCCACGGCTCCGGCGCCTTGCCCGACGCCGAGATCGCGCGCAGGCTCGCCCGCGCCATCGACTTCCGCGTGGGCGCGATCCAGGAGCGCTTCGGCCTCTGGGAGCTGCCGGGCCGCCATGACGGCAGCTTCTACCAGCGCCTCGCGGCGCACGGGCACATGGGGCGCGAGCGCCTCGGCGCACCGTGGGAGGACACGGACGCCGCCGCGTCGCTGGCGCGCGGCTAGCCGCGCTTGCCGCGTTCGAGAAGCGAGAAGGCCGTCATGGCGAGCGTCGTGGCCGGGCCCGCCACCCGCCCGCGCGCCAGCTGAACGATCGCCGCGCCCAGAAGCGCGACCGCCAGCGTGCTGCGCAGATCGAGCGCGCCCTCCGTCCGGCGCGCGAGTTCCATGTCGGTCCGCGCAAGGCCGAGCTGCATGACCTGCCCCACCGCCACCGGCCTCGGCGCATCGACGATCCGGACGAGGTCCGATCCCGCCAGGGCCTCCAGCACCTCCCCGGCCGGGGCCAGCGTCTCGATGATGACGCTGCCGGTCCGCGGGCGCACCAGCGCGCGCGCCACCCCCGTCAGGTCGGCCAGCCCGTCGGCGAAGGCCGCAAGCGCCGCCCCCTGGGGCACCGGCGACTGGAAGCGCAGGCGCAGGCGGCGGCCGGAGCGGTGCACGAGGCAGAGGCGGGGCGGTCGGGCCGTGCCCTCAGTCGGCGTCATCGGCAGCGCCCGGGGCGGCCGTGCCGGCCGCCTCCTGCGCGGCGGCGTGGCGCTCGGCCTCCATTTCCTCGCGGATCTCCGCGGCGATGTCCTCGAAGTGCTCGAACGCCTCCGCCCCCGCCTTGCGGAACTCGTCATAGGCGACGGTTCCGGTGCGCAGCGCGGCCCGCGCCAGCGGCTTGCTCGCGCGGCCGACCGCCGGGGCGACGCCGGGGATCAGCATGACGGCGCCGACCGCGACCGTCGCGCCGAGAAGGAAAGACTTGTTCATGTCGGACGCCCGCTCCATCTGCGATCGTCGCGAATGCTACACGCTGCGCCGGCGCGACAAAAGTCCCCGGCGCGGCAGAGGCGGAAAAATCCGCGCCCCCCGCTTCCGGCCCCCGCGGTCAGGTGGCGCGCACGCTCTGCCAGAGCCGCATGGCCGGCGCGAGGCCCGCGTCGTCCAGCAGGGCGATCAGCATGTCGCCGCCCTGCCCCGCCACGGCGAGATGCCCGCCGGCCGGCGCGGGCAGGCCGAAAAGCAGAAGCCCCTCCTCCCGAAGCTCCGCGGCGGGCGGTGTTTCGCCGCCCACCAGCCCTTCGAGCGCCGTCTCGCTCCAGCCGGTCAGCGTCTCGATCAGCGCCCCGTCGCCCTTGAGCACCGTGATCTGCGCGCCGCTCGCGCGGAAGGCGGCCCGCAGATGCGCCTCGAGCCCCTCCACGAGCGCCGCCAGCGCATCCCCGCCGGCCCGTTTCGGCGCGAGCGCCGTGCCGACGCCCAGCGCCTCGGCAAGGCGCGCGGCCGAGATCCCGGTCTCGCCCGTCTCGGTGCCGTCGCCGCGCGGCGCGGAGGAAACCCGCAGCCGCGACGCGCCGCCCGCAAGACCGCTCAGCAGCGCGGCGAGGGCTTCGAGGTGATCCTCCTCCGCGCCGGAAAGCGGCGTCCCGGCGAGCGCCTCGGCCTCAGGGCCCAGACCGTCCGGCAAGGGCGGAACGAGCCGCAAGAGACGCCGCCCCGACGCCTCGCAGAGAAGCCGGCCACGCCCCTCGAAATCGAAGGCGATCACGCGGCCGAGGACGGTGGCGTCGATCTGCCGGACGATGACGGCGAGCGCGTCCTCGGGGGCCGAAAGCGCATGTTCCCGCGCGGGCGCCACCCCTTCGGAGGCCACCCGCCGCAGCACGGCGCGCAGATCGTCGAGCCCGTTCAAGGGCGCGCCCCCCGGCCCATGGGTCCGGACCCGCTCATCCCGCCCCCGCGAACGCGGCGCGCCCCGCCTCGAGAAGCCGCTCGGGCGGGACGCCCGGCGCGCAGAGGCAGCACAGCGCCTCGCCCGGCTCGGCGGGATCGCGGAAAAAGGCGCGGCAGGTCACCGGGGTCAGCACCACGGCGGTGTCGGGCTCCGCCCCCTCGAACGCGCCCGCGCCGGAAAGGAGCCGGGCCGCCTCGGCGCACAGCGCGTCGAGGTTCTCCTGCGGGTGTTTCAGCGCGGCGTCGGCGGCGAGCACGGTCCCCGAGAAAACGTCGGCGAACACCGCGAGTTCGCATTCGGGCAGATCGGCGCGCAGCTGGGCGAGATCATCGGCGGTCATCGGCGGGCCTGTCCGGGTCTGTGGATGCCCGCCGTTCTGCGTCAGCGCGCCCGCGGATACAAGCCCCGCGTGCGCGCCGCCCGGGCCGCGCCCCCGTCAGAAGAGCGACGGCGCCTTCTCGCCCGGCCCCGGGCGTGCGCGGCGGCGGCCGCCGCCCGATGGCGGCGCCACGCGGCGCGGCAGCACTGCGGCGTCGGCCGGTGCCGGCTCTCCGGGGCGTTCGGGCTGCGCCTCGTCCTCGTCGGGGCCCGCGGCGTCGGTGTCGGGCGCCCCGGCGCTCTCCTGCGGCGGCTGCCCGCTCTGGCGGGCGCGCAGGCGATCGGCGATCTTTTCGGGTGCCGCGGCCTCCGCGCCCGCCGACCCGGTCTCGGCCGGGGCCGCCGAGGGAAGGCGCGGCGCGCCCTTCGGACGCCGGGCGACCTGCTCGACGAGATCCTCCAGAAGCTCCACCAGCGCATCGGTGAAGGCCGCCGCGCCGCTTTCCTCCCAGAGCTCGGGATCGCCCTCGGCCTCCAGCGCCTCGGTAAGCGAGATCGGGTAGACGGCGTGGAAACAACCCTCGACCGCGCGCTCCACCCGGCGGAAGACGCGCGTCCGGTCGGTCTCGGACAGGATCTTGTCCATCCGCGTGACGAGCAGCAGGCTCTTCTCCTGCAATTCGAGCGGCACCTCCTCCCAGACCGCGGCCTCGGACTGGCGCCAGGCCTGGGTGGCCGGCGTGCACCAGATCACCGCATCCGCCTCCTCGAGCACGGCCTGCCAGACTTCGGGATCCATGTTCGGGTCCGAGGTGCCGGGCGCGTCGATGAGGTCGCAAAGCCCGAGGATGCCCGCGCGCAGGAAGACGCGCACGGCGCGCGTGTCCTCCACGCCGACGCGGCTGAGGCCCTCGGCGTCGAGCCTGACATGCTCGCCCGCATGGGTGATGCGGAAGGGCGCACCGTCGCCTTCGCTGTACCACACCGGGGGCAGCTGGGTGGCGATCACCTTCACGGGCGAGACGGCCTGCTCCATCAGCAGGTTCGCCAGCGTGCTCTTGCCGGAACTGAATTCGCCCATCAGCACGATGCGGGGCTTGCGGCCGCTCACGGGCAGGCTCTGGATCTCGCTGGTCTCGGACATGGGTCGCGCCCTCCTCCGGGTCAGGTGTTGTCGAAGGCTGCCAGCACCGACAGCGTGGATTTCAGCGTGTCCCAGCGCTGCTGGCCGCCGCCGATCTGCGCGCGCAGCTCGCCCGCGTCGAGATCGGCGCGCTCGGCCAGGTCCATGAGGACCGCGCGCTGGCCCGACAGGAATTCCGCGAGCGCCGCCTCGATCCCCCGCGCGTAGGCGGCCGCGTGATCGGTCTCGAGCGCCTGCACGACGGGCAGCGTCTCGGCGTGGATGAGATCGGTGAACTCGCGCGCGAAGGACGCGTAGCTGCGCCGCCGCCGCCACCAGCGGGTCCACCAGTTGCCCTTGAGGTCGAGCGCGATGGTCTGACCCAGAAGCACCGGCGCGGGGGCGGCGGGCACCGGCGGCGCCTCGAGCGCGAAACTCTTCTCGGGGATGGAGAAGGCGCGCAGGTAGAGATCGCAGATCTCCGATGTGGTGCGGTAGAACACGTCCTCGCCGATCTTCGAGGCCGCGCGCGCGTAGACCCGATAGCCGGAGCGCAGAAGCAGGCGCAGCCCGCTCGGCTCGTAGATCCAGACCTTCTTTTCGCCGTGCTTCTCCAGGTGCTGGATGAGCGAGGCGACCGCACGGTCGAGGAAGGTGCGGTGCGTGCCGGCCGCGCGCCCGCGGAAGTCGTCGAGCGCGGCGTCGAGGCGGCTGCGCAGCTCTTCCAGCCGTTCGGCCTCGATCCGGTCGATCTCGGCGCCGATCCGGTCCGGGTCGATCGGCGTGACGGACGCGCCCTCCGCGCCGCGCGAGACGACGCTGCGCGAGGCGGAAAGACCGTTCGCGAGGTTGCGCGCCGCGCGCGCGATCTTCGCCTCGAGCTCCGCGCCGGGGCCGCTGTCGGCGCGTTCGGCGATGGCCTTGCCGAGCGCGGGCAAGCCCGACAGGCTCCAGATCATCGAGTCGACGGACGGGTCGGCGTTCTCGGCGGACACCTCCGACTGCGCCCAGTTGAGCAGCGCCTCGCCGCTCGCGCCCTTGAGCCCGTCATAGCGGCCGCTCAGCGCGTGGTTGGCCCAGAAGGCGCTGCCGAAGATGATCTGCGCCTCGGCCGGGCCGCCATGGCTCTGCAGCGTGGCCCGGATGCTGTCGCGGATCTCCGGCACCTCCCGCCCCGGGTCGGCCAGCTCGTCGATGCGGTTCACGAAGATGACGACCTCGCGCGACTTGATGTTCGAGATCAGCCGGATCAGCGCCATGTCCACCGACGACAGCGCCTGATGCGCCGACAGCACCACCACGCAGATCCGGCTTTCGCGGATCGCGTGGATGGTGATCTGCTCGCGGATCATGAAGGTGTCGTTCACGCCCGGCGTGTCGCGGATGCACAGCTTCATCGGCAGCTCGGGCTGACCGAAATGCAGGTCCGCGGCCTTGGTGATGTCGGCGAAACGGCCCTGCCGGTCCTCCGGGCTGGCGTCGAGATCGTCGCCGAGGCAGACGTAACGCTGGACGAGCTCCTCGTCGAAATAGCCGTAGTCATGCTCCTGCCCGAGCAGCATCTCGAACTTCCGGCCGAGCCTGCGGCGCGATTTCTCGCGCATCTCCTCGAGCTGCTGTCGGACCTTCTCGATCTCCTGCTCGGCGCCGGCGCGGCGGGCCAGCTCGCCCACGCGGCCGCCGCGCTCCAGCAGCCGGCCCCACTCCTCCTCGCTGAAGAAACGGAACCGCGCCGAATTGCCCACCGCGGTCTGGCGCGGGTCCATGTGCAGGGAGGTGACCACCGAGGTCCACGGATTGACGTCGGCCGGCAGAAGGCCCGGCCAGCCGATCATCGCGTTGACGAGCGAGGTCTTGCCCGCCTTCACCTGCCCGATCATCGTCACGCTCGGCTCGAACTCGCGCAGCCGCTTGCGCATCCGCTGCGCGGCGATGTCGATCGCGCGATCGCCGGCCTCGCCGATATCGGCGATGGCCCGGTCGAGGGTCTCGATCCGGCCGGCGAGGCCCGAGAACCCGGCATAGGTGGCCGACAGGAGGCCCGATTTCGGCGGCACACGCTCGGCAGGGTCGAGGCGGAGTTTTTCGGCAGTCATGTCAAACGGTCCCCCGGGGGATGGCGGCGCGGCCCGGCGGGGGCCACGCGGCGTGGTCAGGTCGGCGCGGCGCGCCGGCGATGGGGCGCAGCGGGGTCATGCCGCGAGTTCCTGCGCGAACTCCTCGCGCAGTTGCAGAAGAAGCGTCGCGGCCTCGCGGGCCTGCTCCTCGCCGCCCTCGAGCTGGAGCAGCACGGCAAGCTCGCTCGCCTCGATCACCGCGCGGTGCAGCGCGGCGCCCGAGACGTCGTCGGGCGCGTCGGCCTCCAGCAGGTCGGCCAGGCGCTCGGTGGTCTCCGTGCAATGGGCCAGCACGTCGCCGGCCCAGCCGCCCTGCGCCTCGGCGTCGGCGAGGCGTTCGAGAAGCGCGCGGGCGCGGGCGCGGAGGTAGAGAAAGGGGCGCGACAGGCGCATCACGTCGGCCGGGCGGCGCGGTTCGGCCACGGCCGCGCCCGGATCGGCGGGCGGGGACCCCGCGTCGGCGGGACGGTTCGGCGCGGGGGCGCTGTCGTCTTCGGCGTCCGCGGTCTCGGCGGCGGGCCTCGGCTCGAAGCGGTTCAGGAACAGCATCGCGGCGTCCAGATCCTCGGCCAGCGCGTGGTCGATGTCGCGCGCGAGGCGCGCGAAAAGCGCCTCCATGCCCGCCAGCGTCCCGGCCGTGCCGTCAGCCGCCGGCGCGACGGGGTAGCGTCCGTCGAAGCCGGCCTCGGCCCAGCCTTCGACGGCGGGCGCGTCCGGGTCGGTCTGCACCAGAAGCGCGTGATGCTTGAGCGCCTCGGGCCCGTCGCGCCAGAACGCCCGCTCCTCCTCGCCGAAGCGCCGCGTGCACCAGAGCGCCAGATCGGTGCGCGGCGCACACCAGCGCAGCGCCGCGCGCATGTCGCGCGGCGTGCCCTCGGCCGCCACCAGAAGAAAGGACATGCGGCGCAGCGCGGGCAGCGGCGCCTCGATCCGCAGGAAGACCGCGCCCTTGGCCAGAAGCGCCGCGTCGGGCAGCCCGTCGCGTGTCAGCGTCGCGCCGTCCGCGAGCGTGGCCGTGGTCCGCGCCGCCTCGCCGAAGGCAAGCTGGCAGGTCGGCGGCACCGTGTCGCCGGCCGCGATCGCATGTCCGGCAAACGCATCGAGAAGCCGGCGCTTTCCCGCCCCCGGCAGGCCCAGGATCGCCACGCGGACGGGACGGCGCAGCGCGTCGATGATGCGCCCGCAGCGATCCGCGGCACGCGGCGGCAGGGCGCGCGCGTCGCGTGCCGCCTCCAGCCGGGCCAGCGCGCCGGCCGCGTCGATGCGCGGGGCGACCGTCACGTCGACCTCCGCTGGCGCGCGCCGCCGACAAGCTGGCGCAGGGCGCCGAAGGCGCTGGCCGCCGCCGCGCCGGGCGCGAAGCGGCCATCGGCCCCGGGAAGAAAGGGCGCCATGCCCCGGCGCGAGGGCGTCTGCGCGTCCGAAACCCGGATGACGACCAGCGCGACGTTGTCCTGGTCGGGATCGTCGAGCGCGGCCACGCCGTCGAGCAACGCCGCGGCGATCGCGTCGCTCGACTGCGCGGAATGACGCCCGAGAATGCCCGCGATCGTGGCGTCGTCGAGGAATTGCAGACCGTCGCTGGCCATCAGCACCACGTCGCCCTGCACAAGCGGAAGCGGCTCTGCCGGGCAGTCCATCCGCTCGATCGCCTCTCCCATCAGCACCGCTGACAGGCAATTGCGCTGCGGGTGGCAGCGCGCCACCTCGGCGTCCATCAGCCCCTCGCTCACCATCAGGTCGATCTGCGCCGCCAGGGAGTGGTCCTCGTTGAGCCGCGAGAGGGCTCCGTCGCGAAAGAGGTAGAGCGGCGAGTCGCCCACCGACGCCCAGTGCAGGCAGCCGCCCTGCACCACGGTGGCCACGACGGTCCCGCCCATCCCGTCGCGGTCGCTCCGGGCGTCGCCATGGGCGCGGACGCTTTCGTTCGCGCCCTCCACCGCGTGACGCAGGATGGCCGGGGTGGCGTCGCGGAAGCGGTCGGCCTCGGCGCCGTGCAGCATGAGTTCGCTGAAGACCTCCGTGACGATGAGACGGCTCGCCAGGTCGCCCGCGGCATGGCCGCCCATGCCGTCCGACAGCACGGCGATGCCGATCTCCCCGCCTTGGGGAAAGCCCGTGATCACGGCATCCTCCTGCCGCTCCCGGCGCCCCTGAGACAGCGCCGAGGCGGTATCGAGAAGCAGTTCAGCGGCCTGCAGCATCGGCCTGCCCGTCCGTTTCGCCCAACTCCCAACGGAAGCCGGGACCGCACAGGGCGACGAAGCGCAGCACCGTCTTGCCCACGCGGATCAGGTCGCCATCCTCCAGATCCTCGGTGGCGAGCACGGGGTTGCCATTGCGCCGCACGATGTTCGACTTGCCGCCGTGACCGACGAAGAAGCGGTTCTGCTCGTCGTCGTAGGCGACCGCCGCGTGGTGATCGCGCGAGATGCTGGTATCGCCGAAATCGAGCTGGATGGTCTGCCCGTCGCCCCGCCCGATGGTCGACACGCCCGCGGCGACCGAGAAGGAGGCCCCGCGGCCGGGCCCTTCCACCACGACGAGCCAGCCGGCCGGGAACTCGGCGGTGGGCGCGCGCGCGACGGGCGGCTGCGCGAAGACATCCTTCGGCAACTCCTCGCCGTGAAAGCCCAAAAGCCGGGTCTTGACCCGTCCGGCGCGCGCGGTCCGGCCGGGCGCCACGGCCGGGGCGGGCGCCTCGGGGGCCGCATCCTCCCGGTCGGGGTCCGGCTCCGGCTCGAGATCCCAGATCTTCGGCGCGGCGGTCTCGGCGTCGTCGGCGCCGTCCTGCGCGGGCGCCTCGGGCGCGGGCGGCGCGGTGCGGGCCCCGGCGATCTGGACGAGCTCCTCGGCGACGTCGCGCCCGGGCGTGTCGCCGCCGTTCTCCGCCGTCGCCCCGCCCTCGGCGCGGCGCGGGCGCTCGGCCGCGATCTCGGCGAAATCCCGGACATAGGGCACGTCTTCGGAACTGTCCTCCTGGCGCGCCCGGGGGCGCTTGCGCACGATCACGTCTCGGAGCTGCCTCATCTCTGTCTCTGCGCCTCTCTGTAATTGCCGGGACGGGTTCGGGGCCGCCGCCACAGGAACCGGGCCGCGCCCGAAAGCAGCCGTGGCAGCAGCCGCGGCGCCGGGGCGGCGGCGGGCGGCGCGGCCGCGGGCCCGCGGCTGGCGGCAGGCCGCGCCTCCGCCTCCGGATAAAGATCCTCGAAGGAGACGGGATCGCGGCGCGGACGGATCCGCGACGGGAAGTCGGACATCCGCGAGCCGACCGGCACGGTCAGCGGCTCGCCCGGCGCCCGCGCCGCGACCGCCTCCCGGGCCGCGGCCTCCGTGGCCGATGGCGCGGTCCTGTCGTCCTCTTCGATCGCCTGAAGGGACTGCGTGACGAGCATGGAGATCTTGTGCTCCATGTCCTTGTCCTTCTGCGCCTGGGCGCGCAGCATGGCCTCGCGGCGCTCGGTGTCCACCATCTCGCGCCACTCCTCGGCGCTGTCGAGGCGATCCTTGGGAAAGACGCTCAGGCACTGGTTGAGCGCGGTGAGGAAATAGGCGTCGTAGCCCTTCGTGCCGTTGCCGAGGGGGACATAGGGGTCGAGGCGGTTCTCGGCCGTCGCGGCAAGCCGCAGGTGGCTGTTCGGCGGCGGACGGCCGTTGATGAGATGGTAGAAGGTGGCGGCAAGGGCGTAGAGATCGCTCGAGCGGCCCTGGTAGCTGCCCGCGAGGTAGTATTCCTGCGGCGAGTAGCCGTCCTTCACCGTGTGCACCTTGGACAGGATCCGGCTGGCGCGGCTCGCGCTTTCGCGCGCCGCGCCGAAGTCGATCAGCACCGGACTGTTGTCGGGATCGAGCAGGATGTTGTCGGGCGAGATGTCGCGGTGCAGGATCCCGCGCTCGTGGATGTAGGCCACGGCGTCGAGCAACTGGATCAGCAGCCGCTTTATCGTCCGGGGCGTCAGCAGGTCCCGCTCCTCCTCCATGATCTGGAGAAGGTCCCGCCCCTCGATGAAATCGAGCGCCATGTAGGCGGTGCCGTTGTCCTTGAAGATCTGGTGCACGCCCACGATGTTCGGATGCTCGAGCGCGGAAAGCGCGCGCGCCTCGCGCTCGAACAGCTCGATGATCTTGTCGAAATCGGACTGGTAGGAGCGCGAGCGCAGCCGCACGTTGTCGCTCTTGCGGCAGCACATGGCGCCGGGAAAGCACTCCTTGATCACGACCTTCCGGCCCAGGCTGTCGCGCGCAAGATAGGTGATCCCGAACCCGCCGGAGTTCAGGTAGCTGTCGATGGTGTACTGGCCGCCGCACAGCTCGGTCCCGGGGCGCAGCGCGTCCCCGAACTCTTCTGCCGGATCGACGGCGATGTCTTCGGTCTGCTCGGTCACGTCCTCGTCCTCGTCCTTGACGCAAGGCAGGATGCGAACCCTCCTTAGACAGGAGGATTGCGGCCATTGAGGCGCGAGAAAGTGTCTGAAAGGTGTCGTGTTTCGGGTGAATCTTCGTCGCCGTTCCGGGCGGGGCGAAGCGCGCCGCGGGGCGCCGCGTCAGCCCGCGCGCGGCGCCGCCAGCAGCACGGGACCCCGCGCCGCGTCAAGAAGGGCGCGCAGCCCCGCGCGGCCCAGCGCCAGCGCGTCGGCCCGGTCGATCACGAGGCAGGCGACGCTCATCCGGCCGAGCCGCGCGCGACCGGCCGCGTCGAGCCCCGATTCGACGAGATCCGCGCCCATCCGGCCGGCCAGGTCGGCCGCCAGCGGGTAGAGCGGCCCGGGCGCGTTCCCTCGTGCCGACACGAGCACCACGCGCCCGGCGGCCGCGGTGTCCGCGCCCTGCCCGATCACCACGAGATCCCAGTCCGCCGCCGCGCCCAGAAGCCCCTCCGCCAGCTCGGCCTCCCGCCGCTCGAAACTCCAGCCGGTGCCGGCCTGCGCGGCGAAGGCGCGCAGCGCCGCCTCGAAGGCGCGCGCGTCGCCGGACGCAAGGCGCGCGAAGGCCGCCCGGCCCGGCGCAGGCGACAGCTCTCCGCCGAAACTCACCAGCCTCTGCCCCGGCAGCTCGGCCAGGCGGCCCGGCAGCGGATCGGCCAAGAGGAGCCCGCCCACCCGGCCGAGCGCGCGCCCCCGCAGCAGTTCGGCCAGGCGCAGGGCGCGCCGCGCCTCCGCGAAGCTGCCCGCCCCGACGAGAAGCCGCGGCGCGGGGGCGCTCATGGCGCGCCCTCCCCGTCCGGTCCCCCGGCGCCCGGATGCGACGGCGCCCGCACGAAGGCGCGCCGCGCCTCGGCGAAGCGGCGCAGCGCCGCGTCCACGCGCCCGTTGACGCTCTCGGGCGGGAATTCCCCGTCCTCGCCGCGCGTGCCCGCGGGCGTTCCGGTCAGGATCCCGACCCCCTCGTCGATGTGCGACACCGGGATCACGCGGAACCCGCCCGCGCGCACCGCCTCCACCACCTCGTCGCGCAGCATCAGGTGGGCCACGTTCGCCTCGGGGATGAGCACGCCCTGCCGCCCCGTCAGGCCGCGCGCGGCGCAGGTCTCGAAGAAGCCCTCGATCTTCTCGTTCACCCCGCCGATGGGCTGAACCTCGCCCTTCTGGTTGATCGAGCCCGTCACGGCGAGGCCCTGGTCGATCGGCAACCCCGCAAGCGCCGACAGCAGCGCGTAAAGCTCCGCGGAGGAGGCGCTGTCGCCGTCGACGCCGCCATAGCTCTGCTCGAAGACGAGGCTCGCATGAAGCGAGAAGGGCAGATCGCGCGCGTAGGTGCCCGTGAGGTAGCCCGACAGGATCATCACGCCCTTGGAATGCAGCGGGCCGCCAAGCTCCACTTCGCGCTCGATGTCCACGAGCTTGCCCGCGCCCAGGCGCACCCGCGCGGTGATCCGCGAGGGCCGGCCGAAGGCGTAGTCGCCCAGCCCGATGACCGACAACCCGTTGATCTGCCCGACCTCCGCGCCCGCGGTGTCGATGAGCACGGTGCCGCGGCGGATCGCCTCCTGCATCCGGTCGCGGAGGCGCGAGGCGCGGCGCTCGCGCGCCGTGACCGCGGCCGCGATGTCCCCGGCGCCGATCTCTTCTCCGCCCCGCGCGCCGGCGTAATGGTCGGCCTCCTGCATCAGGTTGCCCAGCGCCTCGAGCCGCAGGCTGAGCTTTTCCGTGTCGCCCGCAAGGCGGGCCGCCTCGTCGGCGAGACGCGCGACGCCCGCCGCCGTGAGCGCGCGCAGCCCCGCCGCGCGCGCCTGCGATCCGAAAAGCCGCGCGAAGCCCATCAGCGTCTCGTCGTCGCGGTCCGCGACATCGTCGAAATCGGCCTGAAGCTTGAAAAGACGTGCGAAATCCGGATCGAGCATCACCAGCAGCGCATGGAGCATCCGGTCGCCCACCAGCGCCACCCGAAGGTCGAGCGGGATCGGGTCGGGCTCGAGCGAGGTGGTGGAGACGAGGCTCATCCGCTCGCCGAGCGAGGAGATGGTGATCTCGCCGTTGCGCAGGCAGCGTTTGAGCCCGTCCCAGGCGTAGGGCTCGGACAGGATGCGCCGCGCGTCGAGCACGAGAAAGCCGCCGTTGGCGCGGTGCAGCGCGCCGGGCTTGATCATAGTGAAGTTCGTGACGAGGGAGCCCATATGCGTGGCGTGCTCGATCCGCCCGACCACGCGGTCGAGCGTCGGCAGCGCCTCGTGCTCGAGCGGCGCGCCGGTCTCGGTCTCGGCCTCCTGCCCCACCATGACGTTGACGGCGTAGCGGCCGAAGACCGGGTCCATGTGCGCCTTGCCCACGGTGTCGGGGAACGGGGCGTCCTTCGACTGCGCGGCGCGGCGCAGGAAGAGCTCGGCGTTGGCCACGATGTCCTCGCGCAGCTCGGCCACGAAATCCTGGATGTCCGGAATGGTGTCGAAGGCTTCGGCCACCTCGGCCACGCGCGCGTCCACCACGCGCTTGGCCATCGCCGCGTTCAGCGCCTCCACCCGTTCGCGGTGGCGCTTGGCGCGGCGCGGCGCCTCGCGCAGCACGACCGCCAGCTCCTCCTGAAGGCGCGCGATCTTGGCGTCGATCTCGGCGCGCTCCTCCTCGTCGAGTTTGCGGTAGTCGTCGGGTTTGACGAGCTCGCCGTCGCGCAGCGCGCTCAGCATGAAGCCCATCGGCGTGCGCAGGAGCGCGATGTCCTCGGCGCGGGCGCGCTCGGCGAACTCCTCGAGCGAGGACTCCTCTTCCTCGCTGAACTCCTGCTCGATGGCGCGGCGCTGGCTCTGGTAGTCATCGGACTCGAAAAGCGCGGGCAGATCACTGGCCAGATCGTCCACGAGGTCCTGCATCGCCGCGCGGAGGGGGATCGCCACGCCGGCGGGCAGCCCGATCGCGCGCGGCTTGTGCTCGGCCTCGAAGTTGTTGACGTAGACCCAGTCCTTCGGGCGCGGCCGATCGGCGGCCGCCTCGCCCAGGATCCGCATGAGCGCGCTGTGGCGCCCCGTGCCCTCGGGCCCGAGGGCGAAGACGTTGAAATCCCGGTGCGGGATCGCGCCGGCAAGGCGGATCGCGTCGAGCGCGCGCTCCTGCCCGATCAGGTCGGCCGGCCCGTCGAGCTCGGCCGTGCTGGCGAAGGGGAACGCGGACGGGTCGCAGCGTGTCTGCAACCTCTCCGCGGGCAGCCCTTCGGGTCCGCTTGCTGTCGCTGCCATCGCCGCCTCCCCGCCGTCGCTGCGCCCACCTGAACATCACGGCGCGGGCGGGGCCTTGACTTGCGTCAACGCCCCTGGCGCGCGAGGGACGTGACAGCCGCGCCGTTTCGTCCGACAAAGGCGCGAGAGGCCAGAAGCTGAAGGACCGCGAGCGCATGACCGACAGGCGATACGCCGCCCCGCCGGGCGGGCATCCCGGCCAGGGCGATCTTCTGACCGGCCGGGCCGTCTTCACCGAGGCCTACGCCGTCATCCCGGCCGGCGTGCAGCGCGACATCGTGGCAAGCCGCCTGCCCTTCTGGCGGGAAACGCGCGCCTGGGTGCTGGCCCGCCCGATGAGCGGCTTCGCCGAGAGTTTCGCGCAATATGCGCTGGAGGTCGCCCCCGGCGGCGGCTCCGACCGCCCCGAACCCGACCCCGAGGCCGAGGCCGCGCTTTTCGTCACCGGCGGGACGGCGGCGCTCTCCTTCGCGGGGGCCACGCACCGGCTCGCGCCCGGGAGCTTCGCCTTCCTGCCGCCCGGCACGCAGTGGCGGCTGCGCAACGAGGGCGGCGAACCGGCCCGCCTGCAATGGATCCGCAAGCGCCACCAGGCCGTCGAGGGGCTGGACCTTCCCGCCCCCTTCGTCACCAGCGAGGCCGAGATCGCGCCCGACCCGATGCCCGGCACCGAGGGGGGCTGGGCCACGACCCGCTTCATGGACCCGGACGACCTGCGCCACGACATGCACGTGACGATCGTGACGCTCGAGCCCGGCGCGGCGATTCCCTTCCTCGAGACCCATGTGATGGAGCACGGGCTCTACGTGCTGGAGGGCAAGGGCGTCTACCGGCTCAACCGCGACTGGGTGGAGGTGGAGGCGGGCGATTTCATGTGGCTCCGCGCCTTCTGCCCGCAGGCCTGCTATGCCGGGGGGCCGGGGCCCTTCCGCTACCTTCTCTACAAGGACGTGAACCGCCACCCGCCGCTCAGCCCGCCGTGATCCGCCAGGGCGTGGCGAAGACATGCTCCTCGAGGTTCGCGCCGGGGCCGATCCGGTCCACCACGGCGAAGAGCCCCTGCGCGGCGAGCGGCGCCAGAACCCCGTGCCAGGTGCCGCGCAGGTAGTTCACGCCCTGCCCCGGCCGCGTCAGGAACGCCAGCGGCCGGCCCGGGCGCCCGCCCTCGTCCGGCGCCACCACGACGAGGAAGGGATCGGCGGTCATCGGCAGGAAGGCCTGGCTGCCATCGGGATGGCGCTCCACGAGGTCGAGCTCCAGCGGCAGCGCGCGGGGCTCGGCGCGAAAGAGGCTGATCCCCGCCCGCCCGTCGCCGAAATCGAGCCGCGCGCGGTCGTGGAAGCGCCTGCACCGCCCGGCATTGATGAGCTGGTCGGGCGCGCCCGCGGCCTCCAGCACGTCGCCGAAGGGTGCGAAGGCCGCCGCGTCGAGGGGGCGCGCCACGATCTCCCGGCTCATCCGAGCGCCTCCCGCAGCCGAAGCTCGGCGATCCGCTCCACCTGCCGGCAGGCTTCCGCGACCTCGGCCTCGCGGTCGTTGGCCAGCCGCCGCTCGAAGGCCGCGAGGATGCCCGCCTTGTCGTGATCGCGCACGGCGATGATGAAGGGAAACCCGAACTTCTCGGTGTAAGCCGCGTTGAAAGAAGTGAATTTTTCCCGCTCCGCGTCGGTGAGCGCGTCGAGCCCGGCCGCGGCCTGCTCCGCCGCGCTCGCCTCGGTGAGCCGCCGCGCCACAGCGAGCCGCCCAGCGAGGTCGGGATGCGCGCGGAGCACGCCCAGCCGCTCCTTCTCCGAGGCGCTGCGGAAGACGCGCGCCAGCGCCGCGTGAACCCCGCGCGCCGTGTCGTGAGTGGGGCCCAGCTCCAGCGCCCAGGCGCGCTCCGCGATCCAGGGGGAGTGCTCGAAGATGCCGCCGAAGGCCGCCACGAAGGCGTCGCGGTCCATCTCGGAGGGACGCGCGCGGCCCGTGGGCGGGTGCTCCCGCGCCCAGTGCTCGGCGATCTGGAGCCGCGTGGCGAACCAGACGCCGTCATGGCCGCGCATGTGGTCGAGCGCGCGGGCGAGCGCAGCGGCCCGGCCCGGCCGCCCTGCGAGGCGGCAATGCAGCCCGATGGACAGCATCTTCGGCGCCCCGGCCGATCCTTCGGCGTAGAGCGTGTCGAAGGCGTCCGTCACGTAGCGCTCGAACTCCGCGCCCGAGCCGAACCCGGCCGGCACGGCGAAGCGCATGTCGTTCACGTCGAGCGTGTAGGGCACGACGAGCTGATCGCGCCCGCCGGTGCGGATCCAGTAGGGCAGATCGTCGGCGTAGCTGTCGGCGACATAGGCGAAGCCGCCCTCCTCGGCGGCAAGGCGAACGGTGTTCATCGAGGAGCGCCCGGTGTACCAGCCGCGCGGGCGCGCGCCGACGACCTCGGCGTGCAGGCGGATGGCCTCGGCCATCTGCGCGCGCTCCTCTTCTTCGGGCATCGCGCGGTGCTCGATCCACTTGAGCCCGTGGCTCGCGATCTCCCAGCCGGCGTCCTTCATCGCCGCCACCTGCTCGGGCGCGCGGGCGAGCGCCGTGGCCACCCCGAAGACGGTGACGGGCAGGCCGGCCAGCATCCGGTGGAGCCGCCAGAACCCGGCCCGCGCGCCGTATTCGTAGATCGACTCCATGTTCCAGTGGCGCTCGCCCGGCCAGGGCTCGGCGCCCGAGATTTCCGACAGGAAGGCCTCGGAGGCCGCGTCGCCGTGCAGGATGCAGTTCTCGCCGCCCTCCTCGTAGTTGAGCACGATCTGCACCGCCACCCGCGCGGCCCCGGGCCAGCGCGGGTCGGGGGGCGTGGGGCCGTGGCCTGTCATGTCGCGGGGGTAGCGCTGCACCTCGGTCCTCCTGCTTGACGGGACGCGCGCGGGATGAGACCGGAAAGCGAGACGGAAGAAAAGGGGGCGCGCCATGGCGGGCTATCTCACGACCCATGTGCTGGACACCGCGGCGGGCCGCCCGGCGGCGGGGATTGCGATCGCGCTTTACCGGATCGAGAACGGCACGCGCCGCGAGGTGGCCCGCGCCACCACCAACGCCGACGGCCGGACGGACGGGCCTATCCTGCCCGAAAAGGATTTCGAGACAGGCGTTTACGAGCTGGTCTTCGCCGCCGGGGACTACCTGCGCGCACAAGGCGCGGCCGCCGCGGAGCCGCTCTTCCTCGACGAGGTGCCGATCCGCTTCGGCATGGCGGATCGCGCGGCGCATTACCATGTGCCCCTCCTGCTGTCGCCCTACGGCTATTCCACCTATCGCGGCAGCTAGGCGCCGCGCCGCGGCCCGATCCTTCGGCAGGCGCGGTCCCGCGGCCCGCGGGCGGCGCGGCTGGTCTTTCCTCCCGCGCGCGGCGGCGCTATGCCGGGGCGGTGCCCACCGGAGGCTTCGCCATGCTCGATTTCGCCATCTTCTGGGACTGGATCGCCTTCGCCGTGCGCTGGCTGCACGTCGTCACCGCGATGGTCTGGATCGGCACCTCGTTCTATTTCATCGCGCTCGATCTCGGGCTGGTGCGACGGCCCGGCATGCCCGAGGGCGTGACCGGCGAGGAATGGCAGGTGCATGGCGGCGGCTTCTACCACATCGAGAAATACGCCGTGGCGCCCGAGCGGCTGCCCGAGGAACTCACCTGGTTCAAGTGGGAAAGCTACGCCACCTGGCTGTCGGGCGCGGCGCTCCTGATGATCCTCTACTGGGCGGGGGCGGAACTTTACCTGATCGATCCCGCGAAGGCGGATCTCTCGGTCTTCCAGGCGGTGCTGCTCTCGGCGGGCTCCATCGCGCTCGGCTGGCTGATCTACGACGGGCTCTGCCGGTCGCCCCTCGGCCACCGGCCCGTGGTGCTGATGCTGGTGCTCTTCGGGGTCATCGTGGCGATGTCGTGGGGCCTCAACCAGGTCTTCACGGGGCGCGCGGCGCTTCTGCATCTCGGCGCCTTCACCGCGACGATCATGACGGCGAACGTCTTCCTCGTGATCATGCCGAACCAGCGCATCGTCGTGGGCGACCTCAAGGCCGGGCGCGTGCCGGATCCCGAATACGGGCGGATCGCCAAGCTCCGCTCCACCCACAACAACTACCTCACCCTGCCGGTCATCTTCCTGATGCTGTCGAACCACTACCCGCTGGCCTTCGGCACGCCCCATGCCTGGGCGATCGGGGCGCTCGTCTTCCTGATGGGGGTGACGATCCGGCACTACTTCAACACCCTGCACGCCCGTAAGGGCCGCCCGAACTGGACATGGGCGGCGACGGCGATCCTTTTCCTCGCGATCATGTGGCTCTCCGCCCTGCCCGGCCGCGGCCCCGCGCCCGCGGAGGCCGCGCTGCCCGAGACCGGCGCCGCGGCGCGCTTCGCCGCCGCCGAGGGGTTCGGGACGGCCCACGGCATCGTGCTCGCCCGCTGCTCCATGTGCCACGCGCGCGAGCCGCTCTGGCAGGGGCTGCACTGGGCGCCCAAGGGTGTCGCGCTCGAGACCGAGGCGGACGTCGCGCGCCAGGCCCGCGCGATCTTCCTGCAGGCCGGGGCGAGCCACGCCATGCCGCCCGGCAACCTCACCTACATGACCGGGGAGGAGCGGCAGGCCCTCTCCGAATGGTATCGCGCCGGCGCGGGCGGCTGACGCGGCCCGCAGCGCGCCCGGCCCTAGCGCGCCGCGCGCAGCGGGCGCGGCGCGAGCCCGCCCAGTTCCCGCAGATGCGCCACCGCCTCCGCCACACCCTCGCCCTGGCGCAGCGCGGCGAAGACGGTGGGCCGGCCCTGCCGGTTCTCGGCGGCGTCCCGGCGCATCTCCTCGAGATCGACGCCCACATGGGGCGCGAGGTCCGTCTTGTTGATGACCAGCAGATCCGAGCGCATCAGCGCCGGCCCCTTCTTGCGCGGGATGTCCTGCCCCATGGCGACGTCGATCATGTAGATCGTCAGATCCGCGAGCTCAGGGCTGAAATTGGCCGCGAGGTTGTCGCCGCCCGACTCGATCAGCACGATCTCGAGGCCCGGATGACGGGCGGAGAGCTCGGCCACGGCGGCGAGGTTGATCGAGGCGTCCTCGCGGATCGCGGTGTGCGGGCAGCCGCCCGTCTCCACCCCGATCACCCGGTCCCCGGGGAGAACCTGCATCCGCAGAAGCGCCTCGGCGTCCTCCCGCGTGTAGATGTCGTTGGTGATGACGCCGATGGAGTGATCGGGCGCGAGGGCGCGGGCCAGCGCGGCGGTGAGCGTCGTCTTGCCCGCGCCCACCGGGCCCCCGATTCCGACGCGAAGGGGGCCGTTCATGGTCATGAGCGGAAAAGCCTCGTCTCGAGAGTTTCGTGGCGCATGGAGGCGATGTCGGCCGCCCATGCGATGGAGGACAGATCGTCGGGCCCGAGCGCGCCCGCCTCCCGCGCGAGCCGCGCGCAAAGCGGCGCGGCCCCGGCGAGCGCCTGTTGCGCCTCGGTCTGGCCGAGGGGCACGAGACGCTGCGCCGCACCGGCGAGCGCGGTGGCGAAGGCGTGGAGGTAGAGCCGCAGCGTCTCTTCCCCGGGCAGGCCCATGAGGCGCGCGGCGCGCCCCACCGCCACGGGCTGGGCCATCGGCGCGAGGTCGAGCCCCCAGACGGCGGCGGTGGTGCGGGCGAAGGCCGCGCCCTGCTCCACGGTCTCGGCGCGACGCTCGGCCGAGGGCGCGAAGGCGCGGGCCGTGGCGTCGGCCTCCCGCACCTCCGCGGGGGTCTCCGCGCGCCAGCCTTCCATCAGGAACACCGCGTCAGCGCGCCCCGCCCCATGCTCCAGCACGTCGGCGAGCCAGGCCGCGAAGCTCTCCCGGTCGCGCACCCGCCCCTCGGCGATCTCGGTCTCGAGCCCGTGGGACCAGGCGAAGCCGCCCGTGGGATAGGCCGGCGAGAGCCACTGCGCGAGGGTAAGGAGCGCATCCGCCCCGGGCTCAGTGAGCATGGGCGTGGGTCCTGCCGTGGCCGTAGGCGCCGCCCTCGGGGGTGAAGGGCGCCTCGGCCTCCTCGATCCGGGCGCCGAGGCGGTCCAGCATGTCGCGGAGCACGTGATCGCGCCGGATGAAGAGCCGCCCAGGCGCCACCTGGCAGGGCGTGTGACGGTTCCCGATATGCCAGGCCAGCCGCGGCAGGTCGCCCGTGACCTCGTAAAGCGGCTCGGGCGCGGCCACGACCTCGACGAGCCGCCCGTCGGAAAGCTCCAGCGCGTCGCCATGCTCCAGCGAGACGGTGTGCGGCAGATCGACGAGAAACGGCACACCGTCCCGCGTCTCCAGCCGCTTGCGGCGCAGGAAGCGCGACTCGTAGTCGAGCCGTACCCACTCCGCGGGCCCGTGCCATTCGCCCTTGCGATGGAGCGTCTGCGCGATGGGAAGCTCGGTCATGTCATTGCCTCAGAACAGGAAATAGCGTTGCGCCATGGGCAGCACCTCGGCCGGCGCGCAGGTCAGAAGCTCCCCGTCGGCGCGCACCTCGTAGGTCTCCGGGTCCACCTCCATCTTCGGCAGCGCGTCGTTGAGGATCAGGTCGCGCTTCGTCACGGCGCGGATGCCGTGGACCGCGACGGTCTCCTTGGCCAGCCCCAGCGTGTCACGGATGCCGGCCGCCTGCGCCGCCTGGCTCACGAAGGTGACGGCCGAGCGCTCCACCGAGCGGCCATAGGCGCCCCACATGGGCCGCGAATAGACCGGCTGCGGCGTGGGGATGGAGGCGTTCGGATCGCCCATCTGGGCCATCGCGATGGTGCCGCCGATCAGCACCAGATCGGGCTTCACCCCGAAGAAGGCGGGCGACCAGAGCACGAGGTCGGCGCGCTTGCCCGCCTCCACGCTGCCGATCTCGTGGGCGAGGCCGTGCGCGATTGCGGGGTTGATGGTGTATTTGGCGATGTAGCGGCGGACGCGGAAATTGTCGTTCTCGCCGGTCTCGTCGCCAAGCCGCCCGCGCTGTTTCTTCATCTTGTCGGCGGTCTGCCAGGTCCGCAGGATCACCTCGCCCACCCGGCCCATCGCCTGGCTGTCCGAGCCCATCACCGAAAACGCGCCCATGTCGTGGAGGATATCCTCGGCCGCGATGGTCTCGCGCCGGATCCGGCTCTCGGCGAAGGCCACGTCCTCGGGGATCGACTTGTCGAGGTGGTGGCAGACCATCAGCATGTCGAGATGCTCTTCGATTGTGTTGACCGTGAAGGGCCGCGTCGGGTTCGTGGACGAGGGCAGGATATGCGCCTCGCCGCAGATGCGGATGATGTCGGGCGCGTGGCCCCCGCCCGCGCCCTCGGTGTGGTAGGCGTGGATCGTGCGCCCCTTCATCGCGGCGAGGGTGTGTTCGACGAACCCGCTCTCGTTGAGCGTGTCGGTGTGGATCATCACCTGGATGTCGTGGTCGTCCGCGACCGAGAGGCAGCAGTCGATCGCCGCCGGCGTCGTGCCCCAGTCCTCGTGCAGCTTGAGCGCAGAGGCGCCCGCCTCCACCTGCTCCACCAGCGCCTGCGGCAGCGAGGCGTTGCCCTTGCCGGCGAAGGCCAGGTTCATCGCGAAGGCGTCGGCCGCCTGCAGCATCCGCCCGATGTGCCAGGACCCCGGCGTGCAGGTGGTGGCCATGGTGCCCGTCGCCGGCCCCGTGCCGCCGCCCAGCATCGTGGTGATGCCGGAATGCAGCGCGTCCTCCACCTGCTGCGGACAGATGAAGTGGACATGGCTGTCGAAGCCGCCGGCGGTCAGGATCTTGCCCTCGCCGGCGATGACCTCCGTCCCCGGCCCCACGACGATGTCGACGCCCGGCTGGATGTCGGGATTGCCGGCCTTGCCGATCTTCGCGATCCGCCCGTCCTTCAGCCCCACATCGGCCTTGGTGATGCCGGTGTGATCGACGATCAGCGCGTTGGTGACGACCGTGTCGACCGCGCCGTCGGCGCGGGTCGCCTGGCTCTGGCCCATGCCGTCGCGGATCACCTTGCCACCGCCGAATTTCACCTCTTCCCCGTAGGTTGTAAGGTCTTTCTCAACTTCGACGACAAGATCGGTGTCGGCAAGGCGCAGGCGGTCGCCCGTCGTGGGGCCGAACATCGCGGCATACTCGGCGCGGGAAATCCGTGCGGGCATCAGAGCGCCCCCATGACCTGGCCGTTGAACCCGAAGATGCGCAGCGCGCCCGCCACCGGCACCAGCGCGACCTCGCGGCGCTGCCCGGGCTCGAAGCGCACGGCCGAGCCCGCGGGAATGTCGAGGCGCAGGCCCCGCGCCGCCGCGCGGTCGAACTCGAGCGCGGGGTTGGCTTCCGCGAAATGGTAGTGGCTGCCCACCTGCACCGGGCGGTCCCCGGTGTTGGCCACCATCAACGTGACCGCCTCGCGGCCTTCGTTGAGCGTCAGCATGCCCTCGGCGGGGAAGACCTCCCCGGGGATCATCGCCGCCACCCCGCCCAGGCGAGGAGCGCCGCGGCAGCGAGCGCGAGAAGCGCCACGACCCAGAGCCAGCCCGCCCCGTCATGCGGGTGCAGGTGGGGCCCCGGATGGGCGGCCGCCGGCGCGGCGGCAATAAGGAGGAGCGGAACGGCCGTGAGGTATCTCATGGGCGAAGTCCTTTCTTCAGCGGATGGGGTTGTGGACGGTCACGAGCTTGGTGCCGTCGGGAAAGGTGGCCTCGACCTGCACGTCGGGGATCATCTCGGGCACGCCCTCCATGCACATCTCGCGGGTGACGACCTGCGCGCCCGCCTCCATCATGTCGGCCACCGAGCGCCCCTCGCGGGCGCCCTCCACCACCGCGTCGGTGATGAGCGCCACGGCCTCGGGGTGGTTGAGCTTCACGCCGCGGGCAAGGCGCCGCCGCGCCACCTCGGCGGCCATGGCCACCATCAACTTGTCCCGTTCGCGGGGGGTGAGGAGCATCGTCAGAGCCTCCAGGCCTTGGGAAGACTGTCGCCGGTCAGCCGGTCGAGCGCGGGCAGGAGCGCGCGGCGCAACGCGTGAGACTCGGGCGCGAGAACCCGCGCGGCCAGAAGGCCGTCCTCGACCAGGCTCGCCCCGCCCGAGGCCCCGAACGCCGCGCGCAGCGGACCGAGTTGCGCCGCCGCGTCGGGCCCCGCGTAGACCAGGGCCGCCATCGCGCCCGCGCCCGCCGCCACGCCCGGACGCGCAAGCAGTTCCGCCGCGCAGCCCTCGAGGCGCACCGCGTCGAGCCAGGCGAGCCGCCCGTCGCGCCGGATCTCGATCCGGTCGCGAAAGCGCAGCTCCCGAAGACGCTCCCCCATGGCCGCTCGCCCGAAGACCAGCGACTCCACCAGGAGGAGCCGCGCGTCGCCGGCAAGATCGACGTGCAGCCGCCGCGCCAGCGCCGCGCCGTCGTAAAGGATCGTCTCCTGCGGCAGCCAGGAGAGCCGCGCGCCCGGCCCCGCCGCGAGGCGCACGTCGAGCCGCGCCTCGCTGCCCGGCTCGGCGCGGTAGGCCCGCTCCGCCGCCTGGGTCGACAGCGTGATCGTCGCGCCCGCGCCGGCCGTGGCCTCCACCGCGACGCGATCGCCGCCGGTCAGCCCGCCCGCCGTGTTCACGAGGCAGACCTCCACGCCCCGCGCGCCCCGCGGAAAGAGCGCGCGCAGCGAGCCTTGCGCGCGCAGCGCCTCGAGCCGACCGCCCCCCGGGCCCGCCTTCGCCGACACCCGCAGCGCGCCCTGCGCCCGCGGCTGGACGGGCAGGGTTTCACGCTTGTCGAAGGGCATGGGTCATCGCCTTGGGCTTCCCGGGGTCGCGATCGCGTCGCCCCTCTTTCAACAGCCATGACACCCGGCCGGCAGCGCCGTGCGCCGCTCACACCGGCTGCGGCACGCCCTGCCGCCTGCTTCATGAGCGGTTTGAGCCGCGTTGCTCATTTTCACGCCACCCCGCGAACGCGTCCCGGGCGATACCGGCCGGGGGCGGCGGGACGCGGTCCTTGCACAGCCGGACACGCAGGCGCAGGAAATTTCTGCCCCGGGATTAAGCGAATCGCCCAAATCTGTATCGTTGCCCGGCCAGCCGGCGGCTCTGACGCCTGCGCGCCAGCGCGGGGCATGGCCAAGACCGGCGGGACGACACAGACGGACGGGTGCACCCACGAACGTCCGCCAACGACAACAGGGAGACCAGACGTGTTCCATCGCCCGATCCTCGCCGCCGCCGCCTTCGCGGCTTTCGCAGGCGCCGCCACGGCGCAGACCGCCATGCCCTTCGCGCTTGACTGGAAGTTCGAAGGCCCCGCCGCGCCCTACTTCGTCGCCATCGACAAGGGGTATTTCGCCGACGCGGGGCTCGAGGTCGAGATCACCGCCGGCCAGGGCTCGCTCGACGCCATCCCGAAGGTCGCGACCGGCGCCTTCCCGGTGGGCTTCGCCGACATCAACAGCCTCATCAAGTTCCTCGACCAGAACCCGGGCGCGCCGGTGACCGCCGTGATGATGGTCTACGACAAGCCGCCCTTCGCGGTGGTCGGCCGCAAGAGCCAGGGCGTCGAGGCGCCCAAGGATCTCGAGGGGCGCGTCCTGGGCGCGCCGCCGCCCGACGGCGCCTGGGCGCAGTTCCCGATCTTCGCCGCCGAGAACGATCTCGACATGGACGCGATCACCGTGGAGCCGGTGGGCTTTCCCACGCGCGAACCCATGCTCGCCGAGGGAGAGGTGGACGCGGTGACGGGCTTTTCCTTCTCGTCCTTCCTGAACCTCGTGCGCCTCGGCGTGCCCGAAGAGGACATCTCGACCATCCTGATGGCCGATCACGGCGTCGCGCTTTACGGCAACGCGGTCATCGTCAACACCGAGTTCGCCGCCGCGAACCCGGCGGCGGTCGAAGGCTTCCTCGAAGCGGTCGCCATGGGCTGGAAGGACGCCATCGCGGAGCCGGCCGCGGCGATCGAGAGCCTCGTGGCGCGCAATCCCGCCGCGGACGCCGCGCTCGAGGAACGCCGCCTCGCACTCGCCATCGACGCCAACGTGGTCACCGACTATACCGCAGCGAACGGCATGGGCAC
Source organism: Rhodosalinus sp. K401 (assembly GCF_041365735.1). Lineage (NCBI taxonomy): Bacteria > Pseudomonadati > Pseudomonadota > Alphaproteobacteria > Rhodobacterales > Paracoccaceae > Rhodosalinus > Rhodosalinus sp. K401. The sequence continues at coordinate 5,756 of NZ_JBGFSI010000016.1, read as the reverse complement.
CGTGGATCCCGACCGCATGGCCACGGCGCTGGAGCAGATCGCGCTGACCTACGAGTTCCAGAACGCGCCCGACGCGTCGCTCTACTTCACCGACGCCTACCTGCCCGAGGGCGGCTTCCCGCTCGACTGACGCGACCGCGCGCGGGCCGCAAGAGGCCCGCGCGCCACACACGAGACCACGAGCAGGCCATTGGAAAACCTGATAGACATCCGCGGCGTGCGCCATGCCTACCGCACCGAGGACGGGCCGCTGCCGGTCCTCGACGGGCTCGACATCACTGTGAACGAGGGCGGCTTCGTCGCCGTGGTGGGCCCGTCGGGCTGCGGCAAGTCCACGCTCACGCGGCTGATCGCGGGGCTGATGATCCCCGACGCGGGCGAGGTGCGCGTGCACGGCACGCCCATCACCGGGCCGCGCTCCAACGTGGGCATGGCGTTCCAGAACCCGGTTCTGCTGGAGTGGCGCACGATCCTGAAGAACGTGCTGCTGCCCCTGGAGATCGTGAAGACGCCGCTCTCGCGCGCCGAGCAGGAGGCGCGGGCGCGCCGTCTCCTGTCACTCGTGGGGCTCGAGGGCTTCGAGGACAAGCGCCCCTCCGAGCTTTCGGGCGGCATGCGCCAGCGCGCCTCGCTCTGCCGCGCGCTCATCCACCAGCCCGAGGTGCTGATCCTCGACGAACCCTTCGGCGCGCTCGACGCCTTCACCCGCGAGGATCTCTGGCAGACCATGCACGCGCTCAAGGAAAAGGAACCCTTCACCGGCGTGCTCATCACCCACGACCTGCGCGAATCGATCTTCCTCGCGGACCGGGTGGTGGTGCTCTCGGGCCGCCCGGCACGCACGCAATACGTGCTCGACCTGCCGCAGGCCGGCCCACGCGACCTCGATCACCTCTACACGGCAGAGGCGGCGGACATGCTTGCAGAGCTGCGCCACCAGATCGAGATCGCCCAGGGCCGCGCCGGCACCGACACGCCCGAGGCCGCGCAATGACCCGGGGCCTGCGCCGGGCCGCGGCGCCGCTCGTCGCCATCCTGGTGTTTCTCGTTCTCTGGGAAGCGGCCGTCTGGGCCAATGGCTGGCCCGACTACAAGATGGCCTCGCCCTCCGACCTCGTGCCCGCCTACGCGAAGTACTGGGACCTCTTCGTGATCATGGGCTGGCAGACGCTCTGGCGCACGGTGCTGGGGCTCCTGCTCGCGGTAATGGTGGGCGTGGCGCTCGGCATGGTGATGGGCTTCTCGCGCATGATGCGCGACGCGCTCTACCCGCTGCTGGTGGGGTTCAACGCGATCCCGAAGGCCACCGTGGTGCCCATCGTCGCGCTCATCTTCGTGGGCGCACACGACTTCAACACCGTGCTCATCGCCTTCATGATCTCCTTCTTCCCGATCGCGGTCTCGGTCTCCATCGGCCTGTCAACGCTCGAGCCCGAATACCGCGACATCCTGCGCTCGCTCGGCGCCTCGCAGTCGAAGATCTTCTGGAAGATCGCCCTGCCGAAGACCCTGCCGGAGTTCTTCGGCGCGCTGAAGGTCTCGGTGACGCTCGCCTTCATCGGCACCAACCTGATGGAGATCGTCTCGCCCCATGGCCGCGGCCTGGGCGCGCTGTTCGATTCCGGCAAGACGAATTCCGACTACCCGCTGATGTTCGCGGTGCTCATCGCCCTCGCGGTTCTGGGGATCCTTCTCTACTACGTCGTCGTGGCGCTCGAGCGGATCTTCGCGGGCTGGGCCGAGCGCGCGCCGACCTGACACCCCGTCCCGCCGCGCCGGTCCGCGGCGCCCGCGCGCCCGGCTTGCCCGACGCCCTTGAAAAGGCAGCGCGCACGCGGCAGCATGCCACACGGCGCACGGAACAGCCGGCCCCTTCTACGCCGCATCGAAGGGGGCGCCCCGGCCCAAGGGTAACGCGGCGACTTGACCGACATGCGAACAGCCTTCCTGCTCAACGGCACCCCCGTGGAGACCGAGGCCCATCCGACCGAGACGCTCCTCGACTGGCTGCGCCGCCGTGGCCTGACCGGAACGAAGGAGGGCTGCAACGAGGGCGACTGCGGCGCTTGTACCGTCATGGTGACCGACGCCGCGACCGGCCCGAGGGCCCTCAACGCCTGCATCCTCTTCCTGCCCCAGCTCCACGGCAAGGCCGTGCGCACGGTGGAGGGCCTCGCCGGGCCGGACGGTGCGCCCCACCCCGCCCAGACGGCGATGGTGGCGCATCACGGCAGCCAGTGCGGCTTCTGCACGCCGGGCTTCGTGGTCGCCATGGCCGCCGCGCACGCCCGCGGGCGCACCGACCACGACGACCAGCTCGCCGGAAATCTCTGCCGCTGCACCGGCTACGCGCCGATCCTGCGCGCCGCCCGCGCGATCGAGGATTCGCCCCGCCCCGCCTGGCTCGCCGAGGACAGCGCCGCGGTCGACGCCGACCCGCCCTTCTTCTTGGGCGAAATACTCTCGGGGGGTGAGGCGGCGAAGCCGCCGAGGGGGGCGGACAGCCCCCCTGCCTGCGTCCTGCCGGAAAGCGCCGACGCGCTCGCCGACTGGTATGCCGCCCACCCCGAGGCCACGCTCGTCGCCGGGGCGACGGATGTGGGGCTTTGGGTGACGAAACAGCTCCGCGATCTGGGCCCCGTCGCCTTCCTGCACCGCTGCCGCGACCTGCAGCGGATCGAGGAGACGGAAACAGAGATCCGCATCGGCGCGGGCGTCACCATCGAGCGGCTCCGCACGGCGATGGAGCCCCGCCACCCGGCCTTCGCCGAGATCCTGCGCCGCTACGGCTCCGAGCAGGTGCGCGCGGCCGCCACCATCGGCGGCAACATCGCCAACGGCTCGCCCATCGGCGACGGGCCGCCGCCCCTCATCGCGCTCGGCGCCACGTTGCATCTGCGCAAGGGCGCGGCCCGGCGGAGCCTGCCGCTCGAGGAGTTCTTCCTCGCCTACGGCCGGCAGGACCGCGCGCCGGGCGAGTTCGTGGAGGCGGTCTCGATCCCGCGCCAGCCCGACCTGCTTTTCGCCTGGAAGGTCTCGAAACGCTTCGACCAGGACATCTCGGCGGTCTGCGGCGCCTTCCACCTCGCGCTGGAAGACGGCCGCGTCGCGGCGGCGCGGATCGCCTTCGGGGGCATGGCGGGGATCCCGAAGCGGGCGCGCGCCGTGGAGGCCGCGCTCCTCGGCCAGCCCTTCACCGAGGCGGGCGTCGCCGCCGCCGACGCGGCCTGGGCCGAGGATTTCCGGCCCATCTCCGACATGCGCGCGAGCGCCGGCTACCGGCTCGCGGTGGCGCGGAACCTCCTGCGCCGGGCCGTGCACGCCCATGCCGGCCGCCCAGCCCATGTGCTGGAGGTCACGCCGTGACCGTCGCGCGGCCGCTCCCCCACGACGCCGCGGGCCGCCACGTGGACGGCAGCGCGCGCTACGTGGACGACATCCCCGTCCCGGCCGATTGCCTGCATCTCGCCTTCGGCCTCTCGCCGGCCGCGCGGGGGGCGATCCGGGCGCTCGAGCTCGGCGCGGTGCGCGCCGCGCCGGGCGTGGCGGCGGTGCTGACGGCGGCGGAGCTGCCCTTCGCGAAAGACGTCTCGCCCTCGGCCCATGACGAGCCGCTCCTGGCCGAGGGGCGCGTCCATTACCTGGGCCAGCCCGTCTTCCTCGTCGCCGCGACGAGCCATCTCGCCGCGCGCAAGGCGGCGCGGACGGGCCGCATCGCCATCGACGAGGAGCCGCCCGTGCTCACCCTCGACGCGGCGCTCGCGGCCGGCGCGCGTTTCGAGGAGGGCCCGCGCGTCTATGGCCGCGGCGACGTGGCGGCCGCGCTCGCCGCCGCGCCGATGGTGACGGAAGGCGCGATCGAGATCGGCGGGCAGGAACATTTCTACCTCGAGGGGCAGGCCGCGCTCGCCCTGCCCCAGGAGGGCGGCGACATGGTGGTGCACGCCTCCTCCCAGCACCCGACGGAGATCCAGCACAAGGTGGCCGACGCGCTCGGGCTGCCGATGCATGCCGTGCGGGTCGAGGTGCGGCGCATGGGCGGCGGCTTCGGCGGCAAGGAAAGCCAGGGCAACGCCCTCGCCGTGGCCTGCGCGGTGGCCGCGCGGGCCACCGGCCGGCCCTGCAAGATGCGCTACGACCGGGACGACGATTTCACCATCACCGGCAAGCGCCACGATTTCCGGATCCTCTACCGCGCGGGCCACGACGCGGAGGGGCGGCTTCTCGCCGTCGATTTCGTCCAGCTCGTGCGCTGCGGCTGGGCGCAGGATCTCTCGCTGCCGGTGGCCGACCGGGCGATGCTCCATGCCGACAATGCCTACTGGCTGCCCGCCGTGCGGATCGAGAGCCACCGGCTGCGCACCAACACCCAGTCCGCCACCGCCTTCCGGGGCTTCGGCGGGCCGCAGGGGATGCTCGGCGTGGAGCGGGTGATCGACCACGTGGCCCACCGCGTGGGGCGCGAGGCGGCGGAGGTTAGGCGGATCAACTACTACGCCGAGGCGGACGATGCGGAAGGGGGGCTGTCCGCCCCCCTCGGCGGCTCCGCCGCCTCACCCCCCGAGGGTATTTTCGGCAAGAGGAAGGGACCGCGCGAGGGCCGCGTGACGCCCTACGGCCAGGTGGTCGAGGACTTCATCCTGGGCCGCATGACCGGGCGGCTCCTGGAGACGAGCGACTACGCCGCGCGGCGGGAGGCGATCGCGGCCTGGAACGCCGGGAACGCGGTGATCAAGCGCGGCCTCGCGCTCACGCCCGTCAAGTTCGGCATCTCCTTCACGCTCACCCATCTCAACCAGGCGGGGGCGCTCGTGCATGTCTACCAGGACGGCTCGGTGGCGCTGAACCATGGCGGGACGGAGATGGGCCAGGGGCTCTTCCAGAAGGTGGCGCAGGTGGCGGCCTCCGTCTTCGGCCTGCCGATGGAGGCGGTGCGGATCACCGCGACGGACACGGGCAAGGTGCCCAACACCTCGGCCACCGCCGCCTCCTCCGGATCGGACCTGAACGGCATGGCGGTGAAGCGCGCCTGCGAGGAGATCGCGGGGCGCATGGCCGTCTTCCTGGCCGAGCGCCACCAGGCGCGGCCCGAGGCGGTGCGTTTCCGCGGGGGCCGCGTGGAGGTGGGCGGCGAGAGCTACGCCTTCGCGGAGGCGGCGCGCGCCGCCTGGGAGGGCCGGGTGAGCCTTTCGGCCACGGGCTTCTACCGCACGCCCGACATCTCCTGGGACCGGCTGAAGGGCGAGGGGCGCCCGTTCTACTACTTCGCCTACGGCGTCGCGGCGAGCGAGGTGGCGCTGGACACGCTGACTGGCGAATACAGGATCCTGCGCGCCGACATCCTCCACGATGCGGGGCGGAGCCTGAACCCCGCCCTCGACATCGGCCAGATCGAGGGCGGTTTCGTGCAGGGAGCAGGCTGGCTCACCAGCGAGGAGCTCGTCTGGGACGAGGCCGGGCGGCTCGCGACCCACGCGCCCTCGACCTACAAGATCCCGGCCTTCGCGGACCGGCCGCGCGTCTTCAACGTGGCGCTCCGGGAGGGCGACAACCGGGCGGAGACGGTGCACCGCTCCAAGGCCGTGGGCGAGCCGCCGCTCATGCTCGGCATCTCGGTGCTGATGGCGCTCTCGGACGCGGCGGCGGCCTGCGGGCCCCATTACCCCGCCCTCGACGCGCCGGCCACGCCGGAGCGGGTGCTGGCGGCGGTGGAGCGGGCGCGCCATGGCGCTTGACCGCGCGGCCCTCGCCGCCGC
>NZ_JBGFSI010000015.1:0-76910 GCF_041365735.1 Rhodosalinus sp. K401 | reverse complement strand
AAGATGCCCGGTCCACCTCTCAACCGCGAAAGGCAAGACAAATGGCAGTCACAAGCCAGAATATCCGGATCCGGCTCAAGGCCTTCGACTACCGCGTGCTGGACGCCAGCACGCAGGAGATCGTGAACACGGCCAAGCGCACGGGCGCCGAGGTGCGCGGTCCCATTCCGCTGCCCAACAAGATCGAGAAGTTCACCGTCCTGCGGGGCCCGCACGTCAACAAGAAGTCGCGCGACCAGTTCGAAATCCGCACGCACAAGCGGCTCCTGGACATCGTGGATCCGACGCCTCAGACGGTGGACGCGCTGATGAAGCTCGACCTCGCCGCCGGCGTGGATGTCGNGCTCCTGGACATCGTGGATCCGACGCCTCAGACGGTGGACGCGCTGATGAAGCTCGACCTCGCCGCCGGCGTGGATGTCGAGATCAAGGTGTAAGGGGGGCTGGACGATGCGCTCTGGAGTGATCGCAAGGAAGGTCGGGATGACCCGGCTCTTCATGGAAGACGGGCGGCAGGTGCCGGTCACCGTCCTGCAACTGGACAAGTTGCAGGTGGTGGCGCAGCGCACGCCCGAAACGCACGGGTATTCGGCGGTGCAGCTCGGCGCCGGGATGGCCAAGGCCAAGCGGGTGAGCCAGCCGATGCGCGGCCATTTCGCGAAGGCCAGCGTGGAACCCAAGCGGAAGGTCGCGGAGTTCCGCGTCGCGCCCGAGAACATGATCGGCGTCGGTGAGGAAATCACCGCCGACCATTATTTCGAGGGCCAGTTCGTGGATGTGTCGGGCACCTCGATCGGCAAGGGGTTCGCGGGCGCGATGAAGCGGCACAATTTCGGCGGCCTGCGGGCCAGCCACGGGGTGTCGATCTCGCATCGCTCCCACGGCTCGACCGGGCAGTGCCAGGATCCCGGCCGCGTGTTCAAGGGCAAGAAGATGGCCGGCCACATGGGCGCGGCGCGCGTGACCACGCAGAACCTGCAGGTCGTGCACACCGACGCGGAGCGCGGTGTCATCATGCTCAAGGGCGCGGTGCCGGGTCCGAAGGGCGGCTGGGTGACGGTGCGCGACGCCGTCAAGAAGGCGATGCCGGAGAACGTTATCCTGCCCGCGGCGCTCAAGTCCGCCGCCGACGAGGCGAAGCGCCAGGCCGAGGAAGCCGCCGCGCAGGCCGCCGCCGAGGAGGAGGAAGCCCGCCGCGCCGCCGAGGAGGCCGCCGCCGCCGAGCAGGAAGCCGCGCTCAAGGAGGCCGAGGCCGACATCGAGGCCGAGAAGAAGGACAGCGACGAATGAAACTCGACGTGATCACGCTGGACGGCGGCACGGCCGGCTCGGTCGATCTGGGCGAGGACGTCTTCGGACTGGAGCCGCGCGCGGACCTTCTGCACCGGGTGGTGCGCTGGCAGCGCAACAAGGCGATGGCCGGCACCCACAAGGTGAAGACGCGCTCCGAGACCAGCTACTCGACCAAGAAGATCTATCGCCAGAAGGGCACCGGCGGTGCCCGTCACGGGGACCGCAACGCGCCGATCTTCCGCAAGGGCGGTATCTACAAGGGGCCGACGCCGCGGAGCCACGCGCATGAACTTCCCAAGAAGGTCCGCAAGCTCGGCCTGAAGCACGCGCTTTCCGCGAAGGCGCGCGAAGGCGCCCTGATCGTCATCGACGAGGCGAAGTCGTCGGGCAAGACGGCAGAGCTTGCACGCGCGGTGAAGAACCTCGGCTGGAAGCGCGCCCTGGTGATCGACGGGCCGCAGGTGGACGAGGGCTTCGCGCGCGCCGCCCGCAACGTCGAAGGGCTCGACGTGCTGCCGTCGGTCGGGGCGAACGTCTATGACATCCTCAAGCGCGACACGCTCGTGATCACGCGCGCGGGGGTCGAAGCACTGGAGGCGCGGCTGAAATGAGCGCGAAACCCGAACATTACGACGTGATCCGCAAGCCGGTCATCACCGAGAAGTCCACCATGGCGTCGGAAGCGAACGCCGTGGTCTTCGAGGTGGCCATCGACAGCTCGAAGCCGCAGATCCGGGAAGCGGTCGAGCAGCTTTTCGGCGTGAAGGTGCGGGCCGTGAACACGACCATCACCAAGGGCAAGGCCAAGCGTTTCCGCGGCCGCCCCGGCCGCCGCAGCGATGTCAAGAAGGCGTATGTGACCCTCGAGGAGGGGAACACTATCGACGTCACGACCGGCCTCTGATAGTGAGCGCCGACTCAGGCGGGGCCCCGGGACGACCGGGGCCCCGGCTTTTTCACCGGGGACCCGAGGGGCCCTTCACTCCAGGTCCGTTCCGGGCCGCAAAACCAAAGGCGGGGCGCGAACCCCGCCGCTGACAACGGAAGACAGAAAGCATGGCACTCAAGTCGTACAAGCCGACGACGCCGGGCCAGCGCGGGCTGGTGCTGATCGACCGTTCGGAACTTTGGAAAGGTCGTCCCGTCAAGGCGCTCACCGAGGGTCTGACGAAGAAGGGCGGCCGGAACAACACCGGACGCATCACCGCGCGGCGCCGCGGCGGAGGCGCGAAGCGTCTCTATCGCATCGTCGATTTCAAGCGCACGAAGCACGACGTCACGGCGGTCGTCGTCCGGATCGAATACGATCCCAACCGGACCGCCTTCATCGCGCTCATCCAGTACGAGGACGGCGAACAGGCCTACATCCTCGCGCCCCAGCGCCTCGGCGTGGGCGACAAGATCGTCGCGGGCCGGAAGGTCGACGTGAAGCCCGGCAACGCCATGCCGTTCGCGGGCATGCCGATCGGCACGATCGTGCACAACATCGAGCTCAAGCCGGGCAAGGGCGGGCAGATCGCGCGTGCCGCGGGCACCTACGCACAGTTCGTGGGCCGCGACGGCGGGTATGCCCAGATCCGCCTGTCGTCGGGCGAGCTGCGCCTCGTCCGTCAGGAGTGCATGGCCACCATCGGCGCCGTGTCGAACCCCGACAACTCGAACCAGAACATCGGCAAGGCCGGCCGGACGCGGCACATGGGCAAGCGCCCCTCGGTGCGTGGCGTGGTCATGAACCCGATCGACCACCCGCATGGCGGGGGCGAAGGCCGCACCTCGGGTGGCCGTCACCCCGTCACGCCCTGGGGCAAGCCCACGAAGGGCCGCCGCACCCGGGACACCAACAAGGCGTCGCAGAAGCTCATCCTGCGCTCGCGCCACGCACGCAAGAAGGGCCGTTAAGCCATGGCACGTTCCGTTTGGAAGGGCCCCTTCGTCGACAGCTACGTCCTGAAGAAGGCCGAAGCGTCGCGCGAGTCGGGCCGCAACGAAGTCATCAAGATCTGGTCGCGCCGATCGACCATCCTGCCCCAGTTCGTGGGGCTTACCTTCGGGGTCTACAACGGGCACAAGCACGTGCCGGTGTCGGTCAGCGAGGACATGATCGGCCAGAAGTTCGGCGAGTACTCGCCGACGCGGACCTATTACGGTCACGCGGCCGACAAGAAATCGAAGCGGAAGTAAAGCGATGGGCAAGGAAAAGAACCCCCGCCGCGTGGCCGACAACGAGGCAATGGCGAAACTGCGGATGCTGCGCACCAGCCCGCAGAAGCTGAACCTCGTTGCGGCGATGATCCGCGGCAAGAAGGTCGATCGCGCGTTGAACGATCTCACCTTCTCCAACAAGCGCATCGCGCAGGACGTGAAGAAGTGCCTTCAGTCCGCGATCGCGAACGCCGAGAACAACCACAACCTGGACGTCGACGAGCTCGTCGTCGCCGAGGCCTGGGTGGGCAAGAACCTCGTGCTGAAGCGCGGTCGTCCGCGGGCGCGTGGCCGGTTCGGCAGGATCGTCAAGCCGTTCTCCGAGCTCACCATCAAGGTTCGCCAGATCGAGGAGCAAGTCTAATGGGGAACAAGACGAACCCGATCGGCATGCGCGTCCAGGTCAATCGGACCTGGGACAGCCGCTGGTATGCCGACACCAAGGATTACGGCGACCTGCTTCTCGAGGACATCAAGATCCGCGAGTTCATTCGCGAGGAGGCCAAGCAGGCCGGCGTGTCGCGGATCGTGATCGAGCGTCCGCACCGCAAGTGCCGCGTGACGATCCATTCCGCGCGCCCCGGCGTGATCATCGGGAAGAAGGGTGCCGACATCGAGGCACTGCGCCAGAAGCTCGCCCGCATGACGGACTCGGAACTGCACCTCAACATCGTCGAGGTCCGCAAGCCCGAGCTCGACGCGCAGCTCGTGGGCGAGAGCATCGCCCAGCAGCTCGAGCGCCGGGTCAGCTTCCGCCGCGCGATGAAGCGCGCGGTGCAGAACGCGATGCGCATGGGCGCTCTCGGAATCCGCGTCAACGTCGCCGGCCGCCTCGGCGGGGCCGAGATCGCGCGGACCGAATGGTATCGCGAGGGCCGCGTGCCGCTGCATACCCTGCGTGCGGACATCGATTACGCCAATGTCGAGGCCAGCACGCCCTACGGGATCATCGGGATCAAGGTTTGGATCTTCAAGGGCGAGATCATGGAGCACGACCCCCAGGCTCGCGAGCGCCGTGCCCAGGAGTTGCAGGAAGGTCCTGCGCCCCGTGGCGCCGGTCGCCGCTGAGGAGGACTGAAAGATGCTGCAACCCAAGCGCACGAAATTCCGCAAACAGCACAAGGGCCGCATTCACGGCGAGGCGAAGGGCGGATCCGACCTCAATTTCGGGACCTACGGCCTGAAGGCCGCGCAGCCCGAGCGCATCACCGCGCGCCAGATCGAGGCCGCGCGCCGTGCCATGACGCGCCACATGAAGCGCCAGGGCCGCGTCTGGATCCGGATCTTCCCCGATGTGCCTGTCAGCTCGAAGCCGACCGAGGTCCGCATGGGCAAGGGCAAGGGTTCGGTGGATTACTGGGCGGCCCGCGTGAAGCCCGGACGCATCATGTTCGAGATTGACGGCGTCGGTGAGGATGTGGCAAAGGAAGCGCTCCGACTCGCCGCGATGAAGCTGCCGATCAAGACGCGCATCATTGTCCGCGAGGACTGGTGAGATGTTCCGGACTCCCGGCGCCCGGTCGGGGGTCTGGCGTTTTGTTGGAAAAGCGCGAAGCGGGTCTTCGCGACTTCTGATGGAAGGACGATAGGCGATGGACGCCAAGGAACTGAGAGACAAGACGCCGGACCAGCTGCGCGAGCAACTGGTCGGCCTGAAGAAGGAAGCGTTCAACCTGCGCTTCCAGCAGGCCACCGGCCAGCTCGAGAGCACGGCACGCATGCGTGTCGTGCGCCGCGACGTGGCTCGGGTGAAGACGATCCTGAACGAAAAGGCCGCGCAAGCGGCCGCCGAGTGAGGAGAGCGAGATGCCCAAGCGTATTCTTCAAGGCACCGTGACCTCCACGGCGAATGCACAGACCGTCACCGTCGCGGTTGAACGGCGCTTCAAGCACCCAGTGCTTCAGAAGACCGTCAAAAAATCCAAGAAGTACCGTGCTCATGACGAGAACGGCGCCTTCAAGGTTGGCGACGCGGTGCGCATCATCGAGTGCGCGCCCAAGTCCAAGACGAAACGCTGGGAGGTGATCGCCCAGTAGGGACGACCACACCCGGTTTGATCGAAACCCTGGGGAGATAGGGCAGGGCCCTCCCCAAAGGTCGGGAGAAACCACATGATCCAGATGCAGACCAATCTGGATGTCGCTGACAACTCCGGCGCGCGCCGGGTGCAGTGCATCAAGGTCCTCGGCGGGTCGAAGCGCAAATATGCCAGCGTGGGCGACATCATCGTCGTCTCCGTCAAGGAGGCGATCCCGCGCGGCCGCGTCAAGAAGGGCGACGTGCGCAAGGCCGTCGTCGTGCGCACCGCCAAGGAAGTGCGCCGCGAAGACGGGACCGCGATCCGCTTCGACGGCAACGCCGCCGTGATCCTCAACAACAACCTCGAGCCCGTCGGCACCCGTATCTTCGGGCCGGTGGTGCGCGAGCTGCGCGCGAAGAACTTCATGAAGATCATCTCGCTCGCCCCGGAGGTGCTCTGATGGCTGCGAAGCTCAAGAAAGGCGACAAGGTCGTCGTGCTGGCCGGCAAGGACAAGGGCCGCACCGGCACCATCGCGTCCGTGAATCCCAAGGCCGGCAAGGCCGTGGTGGACGGGATCAACATGGCCGTGCGCCACACCGCCCAGTCCGCCCGAAGCCAGGGCGGCCGCGTTCCGAAGGCGCTGCCGATCGACCTGTCGAACCTCGCCATCGTGGACAAGAACGGCAAGGCCACCCGCGTCGGCTTCCGTTTCGAGGACGGCAAGAAAGTTCGCTACGCCAAGACCACGGGAGACGTGATCGATGCTTGACGCCACCACCTACACCCCGCGTCTGCGCGAACTCTACGACGGCACGATCAAGGCGGCGCTGAAGGAAGAGTTCGGCTACAAGAACGACATGCAGATCCCGCGCCTCGACAAGATCGTGCTCAACATCGGGTGCGGAGCGGAGGCCGTCCGCGACAGCAAGAAGGCGAAGTCGGCGCAGGAAGACCTCTCGGCCATCGCCGGCCAGCGCGCGGTCATCACCAAGGCCAAGAAATCGATCGCCGGTTTCCGGGTCCGCGAGGACATGCCGCTCGGCGCCAAGGTGACGCTCCGCGGCGCGCGGATGTACGAATTCCTCGACCGCCTGGTCACCATCGCCCTTCCGCGGGTCCGCGACTTCCGCGGCGTGTCCGGCACGTCCTTCGATGGGCGGGGCAACTACGCGATGGGCCTGAAGGAGCACATCGTCTTCCCCGAAATCGACTATGACAAGGTCGACGAGGTCTGGGGAATGGACATCGTAATCGCCACCACCGCGAAGACCGACGCGGAAGCCAAGGCGCTGTTGAAGCATTTCAACATGCCCTTCACCAGCTGAGCGCCGGAGGAGACACGACATGGCCAAGAAAGCAATGATCGAGCGCGAGAAGAAGCGCCAGCGGATGGTGGAGCAGTACGCCGCCAAGCGCGCCGCGCTCAAGGACATCGCGAACGACGAGTCGAAGCCGATGGAAGAGCGTTTCAAGGCGCGTCTGAAGCTTGCCAAGCTTCCGCGCAACAGCTCGCCCACGCGGCTGCACAACCGCTGCCAGCTCACCGGCCGGCCGCACGCCTATTACCGGAAGCTCAAGGTGAGCCGGATCGCCCTGCGCGAGCTCGGCTCGACCGGGCAGGCCCCGGGCCTCGTGAAGTCGAGCTGGTGAGGGAGGTCGAGAGATGAACGATCCTATCGGCGATATGCTCACCCGCATCCGCAACGCGCAGATGCGCGGAAAATCCGTGGTCGTCACGCCGGCCTCCAAGCTGCGCGCCTGGGTGCTCGATGTCCTGGCCGCGGAGGGCTACATCCGGGGCTACGAGAAGGGGACCGACGCGCGTGGCCATCCGACGCTGGAAATCGCGCTGAAGTATTTCGACGGCACCCCCGTGATCCGCGAGCTCAAGCGCGTGTCGAAGCCGGGCCGCCGGGTCTACCTGGGCGTCAAGGACCTGCCGGAGGTTCGCCAGGGCCTCGGCGTGTCGATCGTGTCGACCCCGAAGGGCGTGATGTCGGACGCCGCCGCGCGCTCGGCGAATGTGGGCGGCGAAGTTCTCTGCACCGTATTCTGAGGAGAAAGGCATGTCTCGTATCGGAAAACAGCCGGTCGCTGTTCCCTCGGGCGTGACCGCGACGATCAGCGGTCAGACCGTCGAGGTGAAGGGGCCCAAGGGCACCCGCAGCTGGACGGCCACCGACGACGTGACGATCGCGCAGGAGGACGGGCAGATCACCGTCAGCCCGCGTGGTCAGTCCAAGCGCGCGCGCCAGCAATGGGGCATGAGCCGCACCAACATCGCGAACCTCGTGAAGGGTGTGAGCGACGGCTTCAAGAAGGAGCTCGAGATCCGGGGCGTCGGCTACCGCGCTCAGGCGCAGGGCGACACCCTGAAGCTCAATCTCGGCCTCAGCCACGATGTCGATTTCCCGGTGCCGGAGGGCGTCACGGTCACGACGCCGAAGCCGACCGAGATCGTGATCGAGGGCTTCAATGAACAGCTCGTCGGCCAGGTCGCGGCGAACATCCGCGACTGGCGGCGGCCCGAGCCCTACAAGGGCAAGGGGATCCGCTACAAGGGCGAGTATATCTTCCAGAAGGAAGGCAAGAAGAAGTAAGGACGCGCAGAAATGGCTAACAGCAAACGGCAACTGTTCCAGAAGCGCCGCCTGCGCGTCCGGAACAAGGTCAAGAAGATGAACTCGGGGCGCCCGCGCCTCTCGGTGCATCGCTCGAACAAGAACATCCACGTCCAGCTCATCGACGACGTGGCGGGGCGCACGCTCGCCTCCGCCTCGTCGCTCGAGGCGACGCTCGGCGTGGTGGGCAAGAACAACACGGAGGCTGCCGCGAAGATCGGCGCCGCGATCGCCGAGCGTGCCAAGGCGGCCGGTGTGGACCAGTGCTACTTCGACCGTGGCGGTTTCCTGTTTCACGGTGGCATCAAGGCTCTGGCGGACGCGGCCCGCGAGGGCGGCCTGAAGTTCTGAGGAGACGGATATGGCTAGAGAACCCCATGGCGGCCGCGGCCGCCGCGAGCGCGACGAAGCGCCGGAATTCGCCGATCGTCTCGTGGCGATCAACCGGGTGTCCAAGACGGTGAAGGGCGGCAAGCGTTTCGGCTTCGCGGCACTCGTCGTGGTGGGCGACCAGAAAGGCCGCGTGGGCTTCGGCAAGGGCAAGGCCAAGGAGGTCCCCGAAGCCATCCGCAAGGCCACGGAGCAGGCGAAGCGTCGGCTCATCCGCGTGCCGCTGCGCGAGGGCCGGACGCTGCATCACGATCAGGAAGGCCGTTGGGGCGCGGGCAAGATCGTCACGCGCACCGCGCCGCAGGGCACGGGCATCATCGCGGGCGGTCCCGTCCGCGCGGTGTTCGAGATGCTCGGCGTTCAGGACGTGGTCGCGAAGTCGAACGGCTCGCAGAACCCCTACAACATGATCCGCGCCACCCTGGACGCGCTGCAAAAGCAGCAGAGCCCGCGCCTCGTGGCCCAGCGTCGCGGCAAGAAGGTGGCCGACATCCTCCACAAGGAGGATCAGCCGAAGGCCGAGGCCGGCGAGACCGCCGAGGCGTAAGGAGAGTATCGCATGGCCAAGACCATTGTCGTGAAGCAGGTGGGCTCGCCCATCCGCCGTCCCGCCAGCCAGCGTCAGACGCTGGTCGGCCTCGGACTGAACAAGATGCACCGGACACGGGAACTCGAAGACACGCCCTCCGTGCGCGGCATGATCGCCAAGATCCCGCATCTCGTGGAGATCGTGGAAGAGCGCGGCTGAGGCCGGGTTCGAACAAGGCCCGTCCCGGGCCTTGTCCAGGCGTTTTCCAAAACGCCTGCTCGCGCCGAAACAGGCCGGGCCCTCTGAAACAGCTGATGCCGTGTCCCTCCCGCCGCGCTTCGGGGAGGTGTTCCGGCCAAGGAGAAGCGACATGAAACTGAACGAACTGCGCGATAATCCCGGCGCTCTGCACAACAAGAAGCGCGTCGGGCGCGGCCCGGGCTCGGGCAAGGGCAAGACCGCCGGCCGCGGCATCAAGGGCCAGAAATCCCGCTCCGGCGTGGCCGTCAAGGGCTTCGAGGGCGGGCAGATGCCGATCTACCAACGCCTGCCGAAGCGTGGCTTCACCGCGCCCAACCGCAAGCGCTTCGCCGTGGTCAACCTGGGCGCGATCCAGCAATTCGTCGATGCGGGCAAGATCGACGCCGGACAGCCGGTGACCGAGGACGCGCTCGTCGCGTCCGGCCTCGTGCGGCGCAAGCTCGACGGCGTCCGCGTACTGGCCAAGGGTGACCTGACCGCCAGGCTCGAGCTTCAGGTGACGGGCGCCTCGCGCTCCGCGGTCGCCGCCGTGGAAGGCGCGGGCGGGTCGGTCACGCTGCAGGCACCCGCCGCGACCGAATAACGGGTTGTGGCGCCTCGCGGCGCCCATTACATAACCCGAAGTTTTCCGTACCGCCGCCCGAGCTGGAAAACGCTTTGGGCGGCGGTGCCCTGACATGGGGATCCGCATGGTTTCCGCCGCCGAACAGATGGCCGCCAATACCAGCTGGGGCGCCCTGGCCAAGGCCACCGAACTCCGCCAGCGCATCTTTTTCACGCTCGGTCTGCTGATCGTCTATCGTCTCGGCACCTATATCCCGGTGCCGGGTATCGACGGGCAGGCGCTTCGCGACTTCATGGAGCAGGCCTCCACCGGCATCGGCGGCATGCTGTCGATGTTCACCGGCGGCGCGCTCGGGCGCATGGGGATCTTCGCGCTCGGGATCATGCCCTACATCTCGGCCTCGATCATCGTTCAGCTGCTGGCCTCGATGGTGCCGAAGCTCGAGCAGCTCAAGAAAGAGGGCGAGCAGGGCCGCAAGAAGATCAACCAGTACACCCGCTACGGCACGGTGTTCCTGGCCACCCTGCAGGCCTACGGCCTGGCCGTCAGCCTCGAGGCGGGGGATCTGGTCACCGACCCGGGATGGTTCTTCCGGGCCGCCTGCGTCATCACGCTGGTGGGCGGCACCATGTTCCTGATGTGGCTGGGCGAGCAGATCACCGCGCGCGGCGTGGGCAATGGCATCTCGCTCATCATCTTCGTGGGCATCATCGCCGAGGTTCCGGCGGCGCTGGCGCAGTTCTTCGCCTCGGGCCGGTCGGGCGCGATCAGCCCCGCCGTGATCGTGGGCGTGATCCTCATGGTGGTGGCGACCATCACCTTCGTGGTCTTCATGGAGCGCGCGCTGCGCAAGATCGCGATCCAGTATCCGCGCCGCCAGGTCGGCATGAAGATGACCGAGGCGCAGACCAGCCACCTTCCGGTGAAGGTCAACCCGTCGGGCGTGATCCCCGCGATCTTCGCGAGTTCGCTGCTTCTGCTGCCGACGACGATCAGTACCTTCTCGGGCCAGCAATCCGGGCCGGTGATGTCGACGATCATGGCCTATTTCGGCCCCGGACAGCCGCTCTACCTCGCCTTTTTCGGCGCGATGATCATCTTCTTCGCGTATTTCTACACCTTCAACGTCTCGTTCAAGCCGGACGACGTGGCCGACAACCTCAAGAACCAGGGCGGCTTCGTGCCCGGTATCCGGCCCGGAAAGAAGACGTCCGAATATCTCGAATACGTCGTCAATCGCGTGCTTGTGGTCGGCTCGGGCTACCTCGCCCTGGTGTGTCTCCTGCCCGAGGTCATTCGCGGGCAGCTGGCCATACCCTTCTACTTCGGCGGCACGTCGGTGCTCATCGTGGTGTCGGTGTCGATGGACACCGTCCAGCAGATTCAGAGCCACCTGCTCGCGCACCAGTACGAGGGGCTGATCCAGAAGTCGCAGCTGCGGGGACGCGGCAAGAAGAAACCCGGAAAGAAGGCGCCAGCGAGACGATGAACATCATACTTCTCGGACCACCCGGAGCAGGCAAGGGCACACAGGCGCGCCATCTCGTGGAGACCCGCGGCATGGTGCAGCTCTCGACCGGTGACATGCTCCGCGAGGCGCGCAGTTCCGGGACGGAGATGGGGCGCCGGGTCGCAGAGGTGATGGACCGCGGCGAACTGGTCACCGACGAGATCGTGATCGGGCTCATCCGGGAAAAGCTGGAGGGGACCGAGGCGCCGGGGTTCATCTTCGACGGGTTCCCGCGCACCCTCGCGCAGGCCGACGCGCTCGGGGATTTGCTCGAGGAGACGGGGCAAGGCCTCGACGCGGTCATCGAGATGCAGGTGGACGACGAGGCGCTGATCGAGCGCATCACGGCGCGCTCGACCTGTGCGAGCTGCGGCGAAGTCTACAACGACATCAGCAAGCCGATCCCGGAGGACGGAAAATGCGCCGTCTGCGGCGGAACGGAGTTCAAGCGGCGCGCCGACGACAACGAGGACAGCCTGCGCCAGCGACTGATGGAATACTACAAGAAGACCTCGCCGCTCATCGGCTACTACTATGCCAAGGACCTCCTGCACCGCATCGACGGTCTGGGCGACATCGCCGAAGTCCAGGCCGAGATCGCCGATGTCCTGGGCCGCGCCGGGGCGGGGGTTGACCCTCGGTCCGAAGTCTCTTAACCGAACGCTCTCGACCGAGAATCATTTTGCATGCCGGGTGTCGTCCCGGCTGTTTGCAACGATCACCTCTTTGCGTCGGCCCGTCGGCAAAAGCCGCGGGCCGAGTGCTGTGAAAAAAGGTTCTGGAGTTACGGAACCGCAACGAAAGGACGGACACGTGGCACGTATCGCCGGCGTCAATATCCCCACCCACAAACGGGTCCCGATCGCTCTCACCTACATCCACGGTATCGGCCCGAGCGCCGCCAAGTCGATCTGCGAAGCGACCAGCATCGACGAGAGCCGGCGCGTGAACGAGCTTTCCGATTCGGAACTGGTGGCGATCCGCGAGCACATCGACACCAACTTCACCGTGGAAGGCGATCTGCGCCGCGAGGTGCAGATGAACATCAAGCGGCTGATGGATCTCGGCTGCTACCGCGGCCTGCGGCATCGCCGCAACCTGCCCGTGCGCGGTCAGCGCACCCACACCAACGCGCGCACCCGCAAGGGGCCCGCGAAGCCGATCGCCGGCAAGAAGAAGTAAGGGAGGGCAGGACAGATGGCACGCGATACCCGCCGCACAGGCAAGCGCAAGGTCTCCAAGAACATCGCCACCGGCGTGGCGCATGTGAACTCTTCTTTCAACAACACCAAGATCCTGATCTCGGACGTGCAGGGCAACGCGATCGCGTGGTCCTCGGCCGGCACGATGGGTTTCAAGGGCTCGCGCAAGTCCACGCCCTATGCCGCACAGATGGCTGCCGAAGATGCGGGCCGCAAGGCGCAGGAGCACGGCATGCGCACCCTCGAGGTGGAAGTGCAGGGCCCTGGCTCCGGCCGTGAATCGGCGCTGCGCGCGCTGGCCGCGATCGGCTTCAACATCACGTCCATCCGCGACGTGACGCCCATCGCGCACAACGGCTGCCGCCCGCCGAAGCGCCGCCGCGTCTGAGGGATCGCCGCTTTTTCGCGGGGCCGCGCGCATCAGTCGTGCGGCCTCGCCACGTCATTTTAACCTCGGGCGTTCGGGCCTTCGGACATGGGGCCCGGACAGGAATTGAGGAGAACCGCATGATCCACAAGAACTGGGCCGAGCTGATCAAACCCCCCCAGCTGGAGATCAAGCCAGGCAACGATCCCGCCCGGCAGGCCGTGGTGGTCGCAGAGCCGCTGGAGCGTGGCTTCGGCCTCACGCTCGGAAACGCACTGCGCCGGGTTCTGATGTCGTCGCTTCAGGGCGCGGCCATCACCTCCGTGCAGATCGACAACGTCCTGCACGAGTTTTCTTCGGTCGCGGGCGTGCGCGAGGACGTGACCGACATCGTCCTCAACCTGAAGGGCGTCGCGCTGCGCATGGAGGTCGAGGGGCCGAAGCGGCTGACGATCGAGGCCAAGGGCCCCGGCGTCGTCACCGCCGGCGACATCGTGGACAGCGCCGGGATCGAGGTGCTCAACAAGGATCACGTGATCTGCCACCTCGACAGCGGTGGCGAGGTCTACATGGAACTGACCGTCAACACCGGCAAGGGCTACGTGCCGGCGGACCGGAACAAGCCCGAGGACGCGCCGATCGGCCTCATTCCGATCGACGCGATCTACTCGCCGGTCAAGAAGGTCGCCTATGACGTGCAGCCCACGCGCGAAGGGCAGGTGCTGGACTACGACAAGCTGACGCTGAAGCTGGAAACGGACGGCTCGGTCACCCCCGAGGATGCCGTGGCCTATGCCGCGCGCATCATCCAGGATCAGCTTTCGATCTTCGTCAACTTCGACGAGCCCGAATCCGCCGGCCGCGAATCCGACGAGGAGGGGCTGGAGTTCAACCCGCTCCTGCTCAAGAAGGTCGACGAACTCGAGCTGTCCGTGCGCTCCGCCAACTGCCTCAAGAACGACAACATCGTCTACATCGGCGACCTGATCCAGAAGACCGAGGCCGAGATGCTGCGCACGCCGAACTTCGGCCGCAAGTCGCTCAACGAGATCAAGGAAGTGCTCTCGGGCATGGGCCTGCATCTCGGGATGGACGTCGAGGACTGGCCGCCCGACAACATCGAGGAACTCGCCAAGAAGTTCGAGGAGTCGTTCTGAGGTCCGCGGGCGCCCGCCGCCCGCCGGCCCGGACAAGGGCAATCCCGCCCCAAGGTGAGGGCCCCGTACGCATGGGGCCCCGGACAAAGCACAAAGCGAAAGGACCGAACCGATGCGTCACGCGAAAGGCTACCGCCGCCTGAACCGCACCCACGAGCACCGCAAGGCGCTCTGGGCGAACATGGCGGGCTCGCTCATCGAGCATGAACAGATCAAGACCACGCTTCCCAAGGCCAAGGAGCTGAAGCGCGTGGCCGACAAGCTCATCACGCTGGCCAAGCGCGGCGACCTTCACGCCCGCCGCCAGGCCGCCGCACGGCTGAAGCAGGAGGCGCTCGTTGCCAAGCTCTTCGACGTGCTCGGCCCCCGCTACCAGGAGCGGCAGGGCGGGTACGTCCGCGTTCTGAAGGCCGGCTTCCGCTACGGAGACATGGCCCCGATGGCGATCGTCGAACTCGTCGACCGCGATCCCGACGCCAAGGGCGCGGCCGACCGCGCCCGCCTCGCCGCCGAAGAGGCCGCCGAGGACTGAGCTCGGACGATGCCGCGGCCTCGCCGGTTGGCGGGGCCGCTTGCATCGGGCAGGAAGCGCACGCATATCCACGTCGTGACGCTCCGACCGACCATATCCACAGCATTTTCCGCCCCGGCGCGCCCCGTTCCGGCGCGGCCAACGCCCCGGCTCGCAATCGGGATGCAGGCCGGGTCCCGGGCCGTCCCGCGCGGTGTCGCGCCGCCGCGCGGAAACCCGGGCGCCCGGCATCGCGCCGGTGCTTCGGGGCCTGACCGGCATGGGTGACCTCTTTGACAGTTCTCCTAGGACAGACGCCGGGACGGGGGAAAACACGGCCGGTGGGACTGGTGCGGGCCGGCCCCTTGCCGACCGGATGCGGCCCGCCCGCCTTTCGGAGGTGATCGGGCAGGACCAGATCCTTGGCCCCGAGGCGCCGCTCGGCGCGATGCTGAAGGCGGCAAGCCTGTCGTCCCTGGTCCTCTGGGGGCCGCCCGGCGTCGGCAAGACCACCATCGCCCGGCTTCTGGCCTCCGAAACCGATCTGGAATTCGTGCAGATCAGCGCGATCTTCACCGGCGTCGCGGAGCTCAGGAAGGTTTTCGAGGCCGCGAAGGCGCGCGGGCGCCGCACGCTTCTGTTCGTCGACGAGATCCACCGCTTCAACAAGGCGCAGCAGGACAGCTTTCTGCCGCATATGGAGGACGGCACCATCCTGCTGGTCGGCGCGACGACCGAGAATCCGAGCTTCGAGCTCAACGCCGCGCTTCTGTCGCGCGCGCAGGTTCTGGTGCTGGAACGGCTTTCGCTCGCCGACCTGGAGCGCCTCGCGCAACGCGCGGAGACGGTACTCGGCCGCGCGCTGCCGCTCGACGGGCCCGCACGCGAGGCGCTGCTCGAGATGGCCGACGGCGACGGGCGCGCCGCCCTCAACCTCATCGAACAGGTGATGGCGTGGAAGGTCGAGGGCAAGCTCGACGCGCAGGCGCTCGCCGACCGGCTCGCCCGGCGGGCCGCGCAATACGACAAGTCGGGCGAGGCGCATTACAACCTGATCTCGGCGCTGCACAAGTCGGTACGCGGGTCAGATCCCGACGCGGCGCTCTACTGGCTCGCGCGGATGCTCGAGGGCGGCGAGGACCCGCGCTACCTCGCGCGGCGGATCACGCGGATGGCGGTGGAGGACATCGGCCTCGCTGATCCGCAGGCCCAGGCGGTCTGCCTTCAGGGCTGGGAGACCTACGAGCGCCTCGGCAGCCCCGAGGGCGAGCTGGCGCTTGCGCAGGCCGTGCTCTATCTCGCCCTCGCGCCCAAGTCGAATGCGGCCTACAGCGCCTACAAGGCCGCGCGGCGCGCCGCGAAGTCCACCAGCTCGGCGCCCCCGCCCAAGCACATCCTGAACGCGCCCACGAAGCTCATGCGCGAGCAGGGCTACGGGGCGGGCTACGCCTACGACCACGATGCCGAGGATGCCTTTTCGGGCCAGGACTACTTCCCCGACGAGATGGAGCGGGAGGCGTTCTACGCCCCCGTGGAGCGCGGCTTTGAACGCGAGCTCGGCAAGCGGCTCGACTGGTTCGAGCGGCTGCGTGCCAGGCGCGCGGGCGAGGCGTGAACGCGCGCGAGGCCGCCCGCCGCGGGCGCTTGACAAGGGCGGGACGCCGCGCGACAGACCGGCCATGATGCTGACGCTGATGCAGGTCGCGCTTGGCGGCGCGGTGGGGGCCGCGGCGCGGTATCTTACCGTGCTCGCTACGATGCGGTTGTTCGGCACGGGCTTTCCCTGGGGCACGCTCGCGGTGAATGTCCTGGGGTCGTTTCTCATGGGGGTCCTCGTCATCGTGCTCGCCAACCTCCAGGCCACCCGCGTCGCGCCCTTCGTCGTGACGGGCGCGCTTGGCGGCTTCACGACCTTCTCGGCATTTTCGCTCGACGCGCTGACGCTCTGGGAACGGGGCGAGACGGGCACGGCGCTGGCCTATGTCGCGGGGTCGGTCACGCTGTCGCTCGGCGCGATCGTCGCCGGGGCATGGGCCGCGCGGGGGGTGCTTGCGTGAGTGGCGTTCAGCATATCACCGTCGCGCCCGGCGATGCCGACCAGCGCCTCGACCGGTGGCTTCGCCGGCATTTCCCGCAGGTCACGCAGGGCCGCATCGAGAAGATGTGCCGCAAGGGCGAACTGCGTGTCGACGGCGGCCGCGTGAAGGCGGCCACCCGCCTCGCCGCCGGGCAGAGCGTGCGGGTCCCGCCGCTGCCCGACCCGGGTGCGCCGCCACCCGCGCCCGCGCCCGAGATCTCCCAGGCGGACGCGCGCATGATCCGCGAGGCGGTGATCTGGCGCGACGCGCATATCCTCGCGCTCAACAAGCCGCCGGGCCTTGCGGTGCAGGGCGGCAGCGGGCAGCGCCGCCACGTCGACGCGTTGGCCGAGGCGCTGCGCTTCGACGCGGACGAGGCACCGCGCCTCGTCCACCGGCTGGACCGGGACACCTCGGGCGTGCTGCTGATGGCGCGCAGCCGCGCGGTGGCCGCGGGACTGACCGCGGCGTTCCGTGCCCGCGAGGCGCGCAAGATCTACTGGGCGGCGGTGGCGGGCGTGCCGCAGCCGCGCATGGGCACGATTTCCTACGGGCTCGTGAAGGCGCCGGGGCACGGCGCGAAGGGTGAGGGCGAGAAGATGCGCTGCGTGCATCCCGGCGACATCGACGCCACGCCCGGCGCGAAGCGCGCCACGACGGATTATGCCGTGATCGAGGCGCTCGGCAAACGCGCGGCCTGGGTGGCGCTCGTCCCTGTCACGGGGCGGACGCACCAGCTTCGGGCGCACATGGCGGAACTCGGCCACCCGATCGTGGGTGACGGCAAGTATGGCGGCGGCGGGCAGGAGAACCTGGGCGACGGCTGGGGCGCGCAGCTCGGCGGCGAGGTCAGCCGCAAGCTGCACCTGCACGCGCGCTCCATCGCGCTCACCCATCCGGTGACGGGCGCGCGTCTCTCCATCACGGCGCCGCTTCCCGAACACATGCGCCGCACCTGGTCCATGCTGGGCTGGTCCGAAGCGGACGCCCCCCAAGACCCCTTCGAGGAGACGGCATGACGGACGCGCCCCGCCTCGTGGTCTTCGACGTGGACGGCACGCTGGTGGACAGCCAGGCGGGCATCCTCGCCGCGATGGACGCGGCCTTCGGCCGGGCGGCGCTGCCCGTCCCGCCGCGCGGGGAGGTGCTGGGCATCGTCGGGCTGTCGCTGGAGGTGGCGATGGCGCGGCTCGTGCCCGACCTTTCGGCGCAGGATCATGCGCGCCTGGCGGGCTGGTACCGCGAGGCCTATGCGGGTCAGCGCGCGCGAGAGGACGTGGCGATGACCTCGCCGCTTTACCCGGGCGCGCGCGAGGCTCTTCAGGCGCTTCACGGCGAGCCCGCCACGCTTCTCGGGGTGGCGACGGGAAAGTCGGCGCGCGGGCTCGACGTGCTCTTCGAGGCCCATCGCCTCTCGTCCTTCTTCGTCACGCGGCAAGTGGCCGATCACCACCCCTCGAAGCCGCATCCGTCGATGCTGCGCGCCGCGCTCGACGAAACGGGTGTCGCGCCGCGCGACGCGGTCATGGTGGGCGACACGGAATACGACATGGAGATGGCGCGCGCCGCGGGCGTGCGGGCGATCGGCGTGGGCTGGGGCTACCACGCCCCGGTGCGTCTTCGTGCCGCGGATCACGTGGTGGGCCGTTTCTCCGAGCTGCCCCGCGCCATTTCCGCGCTTTGGGAGGCGGCATGACGGGTTGGGCGGCGAAGCGATTCTGGACGCGGGCCGAGGCGGTCGCGACCGACGCGGGCTACGAGGTGACGCTGGATGGCCGGCCCGTGCGGACGCCGGCCAAGGCGCCGCTCGTGCTGCCCAACGCGGCGCTGGCCGAGGCGATGGCCGAGGAGTGGGAGGCGCAGTCCGACGTCATAAATCCGCGCGCGATGCCCGTGACGCGCGCCGCCAATTCCGCGATAGACCGGGTGGTGCCGCACCGCGCCGAGGTCGTCGCGATGCTTTGCGAGTATGGCGCCACCGATCTTCTGTGTTATCGCGCCGACACGCCCGAGGAACTGGCGAGACGGCAGGCCGAGGGCTGGGATCCGATGCTCGACTGGGCGCGCGCCCGCCTCGGCGCGCCGCTTTCCGCCGCGACCGGCGTGATGCACGTCGCCCAACCCGAAGCGAGCCTCGCCGCGCTGCGCGGCGCGGTGAAGCGCCACGACGCGTTCGAGCTGGTGGCGCTGCATGATCTGGTTACGATCTCCGGATCGCTGGTCCTCGGCCTTGCCGCCTCGGCCAGAGAGGTGACGCCGGAACGGGTCTGGGCGCTCTCGCGCATCGACGAAACCTGGCAGCAGGAACGATGGGGCGAGGATGCCGAAGCCGCCGCGGCGGCGGACGCCAGGCGCGCCCAGCTTCTGGAAGCGCATCGTTTTCTCGAGCTTGCCCGCGCCGGTTGAGCCGGTGCCCCGAAAAGAGGCGGACCGGATGCCGACTTCGGCGTCCATCGTTCAGAAGTTCTGACGTTTGCCTTGACCTTCGTTGATGAATCCGACCAAACTCGTTGCCATTGAAAGGGGGGCAGCCTCTTTCAGCAAAGGAAACCCGGCCGTTGTGAGCCGGACGACCCGCACAACAGGGCGGACTTATCAGAAGAGGTAAATATGCAGAAATCCGTATTTCTCGGCGCGCTGACCGTTGCCGGCCTTGCAGCCGGGGCTTCGGCCGCCGCCACGCTGGACGACGTCAAGGCGCGCGGCACGCTGAACTGCGGTGTGACCACGGGCCTCGCGGGGTTTGCCGCGCCGGACGCGAACGGCGAGTGGGAAGGCTTCGACGTGGCCGTGTGCCGCGCTGTCGCGGCCGCCGTGCTCGGCGATCCGACCGCGGTCGAATTCGTGCCGACGACCGGCAAGACCCGCTTCACCGCGCTCGCCTCGGGCGAGATCG
This sequence comes from Rhodosalinus sp. K401, assembly GCF_041365735.1. Classification (NCBI taxonomy): domain Bacteria; kingdom Pseudomonadati; phylum Pseudomonadota; class Alphaproteobacteria; order Rhodobacterales; family Paracoccaceae; genus Rhodosalinus; species Rhodosalinus sp. K401. Next base: position 57,305 of record NZ_JBGFSI010000015.1, on the reverse strand, counting down.
ACATGCTGGCGCGCAACACCACCTGGACCTTCACGCGCGACGTGGACCTCAAGTTCGAGTTCGCCGGCATCAACTACTATGACGGTCAGGGCTTCATCGTTCCGCGGGCGCTTGGCGTTTCCTCTGCCATGGAACTCGACGGGGCGACGGTCTGCATCCAGACCGGCACCACGACCGAGCTCAATCTTGCCGACTTCTTCCGCAAGAACAACATGAACTACGAGCCGGTGCCGATCGAGACCAACGCCGAGGCGCTTCAGCAGTACAATGCCGGCGCCTGCGACGCCTACACGACCGATGCGTCGGGCCTGGCCGCGTCGCGCGCAACCTTCGAGAATCCGGGCGATCACGTCATCCTGCCCGAGATCATCTCGAAAGAGCCGCTCGGCCCGCTCGTGCGCCACGGCGACAACCAGTGGGGCGAGATCGTGCGCTGGACGCTCAACGCGCTCATCGCCGCGGAAGAGTACGGCGTGACCTCGGCCAACATCGAGGAGTTGTCGAACGGAACCGACAGCCCCGAGATCAACCGCATGCTCGGCACCGAGGGCAACCTCGGCGAGATGTTCGGGCTCGACGCGGACTGGGCCAAGCGCGCCATCATGGCCGAGGGCAATTACGGCGAGATCTTCGCGAAGAACATCGGCGAAAACACCCCGATCGGCCTCGCGCGAGGGCTGAACGCGCAGTGGACCGAGGGCGGACTGCTTTACGCCCCCCCGTTCCGCTAAGTCGAACCTGAAGGACGCGGGGGCAAACCCCGCGTCCTTCCCCTCTTGACGCCACGTTTCGAAAAACTTGCCGGATCGCAGGAGCGGGCGAACCCCGCCGACGGGTCGAGTCCGGCGCAGCAGGGAAATCCGGATGGCCACAGTGACCGACCCGCCGCAGGAGTCGTTCCGTCTGTCGATGCTGCTGAACGACACGCGGTATCGTTCCTACACGTTCCAGTTCATCGCGCTGCTGCTTCTGATCGCGTTCATGTCTTGGCTGGGCATGAACCTCGTTCGGAACCTCGCCCTTCTCGGCCAGGACATCTCCTTCGAGTTCCTGGGCCAGCCTGCGGGCTACGACATCAACCAGCGCCCGATTCCCTATGAAAACCAGGACAGCCACATGCGCGCCTCATTCGTCGGGGTGCTCAACACGCTGATCGTGGCCTTCCTCGGATGCCTTACGGCGACGCTTATCGGCGTGACCGCCGGCGTGGCGCGGCTGTCGAAGAACTGGCTCGTGGCGCAGCTGATGTCGATCTACGTCGAGATCTTCCGCAACGTGCCGGTGCTGATCTGGATCCTGATCATCTTCTTCGTGATGACGGCGGCGCTGCCGGCGCCGAGTGCCTACAGGGGCGAGGATCCGCAGGCATCCATGCTGTTCGATGCCTTCGCCTTCACGAACCGCGGCGTTTACGTGCCCAAGCCGATCCTGGAACCGGGATCGACGGCCGTGCTGGCCGTCTTGCTCGCCTCGATCGCCGGCGTGTTCTACTACCGCCGCTACGCGACGAAGCTGCTTTACGATACCGGGAAGCTTCTGCCGATGTTGTGGCCGTCGCTGGCGATCCTCGTTCTGCCGACGCTCCTGGCCTATTTTCTGTTCGGCCGGCCGATCACGCTGGAGAATCCCGAGCTTCGCGGCTTCAACTTCCAGGGCGGGATCCAGGTCCGCGGATCCTTGATCGCGCTGTGGCTCGCGCTCGCCGTCTACACCGGCGCCTTCATCGCCGAGAACGTGCGCGCCGGCATCCAGGCGGTCAGCGGCGGCCAGACCGAGGCCGCCGCGGCGCTCGGCCTGCGCCCGAAGCGCATCATGGGGCTCGTGGTGCTGCCGCAGGCGCTTCGCATCATCATCCCGCCGCTCATTTCGCAGTATCTCAACCTCACCAAGAACAGTTCGCTCGCCATCGCGGTGGGCTACATGGACATCACCGGGACGCTGGGCGGCATCACGCTGAACCAGACGGGGCGGGCGATCGAGTCGATCCTTCTGCTGATGCTGTTCTACCTCCTCATCTCGCTCGGCATCTCGGCGGTGATGAACGTCTACAACAACGCCGTGAAGCTGAAGGAGCGCTGAGATGTCGGACACGCACGCTCAGGCCGCGCAGCTCGCCTTCGTCCGCAAGGAGCCGATCCCGGCCGCGCCGCCGCCCATCGCCGAGGCCGGGCTGGTGAAATGGGTGCGGGAGAACCTGTTCTCCTCGATCCCGAACAGCATCGTCACGCTGCTGTCGCTCTACGTCATCTACTGGCTGCTGTCGGCGACGATCCCGTGGATGTTCAACGGCGTCTGGACCGCATCGAGCCTGAGGGAGTGCCGCGAGATCCTCGCCGGGGAATCCGGGGCCTGCTGGGCGGTGCTGCGCGAGCGCTGGCCGCAACTCATCTATGGCTTCACCTACCCGTCGAGCGAATACTGGCGTCCGAACCTCGCGCTGCTGCTGCTCTTCGGGGCGCTGGCGCCCGTGCTCTTCCCGAAGGCGCCCCGCCAGTTGCTGGTTCTGACGGCGATCTATCCTTTCCTCGGCTACTGGCTGATCTGGGGCGGCTCAGTCTGGGTGCCGGTCACCGCGGCGGCGGGCCTTTTCGTCGGGTACCTCGTGTTCCAGCGTTTCGTGGCCGCAAGTTTCGCGGTCGGGTTCTTCGGCGCGATCGCCGCGGCGGTGGCGTTCTGGCTGGTCGTCGGCAACTTCGTGACGCCGGTGCTTGCGAGCACGCTCGGCATCGAGCTACTGGCCGTGCCGTCGCGCGACATGGGCGGGTTCATGCTGAACCTCATCCTGGGCACGGTCTGCGTGTCGCTCTCGGTTCCCATCGGGATCGCGCTCGCGCTCGGGCGGCAATCCTCCATGCCGATCATCAAGTGGATCTGCGTGGTGTTCATCGAGTTCATCCGCGGTGTGCCGCTCATCACGCTTCTGTTCGTGGCGAACGTGGTTCTGGCCTATTTCCTGCCGCCCAACACGACGTTCGACCTGATCCTGCGCGTGATCATCATGATTACCATGTTCGCCTCGGCCTACATCGCCGAGGTGATCCGCGGCGGCCTCGCCGCGCTGCCCAAGGGACAGTACGAGGCCGCCGACGCGCTCGGGCTCGACTATCCACAAGCCATGCGCCTCATCATCCTGCCGCAGGCGCTGAAGATCTCGATCCCGGGAATCGTCAACGTCGCGGTCGGACTTTTCAAGGACACCACGCTCGTCTCGGTGATCTCGATGTTCGACCTCGTGGGGATGATCCGCGGCCCGATCCTCGCCTCGACCGACTGGAACGGCGTCTACTGGGAGCTTTTCGGCTTCGCCGCGGCGCTGTTCTTCGTCGTCTGCTTCGGCATCTCGAAATACTCGCAGTGGCTGGAGCGTCAGCTTCAGACCGACCGTCGATAAGGGACCAGACCCGATGACCGATCTTTCCCAGCCCCATCCCGAAAACCTGTCCAGCGTCGACGCCTCGCAGTTGGCGGTGTCGGACGAGATCGCTGTCGAGATCAGCAAGATGAACAAGTGGTTCGGCCAGTTCCACGTGCTGCGCGACATCGACCTCACCGTCTATCGCGGCGAACGCATCGTCGTCTGCGGGCCCTCCGGCTCCGGCAAGTCCACGCTGATCCGCTGCATCAACGCGCTGGAGGAGCATCAGGCCGGGCGCATCGTCGTGGACGGGACGGAACTGTCCTCGAACGTGAAGAACATCGACAAGATCCGGTCCGAGGTCGGGATGGTGTTCCAGCACTTCAACCTGTTCCCGCATCTCACGATCCTCGAGAACTGCACCCTCGCGCCGATCTGGGTGCGCAAGATCCCGAAGCGCGAGGCCGAGGAAACGGCGATGCACTTCCTCACCAAGGTGAAGATCCCCGAACAGGCCGACAAGTATCCCGGCCAGCTTTCGGGCGGGCAGCAGCAGCGCGTGGCGATCGCGCGCTCGCTCTGCATGCGGCCGCGGATCATGCTCTTCGACGAGCCGACCTCCGCGCTCGATCCCGAGATGATCAAGGAGGTGCTCGACACCATGATCGAGCTCGCCGAGGAAGGGATGACGATGCTTTGTGTCACCCACGAGATGGGCTTCGCGCGCCAGGTGGCCAACCGCGTGATCTTCATGGACGAAGGCCAGATCGTGGAGCAGAACGAGCCCGAAGAGTTCTTCCTGAACCCCCAGAACGAGCGGACCAAGCTCTTCCTGAGCCAGATCCTCGGCCACTGAAAGCCCGCCGCGGGACTATTCCAGGTCCCGCGGAACCACGAAATCGACCGCGCCCGCGGTTCCGAAGGCGGCATTTTCCCAGTCGTCCGTGTCGAGGTCGGCCACCAGCGTGGCCGCCGTCGGATAATCGCCGAAGCGCGGGTGGTCGGGCGGCAGGGCAACGATGCGACGGGCGAACTCGGCCATGCCGGGATTGTGCCCGATGATCGCGACGACACGGCGATGTGCGGTTCGCAACGTCTCCAGGATGTCCCGCGCCTCGGCATGATAGAGGGCGGGAACATACGTCACCGGCGCGTCCAGCCCGAGCCGTGCAAAGGTCTCCCGGGTGCGAACGGCGTCGGAACAAAGCACCTCGTCGGGGAGATAGCCCCGTTCCCGCAGCCAGCGACCGATGAGCGGCGCTGACCGGCGCCCGCGGTCATTGAGCGGCCGGGCGTGATCGGCGAGCGCGGCATCGCCCCAGCTCGACTTGGCGTGACGGATCAGGATCAGGCGGCGGGTCATCGGGCGGGGCCTTTCACGTCATGACCGCGGGGGCGGAGGCGCGGCCGGCTCACGCCCGACGCGCTGCGCGGGCCGGATCAGCGTGCCCGCGCCGTGCTGCGTGTAAAGTTCCAGCAGGCAGGCATTGGGCGCCCGACCGTCGAGGATCACCACCCCGCGAACCCCCCCGTCTATTGCGGCGAGCGCCGTCTCGGTCTTGGGGATCATGCCGCCGGCGATGACCCCGGTCTGGATCATGCCACGGATCGCCTCCGCGGAAAGTTCGCTCAGCACCTCGCCCTCGGCATCCTTCACGCCCTCGATGTCGGTCAGCAGCAGCAGGCGGTCGGCCTCCAGCGCCGCCGCGATGGCGCCGGCCGCCGTGTCGCCGTTGACGTTGAAGGTCTCGCCGCCGCGCCCCGCGCCGAGCGGCGCGATCACCGGTATGATCCCCTTGTCGAAGAGATCGCGCAGGAAAGAGGCGTTCACCTGGGCCGGGGTGCCGACGAAACCGAGGCTCGCGTCGGCCTGGTCGCAGACCATCAGCGACGCGTCCTTGCCCGAAAGCCCCACGGCCTTTCCGCCCTGGCTGCATATCGCCTGGACGATGCGCTTGTTCACGAGCCCGGAGAGCACCATCTCGACCACCTCGACGGTGGGCTTGTCGGTCACGCGCTTGCCGGCGACGAATTCCGAGACGATGCCCAGCTTCTCGAGCATCGCGTTGATCATCGGCCCGCCGCCATGGACGACGACCGGGTTGACGCCGACCATGCGCATCAGAACGACATCGCGCGCGAAGCTTTCCATCGCCTCGTCGTCGCCCATGGCATTCCCGCCAAGCTTGATGACGACCACCGCACCGTCGTACCGCTGAAGCATCGGCAGCGCCTGGTTCAGCGTGCGCGCGGTGGCGATCCAGTCGCTGGTCATTTCCCTTTGCGTCATGGGTGGGTCTCCTCGCGCCGCGTTATCCCCGCGCCCGCCGCCGGGCGCAAGGCCCCTAGGCCAGTCCCGCCACGACCGCGCGGAGCGTCGCGATGCCCTCGCCGGTCTCGGAGGATGTGAGCAGGATCTCGGGAAACGCCGCCGGGTGACGGGCCAGCGATTGGCGCACCTGCGCCAGAACGCGTTCGCGGTCCTTCGGCTTGATCTTGTCGGCCTTGGTGAGCACGGCCTCGAACGTGACCGCCGCGCCGTCGAGAAGGCTCATGATCTCCTCGTCCACGGGTTTCACGCCATGGCGGGCGTCGATCAGCACGAAGGCGCGGCGCAGGCTCGCCCGACCGGCGAGATACGTCTTGAGCAGGCTCTGCCAGCGCGCGACGACATTGACCGGCGCCTCGGCGTAGCCGTAGCCCGGAAGATCCACGAGGTAGTGGCTGTCGCCCAGAGTGAAGTAGTTGATCTCCTGCGTGCGACCGGGCGTGTTGGAGGCCCGCGCCAGATTCTTGCGGTTCGTGAGCGCGTTGATGAGCGACGATTTTCCCACGTTCGAGCGACCGGCGAAACAGATCTCCACCCGGTCGTCCGGCGGCAGCCCGTCCATCGCGACGACGCCTTTCAGGAATTCGATCGGCCCCGCGAAGAGCTTGCGGCCGCGTTCCGCCGCGTCGGGCTCGGGCGCGTCGGCGAGGGGGAAGGGCAGGGCGGTCAAAGCGGCGCCACGCGGTCGCCCGGCCCGACGGCGCCGCCCCTGAGAACCTCGGCGCGGACGCTGAAATCGCGGTGGCCCCAGCTGTCCAGCGCGCCCAGCGTGTCGGCGTCGCGCCGGCCGGTCTCCGGGTTCGCGGCGGTGGCGAGGCAGCGGTCGGTCCGCTCGCGGACGCGCAGCACCGCGTCGCCAAGCTGCACCTCGCGCCCGATCCAGTCGAACTCTTCCCAGGGCGCCAGGCCATCCATCCAGATGTTGCCGCGCCAGCGGTGGATCGACAGCGGGCGGCCGATCCGCTGTTCCACCGCGCGGTGCGAAGCGAGGTTGCACAGCGTCACCGAGGGGAAATCGCTGTCGGTCATGCCGCGACCGGGCACGCGCACGATCCGGGCCGGCGCGGCCCGGTCGGCGGGCATCAGCGGTGCGACCCAGTCGAGGAGCGCTTCCGGCTCGGCGTCGGGGTCGAAGGCGAGCGTGGTCCGCGCGGGATGGGTGAGCGTGACGGTGCCCGCGGCCTCGTCGTAGCGCGCCGTGACGGCCATGAGCGCGGGCGCCTTGGCGACGCGGGTGAAATTGACGCAGGACGCCCATGCCGCGCCGGTCGCCTGCGACGCGTCATGGGCCACCGCCCAGACGCGATCGCCGGGCATGGTGCGCCCGGCCACGAGGGTCACGGCGTCGACCTCCTCGCGCCCGTGGCTCTTGATCGGGTGGCGCCAGAGACTGGCGACCGTCCCGCTCATTTTCCGTCCTCTTCCGCCTTCTTCCGGAAGCCCGAGAGGATGTTGCCAAGCACGTCGGGCTTGTAGCCCTGGCTGCGCATGATGCCATATTGCTGCGCGAAGGTGATCGCGTTGTTGGCGATCCAGTAGAGGACGAGGCCGCTTGCGAAGCTGCCGAGCATGAACATGAAGACCCAGGGCAGCCAGGCGAAGATCATCTTCTGCGTGGGGTCCGTGGGCGCCGGGTTCAGCTTCTGCTGAAGCCACATGGACACGCCGAGCAGGATTGGCAGGATGCCGATGAAGACGAGCGCGAGCAGCGAGCCGGGTTCCGGCGCGGCCCAGGGCAGCAGGCCGAAGAGGTTCACGATGGAGGTCGGGTCCGGGGCCGACAGGTCGCGGAAGGGGCCGAACCAGGGCGCGTGCCGAAGTTCGATCGTGACGAAGATCACCTTGTAGAGCGAGAAGAAGATCGGGATCTGCATCAGGATCGGCAGGCAGCCGGAGGCGGGGTTCACCTTTTCCTTCTTGTAGAGTTCCATCATTTCCTGCTGGAACTTCTGCCGGTCCTCTCCGGTGCGCTCCTTGATCTTCTCCATCTCCGGTTGAAGCTCCTTCATCTTCGCCATGGAGACGTAGGACTTGTACGCGAGCGGTAGCAGCGCCGCCTTGATGATGAGGGTCAGACCGATGATCGCCCAGCCCATGTTGCCGATGATCAGGTTGATCTCGTGCAGCAGCCAGAAGATCGGCTTGGTCAGGAAGAAGAACCAGCCCCAGTCGATGGAGTCGATGAAACGGTCGACGCCCTCGCGCTGGTAGTCGCGGATCGTATCCCATTCCTTCGCGCCGGCGAAAAGACGCGTGGTGCGGGTGACGGACTGGCCCGGGCCGAGCCGCTCCGTGGGCAGCACGGCCTCTGTCTGGTAGATGTTGCGCGCGTCGTCGTACTTGGCGGTGGCCTTGAAGGCGCTTCCGGCCTCGGGGATCAGCGTCGTCATCCAGTAATGATCGGTGAAGCCGATCCAGCCATCCTCGGCGACCTGCATCACCTCGGCGCGCGCGGCTTCGCGCGGGTCGAAGTCGAAATCTTCCATGTCGCCATAGTCGATTTCCGAGAGCTTGCCATCGGCCATGGCGATCGCGCCCTCGTGCAGGATGAAGAAGTTCTTCAGGTTCTCCGGCCTGCCGTGCCGGGCGATTATGCCGTAGGGCGCCAGCGTCACGGACCCCGCGCCCTCGTTCGCGACGGATTGGGTTACGGTGAACATGTAGTCGTCGTCGATCGCGATCTCGCGGGTGAAGACGAGGCCCGCACCGTTTTCCCACCGGAGCGTGACCGGACTACCGGGCGCGAGGCGCTCGCCGGAGACGAGTTCCCACGGCGTGTTCGCGCCGGGCACGTCCTCGAGGCCCAGTCCGCTGCCGGGCGCCCAGCCGTAGAGCGCGTAATAGGCCTGCGCGCTGCCCACGGGGGCCAGCAGGTCAACGGTGGCAGAGCCGGGATCGACGCTTTCGCGGTAGTCCTTGAGCGCGAGCGTGTCGATCCGGCCGCCCTGAAGCGAGATGGAGCCGCTGAGGCGCGGGGTTTCCACCGAAACGCGCGGTGCGCTCGCGGCGCTTTCGACGACGGCCTCCCCGCCGTCACCGGCGGAGGCGGCCGGGGCCTGGGCCGGGGCGGTGGCGACCGGGTCTGTCGGCGCGGGGGTCTCGGAAGAGGCGGCTTGGGGCGCGGTCTCGGGCACGGGCCGCTCTTCGGGCGGCGGGAACAGCAGGAACCAGATCAGGATCACGCCGAAGCTGAGCGCGGTCGCAAGGATGAGGTTCTTGTTCTGATCGTCCATGAAACACCGGCCCCGGTAACGTCTGATGCAGTGCAGGGTTCAACAGACCGTGGGCCGAAAGGTCAAGGTGAATCGGGCCGGCGCGGTAAAGGGCCGCCCTGTCGGGCGGCGGGCATTCGCCGCGCGGACGGGGCGCCGGGCGAGCTCGGGCGCGGACAGTTGCGTAGGCTGCCCGGGCAGGGCGGGCCGATGTCAGCCCACGTTCCGGCCGACCCAGGGCGCGGCCTCCACCCGGGCGGTCTGGCTGGCGATCCATTCCGATGTCTGCTCGAAGGGCATCGGCCTCGCGATCGCATAGCCCTGCACATGGCCGCAGCCGAGCTGGGCCAGAAGGGCGTGTTCGCCCGCCGTCTCGACCCCTTCGGCGAGGGTGTCGAGCCCGAGCTGTTCCGACATGGACAGGATCGCCATCACCATGCGCTGCTGCTCGGGATCGCGGTCGCACTTGGCGACGAGGGACCGGTCGATCTTGACGCGGCTCACATCGAAGCGGCGCAGCGCGGTGATCGAGGCATGCCCGGTGCCGAAATCGTCGAGGTCCACGGCGCAGCCCATCCGCCCCAGCGCCCGGATGCCGCGCGTCGTCGCGTCTTCGGGAGAGCGGGCGATCACGGTCTCAAGCACTTCCACCCCGAGCCGGCAGGGGTCGAGGCCGAAACGGTCCAACTCCCACGCGATGCGGTCGGGCAGGCGCGGGTCGCGCAACTCGGCGGCGGAGAAGTTCACGCTGACGCGCGGCACGTCGAGCCCCGAACGATCCCAGGCGCGCAGGGCGGTCAGCGCGTGATAGAGCATCGTCTCTCCCAGCTGCGCCATCAGCCCCGCAGACTCGAGCGCGGGAAGGAATTCCGAAGTCGGCACCGCCCCGCGTTCGGGATGCGTCCAGCGCGCCAGCGCCTCGAAACCGCTGATGCGGCCGGTTTCCGTGGAAATCTGCGGCTGGAACCAAGCAACGATCTGTCCCGCCTCGAGCGCCGCCGCGACCTCTGCACCCGCCACCCCGGTCTTAGCGCGGCGCGGCATGCCGTGGGCGAAGGCGCGGATGCCCGCAGGGCCCGCCGCCTGCGCCTCGGCCAGTGCCACGCTGGCGGCTTCGGTGAGCGCCTCGGCGGCCGAGCCTGGCAGCCGGGCGGCGAGGCAGAACCCCGCCGAAGCCGTCATGTAGATCGACGTGGCGTCGAGCGGGACGGGCTGCTCCACCGCCCGCTGAAGCCGTGCGGCAAGCTGGATCGCGGCTTCCAGATCGAGGCGGGGCGCGGGCGCGCAGGCGACGGCAAAGCGCGCTTCGCCGATCCGGGCGAGGGTGTCGCCGGTGCGCAACGCCCCCCGAAGCCTGTCGGCCGCGGCCCGCAGCACTTCCTCGGCGGCGGCGTCGCCATGCCGGGCCCCGAAATCGGCGAAATCATCGATCTCGAGCACGACGCAGGCGGTTTGGCTGCCCTCTGCGGCGGCGGTGGCAAGGGCATGGTCGAGCGCATGCAGGAATTCCGACCGCTCGACCAGCCCGGTGAGACGGTCCAGCCCGACCGAGCCCGACCGGGAGATCGCGCCAAGCGCGCAATAGAGAGCGGGAAGCGCCAGCGCGACCGAGACCAGCGCGCCCTCTCCGCCAAGCCAGAAGGCAGCGAGCGAGAGCGCGGGGATGAAGGCGAGGAACTGCGGCCCCTCCAGCCCGCGGCACATCCGGCGCGCGAAGGCGACAAGGTCGGTCCGGCGGCGCTTTGCCATGCTGCGATCTCCCAGGTGTTCCGTCACGCGCATAGACGCGACGGATACAGCCTAGGGGCGTTTCGTCATCAGCACGTTAACGCAGGACGGGAATTTCCCCGGGCTCCTCCCCGGCCGGGCCGCGCCGCTCGAGCGCGGCGAAGTCGAAGAGCCGCGGGTCGAGAAGATGCGAGGGCCGCGCGTTCATCAGCGCCCGGAACATCACCTGCCGGCGGCCGGGGCTGTTCTTTTCCCAGCCGTCCAGAAGCGCCTTCACCTGCATCCGCTGAAGGCCGTCCTGGCTGCCGCAGAGGTCGCAGGGAATGATCGGGTAATCCATCGCGCGCGCGAAGCGGTCGCAGTCCGCCTCGGCCACATGGGCGAGCGGGCGGTAGACGAAAAGGTCGCCCTCCTCGTTCACCAGCTTGGGCGGCATGGTGGCGAGGCGCCCGCCATGGAAGAGGTTCATGAAGAAGGTCTCGAGGATGTCGTCGCGGTGGTGGCCGAGCACCACCGCAGAGCATCCCTCCTCCCGCGCGATGCGGTAGAGGTGCCCGCGCCGGAGCCGGGAACAGAGCGCGCAGAAGGTCCGGCCCTCGGGCACCTTGTCGGTCACGATCGAATAGGTGTCCTGATACTCGATCCGGTGCGGCACGCCCATCCGCTCGAGAAAGGCGGGCAGCACCGTGGCCGGAAAGTTCGGCTGGCCCTGGTCGAGGTTGCAGGCCAGCAGATCCACCGGCAACAGCCCCCGCCATTGCAGTTCGGTGAGCGCGGCGAGCAGCGTGTAGCTGTCCTTGCCCCCCGACAGGCAGACGAGCCAGCGCGCGCCGCGCTCGACCATACCGTATTGTTCCACGGCCTCGCGCGCCTGGCGCACGATGCGCTTGCGCAGCTTGCGGAACTCGGTGCTCTGCGGTGCGCCCGCGAAAAGCGGGTGGATGTCGTCGGCGGTGTCCTTCATGCCTGCCGATTACCCGATCTCGCGGCCTCTGCCTAGCGCCGGATGCGGGCGACGCGGCCTCGCCGCTGCCGCCCGGTCCGCTATGTTCCAAGAGAAAGCCCAGCCCTGCGGAGCCACCATGCGCCTTCTTGCCCTGATCTCGTTGTTTCTCCTGGCCGCCTGCGCCGGGCGTCCGTCTCTCGACGACCCGAAGCTCAGCGACCGTGCGCTCGACCTCGAGCGGTTCTTCGACGGCGAGCTGGTGGCCTACGGGCAATTCCAGGACGTGTTCGGCACGGTGCGCCGCCGTTTCGAGGTCGAGATCGACGGGCGCTGGGACGGCCGGACGCTGACGCTCGTGGAGGATTTCGTCTACGAGGACGGTTCCACCGAGCGTCGCGTCTGGGAGCTGGTCAAGACCGGGCCGCAGACCTGGCGCGGCACGGCGCCCGGCGTGATCGGTGCGGCGCTCGGCGAGGAGCGGGGCGATACCTTCAACTGGCGCTACACCATCGACCTGCCGGTCCCGGGCGCGAACGGCGATGCCGAGACGCTCCGCGTGAGTTTCGACGACTGGATGTGGCTTCTGAGCGAGGACCGGCTTCTCAACATCGCCTACATGCGGCGTTTCGGCGTGCCGATCGGTCAGGTCGTCATCACCTTCGAAAAACGCCGCTGAGAGGCCCGGCGCATAGCGACATCGGCAAATTCGCGGTGTCGTGGCGCGTGCCCGCCGTCGGGGCCGCCGCGAGCCGGTATCCGCTTCGGGCCTCAGCGCTCCTTGGGGTCGGGGACCGGGTCCACGCCCTGTCCGCCCCAGGGGTGGCAGCGCCCGATCCGCCGTGCGGCGAGCCATGTGCCCCGAAACGCCCCGTGCCGCTCGAGCGCCTCGAGCGCGTAGGCCGAGCAGGTCGGATGGTAGCGGCAGTTGAAGCCCACCCAGGGCGAGAAGATCAGCCGATAGGCCCGGACGGGCAGGGCGACCATGCGCGCCAGCGGGCTCATCCGCGGCCCCCGTGAAGCCGCGACAGCGCGGAGCGCAGGTCGTCGAGGAGATCGGGGAACGGGCGCGCGACGGTGACATCGGGGCGACCGACGAGCACGTAATCCCAGCCGGGGCGGCCTGCGTCGGCAAGCACCTCGCGCGCCACGGCGCGCAGCCGGCGCTTGGCGCGGTTGCGGGTGACGGCGTTGCCGATCTTCCTGGAGCAGGTGACGCCCCAACCGATCGCGTCCCGCCCGTCGTGCCGGTCGCGGGCCTGGACCAGCATGCCGGGCATGGCCTGACGTCGGGCCTTGGCGCAGGCCAAGAACTGGGCGCGCTTCGTCAGCCCTTCCAGACGCGTGGACAAGGCCGCCGCCCCTCGGGCGTCAGTCGTCAGGCCGTGCAGGGGGGCCTCCGGCGGGGTCATGCCACGCCCGGGCGCGCCGTTCAGGCGGTCAGCTTCTTCCGGCCGCGGGCGCGCCGGGCATTGACGATCTTGCGGCCGGCCTTGGTGGCCATCCGCGACCGGAACCCGTGGCGCCGCTTGCGGACCAGGTTCGAGGGTTGATACGTGCGTTTCATCGCGCTCTCTCCGTCCTCGCGCAGGCGGGGCGCGCGCCGGGCCTGCATGGAATGTCGAAGCCTGCCCTTTACCGACGCGTGCCCGGCCTGTCAAACGTCAAAGCCCGGGGGGCTTGTAACAAACAGCGTATCACGCGGCGGCTTTCGGCCGCCGCCATGTTTCAGGTCCGGCCGCGTGGCGGCCTGGCCGTCACCTTGGTTCAAGCGCACGTGAAGCCCCTGTCGCGCGCCGCGTCCGTGCCTCATGTTGGCCGGGTGACACGCCCTTGCCCGAAAGGCCCGACCGAGTGAGTGAAATGACGACACCCAGCCAGCGTGGCGGCCTCGTCCGCCGTCTTCCGCTCATCGCCATTCTCATCGTGGCCGTGATCGGCGCGGTGGCGTTTCGCGACATCCTGGATTTCGATGCGCTCGCCCGGCACCGCGAGGCGCTTCTGGCCTATCGCGACAGTCATTACTGGGCCGTGCTGGGCCTTTTCCTGCTGTCCTACGTCGCCATCGTGGCCTTTTCGCTGCCGGGCGCGACGGTGGCCACGCTGACCGGCGGGTTCCTTTACGGGACCTTCCCCGGGGCGCTCTTCAACGTGCTGGGCGCCACCATCGGCGCCACGCTGATCTTCCTCGCCGCGCGCTGGGGGCTGGGGGAACGCTTCGCCGCGCGGCTCAACGCCTCCGAGGGGCTGGTGCGGCGCATCAAGGCCGGGCTGGACGAGAACCAGTGGTCGATGCTGTTTCTCATTCGCCTCGTGCCGGCGGTGCCGTTCTTCCTGGCCAACATCGTGCCCGCCTTCCTCGACGTGCCGCTCCGGCGCTTCGTCATCACCACGTTTCTGGGAATCATTCCGGGGGCGGTGGTCTACACTTCGGTCGGCGCGGGGCTGGGCGAGGTCTTCGCCCGGGGCGAGCGCCCCGATCTGGGCATCATCTTCGAGCCCCGGGTGCTCTTGCCGATTCTCGGGCTCGCGACGCTTTCGGCGCTGCCGATGCTGCTCAAGGCCGTGCGCGGCCGGAAGGGGATCTGAGTCATGGCCGTGATCAGCACCGATCTTCTCGTCATCGGCGCGGGCTCTGGCGGGCTCTCGGTGGCCGCGGGCGCCGTCCAGATGGGGGCCGACGTCACGCTGGTCGAGGGCGGCGAGATGGGCGGCGACTGCCTCAACTACGGCTGCGTCCCTTCGAAGTCGCTCATCGCCTCGGCCAAGGCGGCCCACGCGATCGCCCATCCCGCCGCGCCGGGCGTGACGCCGGGCGCGGCGGATCCGGATTACGCCGCGGCGATGGCGGGCGTGCAGGAGGTGATCGCGCGGATCGCGCCGCATGACAGCCAGGCGCGGTTCGAGGATCTGGGCGTGCGCGTGATCCGCGCCTGGGCGCGCTTCCGGTCGCCCCGCGAGGTGGAGGCGGGCGAGCACGTGATCCGCGCCCGGCGCATCGTTCTCGCCACCGGGTCCTCGCCGCTCGTCCCGCCGATCCCCGGCCTCGCGGAGGTGCCCCATCTGACCAACGAGACGCTGTGGGACCTGCGCGAGCGTCCGCGGCACCTCATCGTCATTGGCGGCGGCCCGATCGGCATCGAGATGGCGCAGGCCCACCGCCGCCTCGGATCCGGGGTGACGGTGATCGAGGGCGCCCGCGCGCTGGGCCGCGAAGACCCCGAGGCCGCGGCGCTGATCCTCGACCGTCTGCGCGCGGAAGGCGTCGCGATCGAGGAGAACGCGCCGGCCGCGGAGGTGCGCGGCAGCGACGGGGCCATCGAGGTGGTCGCAGAGGATGGACGCGTCTTTGAAGGCAGCCACCTTCTCGTCGCCGTGGGGCGGCGCGCCAACACCGACGGGTTGAACCTGGGCGCGGCCGGGATCGAGACCACCCGCGCCGGGGTCAGGGTGGACGGGCGGCTTCGCACCACGAACCGCCGCGTCTTCGCCATCGGCGACGCGGCGGGCGGGCTGCAGTTCACCCATCTCGCGGGCTACCACGCCGGCATCGTGATCCGTCAGGCGCTTCTGGGGCTGCCGGCCCGCGCGCGCACCGACCACATCCCCCGCGTGACCTACACCGCGCCCGAGCTTGCGCAGATCGGCCTGACGGAGGCGGAGGCGCGCGAAGCGCATGGCGCGCGCCTTGAGGTGGCGCGGTTCGACTATTCCGGCAACGACCGCGCCCTCGCCGAACGCAAGCCCGAGGGATTCATCAAGGTGATGGTCGCGCGCGGCAAGCCCGTCGGCGTCACCATCGCCGGACACCAGGCCGGCGAACACATCAATCTCTGGGCGCTCGTCCTCGCGAACGGGGTGTCGATGAAGTCCGTCACCGCGATGGTTTCACCCTATCCGACGGTAGGGGAAATCTCGAAGCGCGCGGCCGGGGCCTATTTCTCTCCGAAGCTCTTTGATAATCCTCTGCTGAAACGCGTCGTGGGCATGGTGCAGCGTTTCCTGCCCTGACGCCCCTCGACGGGACGGCCATGCTCAGCTCGCTTTCGGGACGCTTCCTGATCCTCACCGTCGTCTTCGTGATGATCGCGGAGGTGCTGATCTTCGTGCCCTCGGTGGCGCGCTTCCGCGAGGACTACCTGCTCGCCCGGCTGGAGCGGGCGCAGATCGCATCGCTCGCACTGCTGGCCGACGACATGATCGACCCGGAGCTCGAGGTCGAGCTGCTGGAGAATGCCGGGGTGCTGAACGTGGTCCTGCGCCGCGACGAGGCGCGGCAGCTCGCGCTTTCCTCCCCGGTCCCGGCGCCGGTCGCGGCCACCTACGATCTGCGCGATCCCTCGCCCCTCGTGCTGATCCGCGACGCGCTGGCGCGGCTCGCGGACCCGGAGGAACGCGTCATCCGGGTGATCGGCGCGCCCCTGCGCGAGGCGGGGCAGCTGATCGAGGTGACCATGCTCACCGCGCCGCTTCGTGCGGCGATGATCGACTACGGCCTGCGCATCCTCCTGCTCTCGGCGGTGATCTCGTTCGTCACCGCCGGGCTGCTGTTCCTCGCCGTCCGCGCGATCCTCGTGAAGCCGATCGAGCGTCTCGTGGGGCACATGCGCCGCTACGCGGCGGCACCGGAGGACGCCAACCGCATCATCCGTCCCGGCAACGGCGTGCGCGAGCTGCGCGAGGCCGAGGACGCGCTCGCACGGATGCAGACGGAGCTGACTCACGCGCTGCGCCAGAAGGACCGCCTGGCGCGGCTCGGCGAGGCGGTGGCCAAGATCAGCCACGACCTGCGCAACATCCTGACCTCCGCACAGCTTTTCACCGACCGCATCGGGGGCAGCGAGGATCCGATGGTGCGCCGCATGGCACCGAAGCTGGTGAATTCGATCCGCCGCGCGGTGGCCCTTACCGAAAGCGTCCTTGCCTTCGGGCGCGCCGAGGAGCCGCCGCCCGCGCTGACCCGCGTACCGCTGGCCGAGGTCGTCTCGGACGTGATCGACAGCGAGCGCCTCGCGGTGGAGGACAGCCAGGAGGTCAGTTTCTCGGAGGACATCCCGGCCACGCTCGCCGTGCGCGCAGATCCCGAGCAGCTTCACCGCACGCTCGCGAACCTCGTGCGCAACGCGCGCCAGGCGATCACGGGGACCGGACGTTCCGGAGAGATCTGCGTCTCGGCGCGGGAAGAGGACGATTGCTGGATCATTTCGGTCACCGACACCGGTCCCGGCCTGCCGCCCAAGGCGCAGGAGCACCTCTTCAGCCCCTTCCAGGGCGGCGCGCGGAAGGGCGGATCGGGCCTCGGCCTCGCGATCGCGGCGGAACTGATGCGCGGACATGGCGGAACGCTGGAACTGACGCGCACGGGACCGGAGGGCACCCGGTTCACCATCCGGCTGCCCACCGGCGATTGGGGCTGAACGGGATTTTCCGCTTGCACCCTCGGGCACCTCCCGTTATCCCCGCCACCCGTGCACCGGTAGCTCAGCTGGATAGAGTACCTGACTACGAATCAGGGGGTCGGGGGTTCGAATCCTCCCCGGTGCGCCATTAGCCTTTGCCTGCATGTTGTGCCGATGGTGTTGGCCCGCAGTCTCGGCGCCCTCCTGCGAGTCCCCCAGCAAATGGTGACGGCCAGCGGCTTATGGCGGCGGCTCGGCATGCTGCTGTCGGGCACTCCCCAGTCGGGGCCGACCGGCCGCGACAGGCTTGTGGCGAAGCCCGTCGTTCGCCGCGCCGACATGCCGAACAGCGTCTTCGGCGTCAGGCGGGTCCGGATCGCGGTGTCGCGGCGGACGGCCTAGCCTGCCGATCGGTGGCGGCATCCGGACGATGTCCGGATCGAACCGGTTCGTCAGGGACGCACGCCGCGTCAGCGCGTTCACCCGCGTATTCGGGCCGACGGCGTACCGACGGCGCATGTCAGGCCGGCCAGTCCGGTCTCGCGGCCCTGCGGGACGGGTCTGCTCGTCCTGCCTGGCGGACACCTGCCGTCGCGGGATGGAGTCCCTCCGGGCCCTAATGACACATGCGCCACGGCGGCCCTGCGGCGTCGTCGAAGTCCGCCTGCCGGGATGGGTACGCCGGAAGTCGCGGGCACGGCGACGCGGCCGCCATCATGCCCCCAGGCGCTGCCGGTTCCACCGACGGAGCTCAGGAGCTTCCAGAAAGCTTGGGCAACTACGGAAAATTTGGTAGCGGAGGAGGGACTTGAACCCCCGACACGCGGATTATGATTCCGCTGCTCTAACCGACTGAGCTACTCCGCCACGGCGACGTGGTGACTAGGCGAGCGGGCGGGGGGCGTCAAGTGAAAACGAGGACGCAGGCGCGGGTTCCACGCGCCGCGCAACCGCGCTAAAGGGCGGGCATGCGCTGGACACTGCCCAACATACTGACCGTGTTCCGGCTCGTCGCGGCGCCGGGGTTGGCTGCACTCTACCTGCTGTTGCCGCATCCGCTGGCGGACTGGGCAGCACTCGTGCTTTTCCTCGGCGCCGCCGCGACCGATTGGGTGGACGGGCGGCTGGCCCGCGCCTGGGGGCAGGTCTCCCGCATGGGCGCCATGCTCGATCCCATCGCGGACAAGGCGATGGTCGCGGTGGCGCTTCTGGTGCTCGTGACCTTCTCGTCCTACTCCGCCTGGATCGTGCTGCCCGCGGCACTCATCCTTTTCCGCGAGGTCTTCGTCTCGGGCCTGCGGGAGTATCTCGGCCCGGCAGTGGGCAGTCTGCAGGTCACCCGGCTGGCGAAGTGGAAGACGACGTTGCAGATGGTGGCCGTGGCCGTGCTGTTCGCCCACGGGATCTTCGAGCATCACGTCGGCATGATCGCCATGGGGATGGATCGGCCGCTCGTCGAGGATATATTGGCTGGGCGCGAGCAGGATCTGCACGGCCTGCGCGCCCTCCTCGCCGGCGCGCTCTGGACCGGACAGGGGGGCGTCGCGCTGCTGTGGCTGTCGGCGGTGCTGACGCTCTGGACCGGTTGGGAGTATTTCCGCAAGGCCGTGCCGTATCTGAAGGACTGAACCGCCATGGACGTTCTCTATTTCGCCTGGGTCCGCGAGCGCATCGGGCTGCCGCGAGAGACCCTGCAGACCGAGGCTGCGACGGTGGCCGACCTTGTAGACGAGTTGCGCGCGCGCGAGGAGCGTTACGCCGCCGCCTTCGCCGACACCTCGGCGCTGCGTGTCGCCGTGGACCAGGAACTCGCCGATTTCGACGCGCCGCTCGCCGGCGTCCGCGAGGTCGCGTTCTTCCCGCCGATGACCGGGGGCTGAACGCCATGCGCGTGATCGTGCAGGACGCCCCCTTCGATTTCGGCGCAGAGGCCGGCGCCTTCTCCGGCGCGCAGCACGGGCAGGGCGCGGTCGTCACCTTCGCCGGGATCGTCCGCGACACGGAGGCGGCCGACCTGAAGGCGATGGAGATCGAGCATTACCCCGGCATGACGGAGAAGGCGCTCGCGACGATCGCGGAAGAGGCGCGGGCCCGCTGGAGCCTCGGGGACGTTCTCGTGATCCACCGTCACGGCCGGCTCGCGCCGGGCGAGACGATCATGATGGTGGCCACCGCCGCGCCGCACCGGGCGGACGCCTTCGCGGCGGCGGAATTCCTGATGGATTACCTGAAATCGCGCGCGCCCTTCTGGAAGCGCGAGATCACCGCGCGGGGCGCGGACTGGGTCGCGGCGCGGGAGGAGGACGAGGCCGCGCTCTCGCGCTGGTGAGGCGCGCGCGCGCCCGGCCTTGGATCAGCCCGCTTCCATCCGCTCGAGCCGGTTGCGCAGCTCCTCGGCCTCGTGCCGCGCATCCCGCAGGCCGTCCATGGCGGCGCGCAGTTCCGCCTCTGTCTGCGAAAGCTGGTTGGTGAGCTCGGCCTCGCGCTGCTGAAGATAGGTGATCGCCTGATCGCGCGTTTCCTCGGCGGCGTGCAGTTCCTGCGCCATGCGCTCCAGCTCGCCCATGTCGGCGCGGGAGACCCGCGTGAAGCGGTGCACCAGCCAATGCGCGAACCAGCCCACCGCGAAGGCGACGAAGAGGATGACCGCGGTGACGATCACGAATTCCGTGCGGGTCATTGGCTTTCTCCGGCCGGGGGCTCTGCATCGGCGTCTTGCCGGTCGTCGTCCGCGGCAAGGCGCTCCAGCACGGCCTCTACCTCGGATACGGGGTCGGCGGGAAGCAGGCTGAACTCGATTCGCCGGTTGGTCTCCCGGCCCGCCTCGGTTCCGTTGTCGGCGATCGGGTCACTCTCGCCGTAGCCGCGGGGCACGAAGGACGACGTCAGAACCCGGCGGTCGCGAAGCTCGGCCAGGACCGCCTCGGCGCGCTGCTGGCTCAGATCGAGGTTCATGGACTCGCGCCCCTGGCTGTCGGTGTGGCCCGCGATCTCGAGCGGCAAGGGGCCGCAGTCCCGCAGCACTTCGGCGATGTCGTCGAGGATGAGCCGCGCCGCGGAGTCGAGCGTGGCCGAGCCCGGCTCGAAGTTGATCTTCCGGCCCTCGGTGATCTCGTCGATCATCGCCACGCATTCCGCCGGGGTCGGCAGCGCCGCCTCGGGATCGAGCGCCTCGCGGTAGGCCACCTCGATGGAGAATTCCGACGACGCCCCCAGCTTCTCGGAAAGAAGGGAGGCGATCTCGGCGCTGGCCTCGGCCTTTCCGGTCTCGCCGCGGACGCGGATCGAATCGGGGCGGATCGTCACCGCGCCGTTGGCGAGCTGGGCGAGCGCCTCGAGCCCGGCCAGCACCCGCACCTGCCATTCGGCGGGCAGGCTGTCGTCCACCACCGCGGCGGTGTACACGGCCGCGCTGCCGAACCGCGCGCGCGCGAAACTGTCGGCGATCGTGCGATTCGTCTCGCTCGAAATGCGCCCGCGCAGCTGCACCGAGCCTTCCGGGCTCAGCGTGGCGATGAATTCGCGCGGGCCGGTGTCGGTCTCGTCGGGAACCTCGGGCAGAACCGCGTCGAGCGCGAAGATGTCGGGCAGATCGGCGCCCAGCTCACCGGACACGCGCTCGAAGAGGGCGGGATCCGTGCCCTCCGCCGCGACGAGCGCCACGTCGGCATCGGTGATCGTCACCGAGCCGCCGTCCAGTTCGGCGAGCGCGGCAATAGCGCGCTCCGCCGCCTCGGGCCAGGCGCTGGAGGGCACGCCAAGCCCGATGCGGCAGTCCGCCTTTCCGTCCATGCCGGCGGCGGCGGCGGCGGCCAGGATCCGCGCGCGCCCCTCCTCGGTCGAGGCGGAGCAGGCATCGAAGCGCGCGCCGCCCTCGTTGAGGACGAAGCGCAGCGTGAAGGGGCTGATCACCGGCCGCGGCGCCGAGATGTCGAGCGCGAGGCGCAGCGTATCGGGGACCTGGCGGGCGAACTCGGTCTCGAGGCTGCGTTTCTCGGCCGCACTGTCGCTCATCGCGGTGATGGCCACGGCGCCCGCCTCTATCGAGATCTTCGCGCGGGGAAGACGCTCGAGCGTGGACAGGCCGAAGTCGAGCGCGTCGTCCCAGCCCTCGGGCGTGGGGTAGTCGGCCACCTCCATCAGATCCGAGACGCTGCCCCCCGCCACGCTCCCTTCCAGCCGCGCCACCATGCCCTCGCGATCCGTCGCCGCCGGCACCAGGCCGATCACCGAGACGCCGTCCTCGTTGCGCAGGATCTCGATGGAAAAGCGCGGGGGCGCCGGCCGCGAGGCTTCGGCCACGTTCACGTTGTCTATCACCCGCGCCGCGTCCACCACGCGTCCGGCGGTGGACAGCGCCCGGAACCGCTCCGCCTCGTTCGGGGCGGTGCCGATCAGGTAAAGCTGAAGGCCGTTGGCATCCACCTCCGCCCAGTGCAGCCCGGCGCGCGTGAGCTCGGTGCGCACCCCCTCTTCCGAGCCCTTCTCGATGATATCCACCGAAAACACCGCGGCGAGCGCCGCCAGCAGGCCGGCGACGGTGAAGGCGAGAACGGGAAGGGCGAGGGGTTTAAGTCGCATCGAGCCTGTGCCGGGTGGCTTCGGACCGCACGGTGATACGCGCTGCCGGGGGCGGATTCAATCAGGCCAGAAGCGCGGCGGCGAAAAACAGCACAGGCAGCAGCCCGGCATCGCGGTTCGAGCGGAAAAGCGCCAGCAGCCGGTCGTTGTCGCCCAGGTCGAGCCGGCGAAGCTGCCACGCCATGTGCCAGCCCATCGCCCACGGCCCGCCGATCGCGATCACGAGGGCGAGGATCTCGCCCGAGGGCGCGGCGCCCAGGATCGCGAGCCCCATGAGGACGACGCTCGCCACAAGGAAGCGGCGCAGCCAGCGCGGCGTTTCGCCGCCGAAAAGCCGCGCGGTGGACTTCACGCCGATGAGCGCGTCGTCCTCCTTGTCCTGGTGGGCGTAGATCGTGTCGTAGAAAAGTGTCCAGGCCATGCCCGATGCGTAAAGCGCCAGCGCCGGCCACTGGAGCGCCCCGGTGTGCGCCGTCCAGGCCAGCAGCGCGCCCCAGTTGAACGCGAATCCGAGGAAGATCTGCGGCCACCAGGTGAAGCGCTTGGCGAACGGGTAGATCGCCACGGGCAGCAGCGCGAGAATCCCCAGCGCGATGGCCGCGGGGGGAAAGGTGGCGAGGATCAGAAAGGCGAGGATGGCCTGGGCGCACATCCACGCCACGGCCTGGCCCAGCGTGACCTGGCCCGACGGGATCGGCCTGAGCGCGGTGCGCGCCACGCTGCCGTCGATGTCGCGGTCGGTGATGTCGTTCCAGGTGCAGCCCGCCCCCCGCATGAGCCAGGCGCCGATACCGCAGCCCGCGAAGATCCACAGATCCTGCCAGCGCGCCTGGCCGGTGGACAGCATCGCCAGCGTCAGCCCCCACCAGCACGGCAGCAGCAGCAGCCAAGTGCCGATCGGGCGGTCGGCGCGCGACAGGCGCAGGTAGGGCCGCGCCGCGGGCGGCGCGAGGCGGTCCACCCAGTTGCCCGTCACCGCGTCGGCGACGGGGCCGGTCTCGGCGCGCTCTGGCGTCTCGCCGTTGGCAGGCATAGAAGGGCCTCATGGCATCCGTTGTCCGGCTCTATGTAGAGCACCCGCTGGGGGCGGGGCAAACCGTTCCTCTGGAACGCGCCCAGGCGCATTACCTCTTCAATGTCATGCGGCTGGGCGAGGGGGCGGAGCTTCGGATCTTCAACGGGCGCGACGGCGAATGGGCGGCGCGCGTGACCGGGGCGGCCAAGCGGGGCGGCACGCTGCAATGCACCGGGCAGACCGCGCCGCAGCGCGACCCGCCCGATCTCTGGCTGCTTTTCGCGCCGATCAAGAAGGCGCGCACCGACTTCATCGTCGAGAAGGCCGCCGAGATGGGCGCGGCGCGGATCCTGCCCGTCCAGACCGATCACACCAATGCCGAGCGGCTGCGCCGCGACCGCCTTCAGGCCCACGCCGTGGAGGCGTCGGAACAGTGCGGCGGGACCTTCGTGCCCGAGGTTGCGGACCTCGCACCACTGTCGCAGATCCTTCGGGGCTGGCCGGAGGGCCGGCGCCTTCTCGTCTGCGACGAAGCGCGCGCGGGAGAGGGGGAGAGCCTCGACGCGTTTCTCGGCAGGCGCGCGGTCGAGGCGCCCGGCCCCTGGGCCGTGCTGGTGGGCCCCGAAGGCGGCTTCTCGGAGGCCGAGCGCGCCCGTCTCGCCGGGCTGCCCTTCGCGGTGACGGTGAGCCTCGGGCCGCGGATCCTGCGCGCCGACACCGCGGCCGTGGCCGCGCTCACCCTCTGGCAGATCGCGCTGGGGGACTGGCGGTGATCCGGCCGGAGGTCGCCGACGCGCTGGGGCGGTGGCGGGAGGCGCTTGCCGGCGCGGCGCTGGCGGCACTCGGTCTCTGGGCGGCGCTCGCGGGCCTGGGCCTCCTCGCCTGGCTGGGGTGGATGGCCGTCGCGACGGGGCTCGCGCTCCTCTTCGCGGGCATCCAGCGCGGGCGGTTCCGGCGGCCCGGCGGCGGGCCGGGCGTGGTGGAGGTCGTCGAGGGCCGGATCGCCTATTTCGGGCCCGTCTCGGGCGGCGTGGTGGCCCTTTCCGAGCTCTCCCAGCTGCGCCTCGACCCTTCGGAAGATCCGCCGTCCTGGGTGCTCGTGCAGCCCGGCCAGCCGCCGCTGTCGATCCCGGTGACGGCGGCGGGGGCGGATGCGCTTTTCGACGCCTTCGCCGCCCTTCCGGGGATCCGGACCGGCCACCTCGTCGACGCGCTGCGCGGGGGCGGCGCCGCGCATCCCGTGGTCGTCTGGGAGCATCCCGCGGCCGCGGACGGGCGGCCCCGGCTGCATTGACACCCGCGCCGTTCCGGCCCATCCCTGTCGCCCACCGATCCAGCCTAGACCACCGGAGCAAAGCGCAATGTCCATCCCCCAGTCCGGCGGCGGGCCGATCGAGCACCAGGACCAGCTTGCGCAATACCTCGAGGCCGGCTGCAAGCCGCCCGAGGCGTGGCGCATCGGCACCGAGCACGAGAAGTTCGGCTATGTCCGCGAGACGCTGGCGCCATTGCCCTACGAGGGCGCACGCTCCGTGCGCGCGGTGCTGGAGGGGCTGCGCGACCGACACGGCTGGCGCCCCGTCGAGGAAGGCGGCAACCTCATCGGGCTCGAGAAGGACGGCGCGAACGTCTCGCTGGAGCCCGGCGGCCAGCTCGAGCTTTCCGGCGCCCCGCTCGAGAACATCCACCAGACCTGCGACGAGGTGAACGCCCATCTCGCCGACGTGAAGGACATCGCCGACGCGCTCGGCGTGGGCTTCATCGGGCTCGGCGCCGCGCCGGTCTGGCGCCACGAGGACATGCCGATGATGCCCAAGGGGCGCTACCGGCTGATGACCGACTACATGGACCAGGTCGGCACGATGGGAAAGTCGATGATGTACCGCACCTGCACGGTGCAGGTGAACCTCGACTTCGCGTCCGAGGCCGACATGGTGCAGAAGCTCCGCGTGGCGCTGGCGCTCCAGCCCGTCGCCACGGCGCTCTTCGCCAACTCCCCCTTCTTCGAGAACCGTCCCACAGGCTACAAGTCCTGGCGGAGCCGGGTCTGGCGCGACCTCGACGACGCGCGCACCGGCATGCTGCCCTTCGTCTTCGAGGACGGTTTCGGCTTCGAGCGCTGGGTCGACTACGCGCTCGACGTGCCGATGTACTTCGTCTACCGCGACGGGCGCTACATCGACGCGCTCGGCCAGTCCTTCCGCGACTTCCTGAAGGGCCGGCTGCCCGCGCTGCCGGGCGAAACGCCGACGCTGTCGGACTGGGCCGACCACCTTACCACGATCTTCCCCGAGGCGCGGATCAAGAAATACATCGAGATGCGCGGGGCCGATGGCGGGCCCTGGCGGCGGCTCTGCGCGCTGCCAGCGCTCTGGGTGGGGCTGACCTACGACCAGGGCGCGCTCGACGCGGCCTGGGATCTCGTGAAGGGCTGGAGCGCGGCGGAGCGCGAGGCGCTTCGCATCGCCGCGGCCGATCAGGGCCTGAAGGCGCGGGTGGGCGACCTTTACATGCACGATCTCGCGCGCGAGGTGCTGGACATCGCGGAGGCCGGGCTGCGCGCCCGGGCGCGCGAGGGCGCGGGCGGGCTGCTGCCGGACGAGACGCATTTCCTCAACGCGCTGAGAGAGAGCGTGGAGAGCGGGAAGGTCCCGGCCGACGAGCTTCTGGAGCGTTACCACGGCGACTGGCAGGGCGATCTCAGCCACATCTACGCCGAATACTCCTACTGAAGGGCAGGATGCCCGCGCCGGCGGGGCCGCGCTACCAGTAAGCAGGATCGTCGAAAGCGGGCACGCAGCGCGCGCGGCCCTTCAGCGGATCGAGGGGCCGGGTCGTGAGGTTTTGCGCCAGCCACCCCTCGGGCTGCTGCAGCGGGTGCGGCGGCGCTGCCGTGTCCTCTCCGATCGGGGCGAATCCGACCTTGCCGTAATAGGCCGGGTCGCCGTAGGTGATCGCCACGTCGGCCCCCCGGTCCCGCATCACGGCCAGGCCATGGTTCAGAAGCGCCTGCCCGATCCCCTGGCCCTGCCGGGTGGTTTCCACCGCGACGGGCGCCAGAAGGAAGACGATGCGCGCGTCCTCGTCATAGGCGAGCCGCGAGAAGATGATGGCCCCGGCCAGCACACCGCCCTCCCGCGCCGTGAAGACGGCGAGGTCTTCGTCCTTCGTCGTCTCCAGAAGGTTCTTCACGAGCGTCCCGATGAGCCGTCCTTCCTCGGCGCCCTCGGAGGCGCCGAAGGTTGACTCGAAAAGGGCGATGATCTCCTCCGCCCGGTCCCTGCTGTCGGCGGAAAATTCCATGCCCCTCTCCTTCGCGCCTGTCGGCTTTCGTTAGCGCGGCCCTTCAGGCCCGGCCCTGCGCGATCGCCACGAAGCGGTCGATGTCCGCGTCCGTGATCGACCAGTCGCAGACCATCCGCGCGGTGAGGGGCTCGTCGGGGTCCGCGCCGTCGAGCGATCCCTCCCAGAGGTAATACTGCGCGCCCGCCTCTTGCAGACGAAGATGAGTGGCCCGCGGCATCTCGGCGAAGAGCATGTTGGCCGCGGGCTCGCAGAGGAAGCGCACGCCGGGCGCCGCGCGCAGCCCGGCGGCGAGGCGCGCACAGGCGGCGTTGGCGCGCCGCGCGCTCTCGAGCCAGAGATCGCCCTCGAGATAGGCCGCCATCTGGGCCGAGAGGTAGCGGTGCTTGGAGAAGAGATGCGCCCCCCGCTTGCGGCGCAATTCGAACTCCCACGCCGTCGCCGGGTCGAAGAGGATCACCGCCTCGACGCCAAGGCAGCCGTTCTTCGTGGCCCCGAAGCTCACCGCGTCCACGCCGGCCTTCCAGGTCATCTCGGCGGGCGTGGCGTCGAGCGCCACCAGCGCGTTGGCGAAGCGCGCCCCGTCCATGTGCAGCGGCAGGCCGAAGCCCTTCGCCACCTCGCCGAGCGCCCGGATTTCCTCGAGCGTGTAGACGCCGCCGCGCTCGGTCGCCTGCGTGAGAGAGACCGGCCCGCGCTGCGGCCCGTGCACGCCGCGGCTTTCCTCGCGCTCGATCGCGCGGTGGAGCGTTTCGGGTGTCATCCGGTCGTCGTCGCCCACCAGCGTGAGCTTCGCGCCGCCGGAGTAGAATTCCGGCGCGTTGCACTCGTCCTCGTGGATGTGCGCGACCGGCGAGCAGAAAACGGTCTGCCACGGTGCGCCCAGCGTCGCGAGCGCAAGCGAATTCGCCGCGGTGCCCGTGGCCACGAGATAGATCGCGGCCTCCGGCGCCTCGAAGATGTCGCGCAGCCGCGCCGTGACCGCGGCCATGTCCGCGTCGGCGCCATAGGGCATGGCATAGCCGGTGTTCACGCGCGACAGCCCCTCGACCACCTGCGGGTGGGCCGGGCCTGCGTTGTCGGAGGCGAGATGCATCAGACGGGCTCCTCGATGATGAAATCTTCCCAATCGTCCTCGTCCACCTCGAACTCGGGCACCGTCATGCCGTGCGCCGAGACGCCGGCGCGGTGGACGCTTTCGGGATCGTCCGAGATGAGCGGATGCCAGTGGTAGAGCGGGCGGCCCTCGTGCAGCAGCCTGTAGGCGCAGGTCTGCGGCAGCCAGTGCATGTGATCGTCGAGCGTGTCGGGCGTGAGAACGATGCAGTCGGGCACGAAGCGGTGACGGATCGGATACTGCGTGCAGCGGCAGCTTCCGTCGTCGAAGAGCCGGCAGGCCACGCGGGTCAGCCAGACCTCGCCCGTATCCGCGTCCTCGAGCTTGTTGAGGCAGCACTTGCCGCATCCGTCGCAAAGCGCCTCCCACTCGGCGCGGGTCATCCGGTCGAGGCGCTTTCGCTCCCAGAAACGGGGCGCGAGGCCCGAACGGTCGATCGGATCGTCGCTCATGGCGCCTCCAGCACGGCGCGGGCGCGCGCGACGTCCGTCTGCATCTGCGCGACGAGTGCCTCGACGCTTTCGAAGGCGGCCTCGGGGCGCAGGAACTCCACCAGGGCCACGGACATGTGCGTCCCGTAGAGATCGCCTGCGAAGTCCAGCAGATAGGTTTCGAGATTGGGCGTGTTGACGCCGAACTGCGGCCGCACGCCGAGGGACGCGGCCCCCATGTAGTGACCGGCATGGGGCCCCTCGGCCACGTCCACGAGTACCGCGTAGACCCCGAACCGGGGCGGGTGCAGCCCCTCGATGGACATGTTCGCGGTCGGATAGCCCAGAAGCCGCCCGCGCTGCTCTCCGCCCACCACGGGCCCTTCGATCCGGTGCCAGTGGCCGAGCAGTTTCGCCGCGTCGCGGGGCCGGCCCTCGGAAAGCGCCGCGCGGATGGCGGTGGAGGATACCCGCGTCGCGCCCTCGAGATGCATCGGCGCCACGGTGACGCCGAAGCCCATCTCGCTTCCGAAGCGCTGCAGCTCGGTCACGCTTCCCGCGCGCCCCTTGCCGAAACAGAAATCCTGCCCGACCACCACATGGGCGAGCGCAAGCCCGTCCCGGATGACCTCGCGGGCGAACGCCTCGGGCGAGAGCGCGGCGAGACTCGCGTTGAAATTGAGTTCGTAGAGAATTTCCACCCCCAGCTTCTCCAGGCGCGAGGCGCGCGCCTCCGGTCCGGTCAGGCGGAACGGGGGCGCGTCGGGGGCGAAATACTCCCGCGGATGCGGCTCGAAGGTCAGAACGCCCAAGGGCGCGCCATGGTCGGCCGCCCGCGCCCGCGTCAGGTCGAGCACGGAAAGGTGGCCGAGATGCACGCCATCGAAGTTCCCGATCGCCACGGCCGCGCCGCGATCCTCCGGGCTGGTGAACTGGTAGTCGCGCACGATCCGCATGCGCGCTCCCCTAGCGCCGGGCGGGGCCGGGCGCAAGCGCGCCCGCGGATCGCCTGCCGGTCAGTCGAACTTGCGCGAGGGCGCGAGCACCGTGGCCTCGCCGATGAGAACCTTCTTGCCGTCCACGCGGCAGCGGCAATCGAGCTGCACACGGCGCTTGGCGTGGTCGATAGCGACCACCTCCACCTCGGCCTCCACCATGTCGCCGGGGCGCACGGGGGCGAGAAACTTGAGCGTCTGGCCCAGATACACCGTGCCGTGGCCTGGAAGCTGCTCGCCGATCACTGCCGAGATGAGCCCCGCGGTCAGCATCCCATGGGCGATGCGACCCTCGAAGATGGTGTCCTGCGCGTAGGCGTCGTCGAGGTGCACCGGGTTCCGGTCCGTCGAGACCTCGGCGAACATCTCGATGTCGGCGTCCGTCACCACCTTCCGCAGGTGACGGGTCATGCCCATCTCGATGTCCTCGATGCAGATCGTGCCGCGCGGCATGTTGTCCAACATCCGACCCCCCCAACGCAAGAGCAACAATCGGACTTCGTGATGCCCGAGTTCGCAACTTTATTGCTTTGCGCGCGCAGAAACGCAAGCCTTGATTTTCAGCGGAGCCGTCCGATCGCGTATGTGGGCGACACCTGCTCCCGCCTCAGATACGCCCCGAGCGCGTCGGGATCGGGCTGACGCTCCGTGCGCGTCTCGCTCTGAGCGAGGCCGCCCGAGATGAAGAGCGAATCGATATCCTCGCCCATGGCGCCGCGGATGTCGGTCTGCGCCCCGTCGCCGATGGCCAGGATCTCGCCGCGGTCGACATCCTGCCCGAGCGCGGCAAGACGCCGGCGCGCAAGGTCGTAGATCGGCGGGTGCGGCTTGCCGAAATAGAGGCTTTCACCGCCCATCGCCGTGTAGAGCGCTGCCACCGCGCCGGCGCACCACTCGCGCCGATCGCCGCGGTCCACCACGATGTCGGGATTGGCGCAAAGAAACTTCAGCCCCTTCTGCTTGGCGTAAAGCAACTCCGGGCGCAGGGCCTCGGGATCGGCCATCGGGTCGAACGGCCCGGTGCAGACGATGCCCTCGGCGCTCTTAAGCTCCACCCGTTCGATCTGCGCCGGCGCCTCGATCAGGGCGAGCGGCTCGAAGAAGCCGAGATCGCGGTCCTCTCCCATGAAGAACACCTTCTCGCCCACCGCGCCACGGAACATCGCTGCGCGCGCGCTGTCGCCCGAGGTGGCAATCGTGTCCCACGCGTCGTCCGGCACGCCGAAGCGTTCGAGCTGGGATTCCACCCCGCGCCGGGGCTTGGGCGAATTCGTCACCAGCACGACGATGCCCCCGGCGTCGCGGAAGCGGCGCAGCGCGACCACAGCCTCCGGCAGCGCGCGCACGCCGTCATGGACGCAGCCCCAAAGGTCCACGAAGGCCGCGCGGTAGCGCCCGGCCACCTGGTCGAGCGAATCGATGAGTTCCGTCATGGTGTCGGATGTCCTTCGTTCCAGCGGGAAAGAGGCGCCGCGCGGGCGCCCCGATGCGCCGGTTGCGCCCCGTCGGGGGCTCAGACGGTCAGGTTGGGAATGATCTGCTTCTTGCGGCTCACGATCCCGGGCAGGACGACGGTATCGCCCTCGACGGTCGCGCCGAAACTCTTCTCGGCCACGCGCTTCACCAGGTCGTTCGGCACCAGCAGCGTGGCCTCTTCCCGCAGGATGTCCACGACGAAAAGCAGCACCTCATCCACGCCGTCCTCCTGCGCGACCTCGGGCATGGCGGCCATCAGCGCGTCCTTGCGCCCCAGCACGGCGTCGGGGCTCGTGGTCTCGAGCACGCCGACGCGGAACGACGTGCCGCCGACCTCGTACTGCTTGCTGTCCATCCGCAGAAGCTCGGCCTCGGAAAAGGCCGAGACGTCGGACTTAGCCGCGAACATCTCCGCGGCGTAGTCGGAAATCGAGATCCCGAGATCCGCGGCGAGCGTCTCCGCCAGCGCCCGGTCATGCCCGGTCGTGGTGGGGCTGCGGAACTCGAGCGTGTCGGAAAGGATGCAGGACAGCATCGCGCCCTTCATCGCCTCGGGCATCTTCCCGGCATCCGCGCCCATGAGATCGTGAAGCAGCGTCGCGGTGCAGGCGAGCGGCCGCACGGTCAACTCGATCGGCGCCTTCGTCTCGATGCCACCGGTCAGCCGGTGGTGGTCGATGATCGCCTTGATGTCGAGCGCATTCACGTTCTCGGGCAGTTCGGACGGATTGTTGGTGTCGAGGATCACAACCGGCGCGCCGTCCTCGAAGCCCTCGGCGATGCGCGGCTTCGCCAGGCCCCACCGGTCGAGCATGAAGGCGGCTTCGGTATTGGGCTCGCCCAGAAGCACCGCCTCGGCGGGCTCGCCCTTCACCTCGTTGAGGTACCAGGCCCAGACGATCGGAGAGCCGGTGGAATCGGTGTCGGGGGCCTTGTGGCCGAAAACCTGAATCGTCATCGAAAGCGGTCCTGTCCCTGGTCTGGAATCTCGCGCGCCTTATAGGAGCCGCGACCGTCCTTGTCACGAGGCCCCCGGCGCGGCGCCTTCTTCTTGGTGGAAATACTCCGGGGGTGAGGCGCGGAACGCGCCGAGGGGGCAGCGCCCCCTCGCAACGCCCCCTCCCGCGCGCCCGCGCGCGATACGGGCCCCGTCCCCGGCGCTGCGGGCAGTCGCGCTCAGATCGTCTGGTCGTAGTCGCCCACGGCGGGTTCGCTGCGGATCACCGCGTCGATGTCGTGGAAGATCGCGCGCATTTCCTCCTCGCTTTCGGGGCTTTCGCACACCACGACGAGGTTGGGCGTGTTGGAGCTCGCCCGCACCAGGCCCCAGGCGCCGTTGTCGAGGATCACCCGCGCGCCGTTCACGGTGACGATGCGGTCGACGGGCCGGCCGGCTATCGGCTCGCCCGCCGCGGCGCGTGCTTCCAGCTTTCCGACGATGCGGGCGAGGACCTCGTATTTCTCCCCGTCCGCGCAATGGGGCGACATGGTGGGCGTGGACCAGGTGCGGGGGAGCGCGCGGCGCAGGTCGGACATGGCGCTTCCCGGGTTGCGGTCGAGGATCTTGCAGATCTCCACCGCCACGCGCATTCCGTCGTCGTAGCCGCGCCCCACCGGCTCCGCGAGGAAGTAGTGCCCCGATTTCTCGAAGCCCGCGAGCGCGCCGATCTCCTTCACGCGGCGCTTCATGTGGCTGTGCCCGGTCTTCCAGTAATCGGCCTTCACGCCGAGCGCCTGAAGCTCCGGGTCGGCGGCGAAGAGGCCCGTGGACTTCACGTCGGCCACGAAGGTGGACCCGGGATAGAGCTTGCCGAGGTCGCGGGCCATGATCACCCCCACCTTGTCGGCGAAGATCTCCTCGCCCGCGTCGTCGACCACGCCGCAGCGGTCGCCGTCGCCGTCGAAGCCCAGCGCGAGGTCCGCGCCGGTCTCGCGCACGACGCGGGCCATGTCGTGCAGCATCTCCATCGCTTCCGGGTTCGGGTTGTAGTTGGGAAAGCCGTAGTCGAGTTCCGTGTGCAGCGGGATCACCTCCACCCCGATCCGCTCCAGCAGCGCGGGCGCGAAGGCGCCGGCCGTCCCGTTCCCCGTCGCGCACACCACGCGCAGCTTGCGCGACAAGCGGAAATCGCCGGCGAGATCGTCGAGATAAGCCTCGCGCACCCCTTCGACCGCCTGCCAGCGCCCGCCCGGCCGCGGGGCGCCTTCGCCCTCCATGACGATGCGCTTGAGTTCCGCCATCTCGTCCGGGCCGTGGGTGAGCGGGCGCTCGAAGCCCATCTTCACGCCGGTCCAGCCGTTCGGGTTGTGGCTCGCCGTGACCATGGCCACCGCCGGCACGTCGAGGTGGAACTGCGCGAAATAGGCCATGGGCGAGAGCGCCGTGCCGATGTCGCGCACGTCGATGCCCGCCTGCACCAGCCCGAGGATCAGCGCCTGCTTGATGGCGAGCGAGTAGTCGCGGTAGTCGTTGCCCACCGCGATCACCGGCTCCAGCCCGCGCCGGTGCATCTGCGTGCCGAGCCCCAGGCCCAGCGCGGTCATGCCGGGCAGGTTGATCTCTTCGGGATAGCGCCAGCGCGCGTCGTATTCGCGAAAGCCGGTGGGCGCGATCATCGGCTCGCAAAGGAACTCCCAGGTGTTCGGTCGGCTCTGGGCGGAGGGGCGGGTCATTCTGGTCTCCGGGCTGCGGGGAATTCCGGGCCGGTCGGGCGGCCCGCTTTCATGGCGCGGCACCTCAGGAAGAGAGTTGCTCGCGCAGGATCGAGGCGGTCAGCGATATCATCAGGTAGATGCCGGAAAAGATGAGGAACGCCAAGACGGTGTTCTCGAAGGCGCGGGGGTAGGCCGGATCCTCGGGCGCGACGGGCCTCACCGAGGTGGTGAGGTAGCGCACCTGCGCGTTGGCGTCGCGGCGGCTTTGCTCGAGCTGCTCGAGCGCGGATTGCATCATCAGGTCGCGGGTCGCCACGTCGGCCTGGGCGAGCTGGATGCGCGCGGCGAGCGCGGCGAGCGAGTCCTGCCCCTGGCTGGCTTCGGTCATCTGCGCGTTGACTTGCGCCAGCAGGCTTTCCAGCCGGCGGATGTCGCCCTCGACCCCGTCGAGCTTGGCGGCGTTCGGCCGGGCGTTGTCCAGAAGGGCGGCACGCTCGAGCTGCTTTTCCTGAAGCTGCACCTCGATGTTGTTGATCTGTCCCCGAAGCGCGGCGATCCGGCCTTCGGGGTCCAGCACCGCCCCCTCCTGCTGGAGCGCCACGAGGCGTTCCTGGGCCGCGCGCCGGGCCGCGTCCGCCTCCTCCAGGCTGCGCCGGGCGTCGGCCACCTGGTTTTCGCGCTTGCGCTGCGACAGGCTGTCCACCCGCTCTTCCGCATAGCCGATCAGCGCCGTCGAAAACCGCGCGGCAACCTCCGGGTCGGCGGCGGACACCTCCATCCGGATGATGCCCTCGGTCGGGTCGAAGCCGATCTCCACGCTGCGCTGGTAGACCTTGTAGGCCTCCTCGGTGGAGGCGTCGTCGGGCATCCGCTGGATCGGGTCGATCCAGGGCTGCGAGAAATGTGCCTTGAACCCCTCGTCGGCGTCGAGCCGCAGCATCGCGTCCTTCGATTGCAGGAAGGACTGCACGGCGATCGCGTCCTGGTTCGTGGCGAACTGCGTGCCCGACAGAAGCCCGCCCATCCCGGCCTCGGACCCGCCATCGGCCTTCAGGATCAGGAACTCGGACTTCGTGGCGTACATCGGCGTGGCGATCGCGTAGAAATACCACCCGGCAAGCAGCGTGGGCAGGAGCACGAAGAACGCGAGCCGCGTCAGCAGCAAAAGCGCCTTGCGCCGCCGCCGCCGCGCGATGTCGCGCTGCACGCGCGTGATCTCCTGCGCCCGAAGCTCCGCCGGGTTGAGCCCGGTCGAGGGCAGCCCGGCCTCTCCCGGGCCCGTGGTCGTCTGCGGCAGCTGGATGCGCGGCGCCGGGCTGTCGCCGCTCTCCGTGCCCCCTGTCGCGTCCTGCCCCGGCACCACGAGGGCGAGCATGTTGGCGCGCTGGAACGGGTCGACCCCGCGGGCGCGCAGCTTGCGCACCGCGTCGAAGTCCGACGCGACCGAGAGGCCGTGTTTCTGCGCGACGCGGCGCGCCATGCGAAGCTGCCGCCCGGTCAGGCCCTCGCGGCGGATCGCGTCGATCTCGGCGGCGGGACCGTCCGACGGACCGGCCGTGTCACCCGCGCCAGGGGTCCGGGCTTCGGGGGTGGGGCCCGGCGCGTCCGCCTCCCTGCCCGGGGCCGCCGCCGTCCGCGCCGGTGCGCCGGGCGGCATCCTGCGGACGCGGAACTTCCTAGCCTTGGGCTTCGTAGTCATAGAGCTGCTTTGCTTCTTCGAGTGTGTCGAACATGTAGAGCTGGCCGTTGCTCAGCACCGCCGCGGAGGCGGCGAAACGTTCGAGGATGTCGGGCTGGTGCGACACGATGACGAGCGTGGTCGTGCGCAGCCGCTCGCGCAGGATCTCCCCGGCCTTGCGGTTGAACTCCACATCGGTCGAGGACGGCATGCCCTCGTCGATGAGGTATATGTCGAAATCGAGCGCGAGCATGAGCGCGAAGGAAAAGCGCGCCCGCATCCCCGACGAGTAGGTGCCGACCGGCTGGTCGAAGTATTCCTCGAGCGCGCAGAGCCAGCGGCAGAACGCCTCCACGTAGTCCGGGTCGAGGCCATAGAGCTGCGCGATGTAGCGCGCGTTCTCCCGCGCCGAGTGTCGCGAGACGACGCCGCCCATGAAGCCGAGCGGAAAGGACACCGAGGCGTTGCGGCGGATCTCGCCCTCGTCGGGTTTCTCGAGTCCGGCCATCATGTTGATCAGCGTGGTCTTGCCCGTGCCGTTGGGCGCGAGGATGCCGAGCGAGCGGCCGATTTCCACCCGGAAGGACACGCGGTCAAGGATCACCTTGCGCTGCGTTCCCGTCCAGAAGGACTTGCTCACGGTGTCGAACTCGATCATGGCGTCCTTCGATGCGGTGCCGGTTACTCTTTACGCGCGATTTCGCTGCGAGGGAATTAATCGTCGATGTTGGCTCCAGTATGTCGGCCCCATGGCGGGCGCGGCAAGCCGGCCGCACAATGCTGCCGTATGGGCGATCTGCCGGGCGGGCGGCTTTGCGCTCGCGGGCCCGCGGCCCTATGTCGGTCGCCATGGACGCAACACTCGATCGTATTCGCTCCTGCCGCCTCTGCGAAGACCGTTTCGCCGCGACCGCCACGGCGCACGCTCCGCGCCCGGTGCTGCAGGCGCGGCCCTCGGCGCGGCTGCTGATCGCCGGGCAGGCGCCGGGCCAGCGCGTGCACCGCTCGGGCCGGCCCTTCACCGACCCGTCGGGGGACCGCCTGCGCGCCTGGACGGGGCTCGACGCGGCCACGTTCTACGACGCCGACCGGGTCGCGATCCTGCCCATGGCCTTCTGCTTTCCGGGTTACGACGCGAAGGGCGCGGACCTGCCGCCGCCGCCCCTCTGCGCGCGCACCTGGCGGGAGGAGGCGCTGGGCGCGCTGCCCGGGCTGCGGCTCGTGCTGCTGGTGGGCGGGCACGCGCAGCGCTGGCATCTGGGCACCCGCGCCGGCGTGACCGAGACGGTCGCCGACTGGCGGCGCCACCTGCCGGGCGCGATCCCGCTGCCGCACCCCTCATGGCGCAACACGGCATGGCTCAATCGCAACCCGTGGTTCGAGGACGAACTCGTGCCCGAGCTTCGCCGCCGCGTGGCCGAGGCCCTGGCATGAGCCGTTTGGAAACGCCGCTCGACCATGCCCACGCGGCGATGGACGCCGCGCCGGAGGACGCCGCCGCGCGCCTGCGCTTCTACGACCGGCTGGCGGCGGCGGAACTCGTGCTGATGCTCGATGGCGAGCCCGAGGGCGACGATATCCGCCCCGCGCTTTTCGAGCTGGAGGAGGGCCCGGTTGCCCTCGTCTTCGACCGCGAAGAGCGCCTCGCGGCCTTCGCCGGGGCGGCCGCGCCCTACGCGGCGCTGCCGGGGCGGGCGCTTGCGGGGATGCTTGCGGGGCGCGGCATCGGGCTGGGCCTCAACCTCGAGGTCGCGCCGTCCTCGATCCTGCTGCCGGCGGCGGCGATCGACTGGCTGGCCGAGACCGCCGCCGCGGCGCCGGCGGAGATCGAGGCGCGGCCCGAGGCGATCTACCCGCCGGGCGGCCTGCCCGAGGGTCTTCTGGAGGCGCTCGACGCGCGGCTCGCGGCGGCGGCCGGCCTCGCCCGCGCCGCCTATCTCGCGCGGGCCGAGTATGCGGGCGGCGGGAGCGGGCACATGCTCGCCTTCCTCGGCGCGCGCCCCGGGGCCGAGCCCGCGCTCGCCCGCTCGGTCGCCGAGGCGCTGGCCTTTTCGGGCATCGAGGCGGGTTGGCTCGACGTGGCGTTCCTCGACGACGCCGATCCGCTCGCGGCGCGGCTCGCCGACTGCGCGCTGAGGTTCGACCTGCCGGAGCCCGCGCCCGCCGAGCGCCCGGCGCCGCGCCCGCCCGGCTCCGATCCCGACGCGCCGCCGCGACTGCGCTAGCGGCTCAGTACCCCAGGGCGCGGTCCACGAGGTGCAGCAGCGGCTCGCCCGCCTCGCCGCGGCGGATGTTCTCCGCGATGACCCGGGCGGCCGAGGCGGGCCGCGTCTCGGACGCAATGTGCGGCGTCACCGTGACGTTGGGATGGCCCCAGAACGGGTGCTCGGGCGGCAGCGGCTCGGTCCGGAAGACGTCGAGCGTCGCATGGGCGAGGTGGCGGCGGTCGAGCGCCGCGATCAGCGCGTCGTCGTCNTCGGTCCGGAAGACGTCGAGCGTCGCATGGGCGAGGTGGCGGCGGTCGAGCGCCGCGATCAGCGCGTCGTCGTCGACGAGCGCGCCGCGCCCCGGGTTGATCACGACCGCGCCCTCGGGAAGCCGCGCGATGCGGCGCGCGTCGAGCAGGTTCTCGGTGGCCGCCGTGAGCGGCAGGAGCAGCACCAGGATCCGCGCCCGGGCGAGCGCGTCGCGTAGCCCCTCCTCGCCGTGCAGCGCCTCGACCCCGTCCACCTGCTTGGGCGAGCGGCTCCATCCCGTGACCGGGAAGCCCAGCCGGGCCAGCGCCTGACCGCAGGCCTTGCCCAGCGCGCCGAGCCCCAGGACGGTGACGGTGCGTTCGGTGGCCAGCGGCGGGGCGCCCGTGCGCCACACCCCGTCCTGGCCCATGACATGACGGTCCGTGCCGAGGTGATGGCGCAGCACATGCCCCGCCACCCATTCGACCATGCCCTGGGTCAGGCCCTCGTCGTCCACCATCCGGGCGAGCGGCTGGGTGAGAGTGGGGTTCTGCACCACGTCCTCGACCCCGGCCCAGAGGTTCAGCACCGCCTTGCAGCGGGTGTAGGGGGTGAAGTCGTCGAGCCCGGAGTTGGGCGCGTATATGATGTAGTCGACCTCTTCCGCCGCCGCCTCGGTCACCAGCCTGTAATCGAGACCCGTCGCGTCGAGCGCGGCGGTCAGGTGCGGCGCGTACTGGTCCCAGCGCTCGGATCTGGCGGAAAAGAGGACGGTGGTCGGCATGCGGCGCTCCCTGTGGTCCCCGTCACCGGGGCCGGTGGATGTGCGCGCTCTGTACCAGCCCGAAGCCCAGCATCAAGACCAGCATCGCCGAGCCGCCGTAGCTGACCAGCGGCAGCGGCACGCCGACGACCGGCGCGAGGCCCATCACCATGGACATGTTGACCGCGAAGTAGAGAAAGAAGGTGATCGCGACGCCGAAGATCATGAGGGAGGCGAACCGGTCGCGCGTCTGCAGCGCCGACACGATGCAGAAGACGAGAATCAGCGCGTAGAGCGCCAGAAGCGAGATGCCGCCGAGGAAGCCGAACTCTTCCGCGAGGGTGGTGAAGATGAAGTCGGTGTGCTTTTCCGGCAGGAAGTTGAGGCGCGTCTGCGTGCCCTGCATGAAGCCGCGCCCGCCCCATCCGCCCGAGCCGAGCGCGATCTTCGACTGGGTGATGTGGTAACCCGCGCCCAGCGGGTCCGAGGCCGGGTCGAGAAACGTGTCGATGCGCCGGAACTGGTAGTCCTTGAGAAGCTGCCAGTCCGTTCCCCGGCTTCGCAGGACGGCCGTCACGAGCCCGCCGCCCGCGGCGAGGACCCCGGCGAAATAGGCCCAGTGAACCCCGGCGATGAACATCACCAACCCGCCGCCCGAAAGCAGCAGGATCGCGGTGCCGAGATCCGGCTGGGCCAGCACCAGGGCGGTCGGCAGCAGCACGAAGAGCACGGGCACGATCACCCAGACCGGGTGCGACACCTTGTTGACCGGAAGCCAGTCGTAATAGGCCGCGAGCATCAGGACGAGCGTGATCTTCATGAGCTCCGAAGGCTGCAGCCGCATGAAGCCGAGGTCGATCCACCGCTGCGCGCCCATGCCGGTCACGCCGACGAGTTCCACCGCCACCAGCAGCAGGACCGAGATGGCATAGGCCAGCACCGACATGTTGCGCCAGAACCAGATCGGCACCATGGCCACGGCGATCATCAGCACCAGTCCGGCCGCGAAGCGTTTCATCTGCGGTTCGGCCCAGGGCGACAGGGAGCCGCCGGCGACGGAATAGAGCATCACCGCCCCGATCAGGGCCACCGCCACCAGCACCACGGCGAGCGGCCAGTTGAGATAGAGCAGCTTGCGCGGCCCCGAGGGCGTCGTCTTGACCGTATATTCGAGGTAACTCATGCGCGGTTCTGCCCCTCGCTGTCGCGGTCCTCGCGTTCGCGGGCGAGCCGCTCCTGCTGGGCGCGGATCCGGGAGCGGTCGGCGGCCGGATAGGCCTCGAGCGGCGGGTCGCCGCCATGCAGGGCCTGCAGCGTCACGTCCCGCGCGATCGGCGCCGCCGCGGTCGAGCCGCCGCCGCCATGCTCGACGACGACGGCGACGGCGATGCGGGGCGCCTCGAAGGGCGCGAAGTTCACGAAAAGCGCGTGATCGCGCCGCTTCCAGGGCAGGTCCTCGTTCCGGGTGACGCCGGCGCGCCGCTCCGCGGCGGTGATGTTGCGCACCTGGCTCGTGCCCGTCTTTCCGGCCATCCGCATCGCCTCCGCGACGATCCGCGATCCGAAGGCGGTGCCCCGCCGGTTGTTCGTGGCCGCGAACATCGCGGCCCGGATCCGGCGCAGGTGGTTCTCGTTGAGGCCGAGCGATGCGCCCGTCCGCGCCGCCTCGTCGACCCCGTTCACCGATTTCAGCAGCCGGGGTTCGATCTCGCGGCCGGTGGCGAGCCGCGCGGTCATCACGGCAAGCTGAAGCGGCGAGGACAGCACGTAGCCCTGCCCGATCGAGGCGTTGACCGTGTCGCCGATGCGCCATTGCGCACCCCGCGTGCGCGCCTTCCAGTCGCGGTCGGGCACCAGCCCCTCGGCAACGGCGGACATCGGAATGTCGTAGGCCGTGCCCAGGCCCAGCTTGCGCGCCATCGCCGAGATATTGTCGATGCCCACCTTGAGCGCGAGGTCGTAGAAGTAGACGTCGCAGCTTTCCTTCAGCGCCTCTTCCAGGTTCATGTGCCCGTGGCCCACGCGCTTCCAGCAGTGAAAGCGCCGCCCGCCCACTTCCATGTGGCCGGGGCACCAGACGGTTTCCTCGGCCGACATGACCCCGGCCTCCAGCGCGGCGAGCGCCGTGACCATCTTGAAGGTGGACCCGGGCGGGTAGGCGTCCTGCACCGTCTTCGAGGCGAGCGGCCGGCGCTCGTTGTCGCGCAGCGCGGCATAGTCGGCCACCGAGATGCCGCGCACGAACTTGTTGGGATCGTAGGAGGGCGCCGAGGCGATGGACAGAAGATCGCCGTTCGTCACGTCCATCACCACGACGCTCGCGCTTTCTTTGCCGAGACGCGCGCGCACGTAGCCCTGCAACGCGCTGTCGAGGGTCAGCTGGACGTCGGCGCCCGGCTCGCCGTCCCGGCGGTCGAGTTCGCGCATCACGCGCCCGGCGGCGTTCACCTCGACGCGGCGCGTGCCCGCGCGGCCGCGCAGCGCCTGTTCGAGGCGCGCCTCGACGCCCACCTTGCCGATCTGGAACCGGGGGATGCGCAGCACCGGCTCGGGGTCGGCATAGCGGGCGAGGTCGCGGTCGCTCACCGGGCCGACATAGCCAACGACATGGGCGAAATCCTCGACCGAGGGGTAGAGCCGTGACAGGCCGACCTCGGGCGTGACGCCGGGCAGCGCCGGGGCGTTCACCGCCACGCGGCTGATCTCTTCCCACGAGACGCGGTCGGCCACCGTCACGGGCAGGAAGGGGGCGGAGCGGGCCATTTCGGCCATCGCGCGCTCCAGCGCCTCGTCCTCGAGCCGCACGATCCGGGCGAGCCGGGCGAGCACCGCCTCGACGTCGCCCGCGTCCTCGCGCACGATCGTGATGCGGTAGGACGGCTCGTTCACGGCCAGCGGGCGGCCCTCGCGGTCGTAGATCCGGCCCCTGCGGGGCGGGATCAGCCTTATGTTGATCCGGTTTTCCTCGGCCAGAAGCCGGAACTCATCGGCTTGATCGACCTGCATGTAGCGCATCCGCAGCGCCAGCGCGCCGATGAACCCGGCCTGCAGGCCGGCCACGACGAGGCCACGCCGGGTGATGCGGCGCACGCTGAGGTCGGTGTCTTTCTGCGAGCGTCTCATGCGCCGATCCCCCGCGTGTCCAGGTCGGATGCCGCCGGCTTCTGCAGCCCGAAGAACAGATAGCAGATGCCGACCACCACGGGGTAGACCGCCATGGTCATCAGCAACTGCATCAGGTGGAGGCCGAGCGGGGGCTGCGCGACCGCCAGCAGGTTCAGCACGACGCGGTAGCCCAGCGAAACCACCACGATCACGGAGGCGACGCTCAGCCATTCGGTCAGGAACGAATCGTCGCGCAGCTCCGGCGCGCGGCGCTTCAGCCACTCGGCCCCGAGCACGACGAGCGCGGCGAGAAGGCCGGGCGGGCGCTGCAACAGAAGATCCGCGAGAAGCATCATTGCCGCCACCGACAGGGCCGGCACGAAATCGGGCCGCCGCACCGCCCAGGCGAAGGTGAGCGCGACGAGAAGATCCGGCGGCGCCCAGCGCGGTGTCCCCGTGTCGAGGGGCAGGAGCTGGAAGAACAGGATCAGCAGGCCGAGCGCCAGGTAGCTGGCGCGGCGCATCCAGAGACCGAAGCCGCGCGTGTCAGCCATCGCCGCCGGCCTCCGCCGCCGGGTCGGCTGCGCGCGCCTCAGGCCTCTCGGCGCCGGCCACGGGCTCGGGCGCGGGCCTGGCCTCCGGCACGATCAGCGCGCCGGTGCCGCTGATCGTCCGTGCGTTGTGGTTGCGCAGCACGCGCAGGAACTCCAGCCGCTGGTAGTCCGCGGCCAGACGGACCCGCAGCCGCCCTTGCGGATCCTCCGCGACCTGGCCGATCAGCAGCCCCGGAGGGAACACGTCGGCATCCCCGGAAGACACGATCCGGTCGCCCGGACGCACCGCCGCCTCGTTCTCGATGAAATCGAGAAGCGGCGCGGCGGAGTTGTCGCCCGCCACCAGCGCGCGCTGGCCCGAGGGCTGGATCACCGCCGGGATGCGCGAGGAACTGTCGGTCAGCAGGATCACACGGCTGGTGCGCTCGCCCACGCCCGAGACGCGGCCGACAAGACCGAGACCGTCCATCGTGGCCCACCCGTCCATGATGCCGTCCCGCGCGCCGACGTTCAGCAGGACCGACTGCCGGAACGGCGAGCCGGAATCGGCCAGCACCACGCCGGTGACATGGGTGAGGCGGGGATCGATGCGGACGTTGTTCAGGTCGCGCAGCCGCGCGTTCTCCTGCTCGAGCTGGAGCGCCGCCTCCTTCCAGGCCTTCATCTGCTGAAGCTCCCGCCGCAGCTCGCGGTTCTGGGAATGGATGCGCTGGTAGCTCTGGAAGTCGCGGAAGAGGTTCACCGTGGCGGTGACCGGCGCCATCGCCCAGTCGAAGGAGGGCATCACGCTGTCCACCACGTCGGCGCGGAAGCGCTCGACCCTCGGGCTGTCGATGCGCCAGACGAGGAAGATGCCGAGCAGCGAAAACAGGATGATCCCGAGAAGCAGACGCCTCAGCGGGTTCGCGAAGTCCTCGCCGTTGCCCTTTTCCCTTGCCAAGACGCTTTCGCCTCCGTGCGGTGCGGGCTGCCCCTGCTCAGTCTAGCGCCCCGCGCCGCGCCTGCAAAATCACGATGGGCCGCGGCCTAGCTGTCGTAGTCGATCGCGTGGCGAAGCTGCTTTTCGTACTCGAGCGCCTTGCCCGTGCCGAGCGCCACGCAGTTCAGGCTTTCGTCGGCGATGGAGACGGCGAGCCCCGTCTGCTCGCGCAGCGCGAGGTCGAGATCGCCCAGAAGCGCGCCGCCGCCGGTCAGCATCACGCCCCGGTCCACGATGTCGGCCGCAAGGTCGGGCGGCGTTGCCTCGAGCGCCGTCATCACCGCCTCGCAGATCTGCTGCACCGGCTCGGCGAGCGCCTCGGCCACCTGCGCCTGGCTGATCTCGGTCTCCTTCGGAACGCCGTTCAGAAGGTCGCGCCCGCGGATCTGCATCGATGCGCCGCGCCCGTCGTCGGGCATCCGCGCCGTGCCGATGGAGGTCTTGATGCGCTCGGCGGTGGACTCGCCCACGAGGATGTTCTGCTGGCGCCGCAGGTAGTTCACGATCGCCTCGTCCATGCGGTCGCCGCCGACGCGGATCGACCGGGCGTAGACGATGTCGCCCAGCGACAGCACCGCGACCTCCGTGGTGCCGCCGCCGATGTCGACCACCATGCTGCCAGTGGGGTCGGTGATCGGCATGCCCGCGCCGATCGCCGCCGCGATCGGCTCGGCGATCAGCCCCGCCTTGCGGGCGCCGGCCGACAGCACCGACTGCCGGATCGCGCGCTTTTCCACCGGGGTGGCGCCGTGGGGCACGCAGACGATGATCTTGGGCTTGGAGAAGGTG
This sequence comes from Rhodosalinus sp. K401, assembly GCF_041365735.1. Taxonomy (NCBI): domain Bacteria; kingdom Pseudomonadati; phylum Pseudomonadota; class Alphaproteobacteria; order Rhodobacterales; family Paracoccaceae; genus Rhodosalinus; species Rhodosalinus sp. K401. Next base: position 14,442 of record NZ_JBGFSI010000015.1, on the reverse strand, counting down.
GAGCGCTTGTGCACCTTCCTGATGAAGTGCTTGATCATCTCCTCGGCCACGTCGAAATCGGCGATCACGCCTTCGCGCATCGGGCGGATCGCCTCGATCGAGCCCGGCGTGCGGCCGAGCATCAGCTTGGCGTCCTCGCCCACGGCGAGCACCTTCTTGACCCCGTCCTTGACGTGGTAGGCCACCACCGACGGCTCCGAGAGGATGATCCCGCGTCCCTTGACGTAGACCAGCGTGTTCGCGGTGCCGAGGTCGATGGCCATGTCCTGAGAGAACATGCCGGTCAGGTTTGACAGTCCGAACATTTGCAGCCGGGGACCCCGCTCGATCTATTGCAGACGGTCCGCGTCCCCGAGGGGCGCGGACCACGCGCCGTTATAGGCCCCCGCGCTCCTGCAAGAAAGGGCCAGCGCGCGCGGGGTCGGCGCGAATTTGCCCAGAGCCCGGAAATATCACATATGCGATCCCATCTGCCCAAAATACCCCGATCCGAGGGAGTGGGAATGCAGAATCCCGACCTTGTGCCTCGGGCGGTCTTGGGCGCGACCGCTGGGTCGGCGCTGTCCCGGCGAAAGGCTGATCAGCTCCAGGGACCGCTGCGGGCGGGTCTGGCGGGGCCCGCGCTGCCCAAGCCCGCTGCCATGGCCTTCAACGCGGCGATGCGATTCTCGGTCGCCGGGTGCGTCGCGAAGAGGTTGTCGTGTCTGTGGGCGTGCAACGGGTTCACGATGAACATGTGCGCGCTGCCCGGGTTGCGCTCGGCCGAGTTCATGTCGATGCGCGCGGCCAGGCCCGAGATCTTCGCCAGCGCCGAGGCGAGCCAGAGAGGCTGGCCCGCGATCTCGGCGCCAATGCGGTCGGCCTCGTATTCCCGTGTGCGGCTGATCGCCATCTGAACGAGCCCCGCGGCGAGCGGCGCCAGGATCATCGTGGCCAGCACGCCGAGGATCCCCATCCCGTTGTCGCGGCCGCCGCGGAAGAAGAAGGCGAAATTGGCCAGCATGGTGATCGCGCCGGCGAGCGTCGCCGTCACTGTCATGATGAGGGTGTCGCGGTTGCGGATATGGGCGAGTTCGTGCGCCATCACGCCGGCCACCTCTTCGCGCGAGAGCGCGCGCAGCAGGCCGGTGGTGGCCGCCACCGCCGCGTTTTCGGGGTTGCGGCCCGTGGCGAAGGCGTTGGGCTGATCGTCATCGACGAGGTAGACGGCGGGCATCGGCATCCCCGCCCTCCCGGCGAGGTCCTCCACCATGCCGACGAGATCCGGCGCGGACGCCTTCGTCACCAGCCGCGCGTTGTGGGCCCGCAGCACGGCCTTGTCGGAGCCCCACCAGGCGTAGAGGTTCATGCCCGCGGCGATGACGAGGGCGATCACCATCCCCGCCTCTCCGCCAAGCGCGAGCCCCGCGAGACCGAAAAGCGCGGTCATCGCGGCCAGAAGCATTGCGGTGCGGACGAGTGCCATCTGCGTCTCCATGCGTGTCTCGCTGCAGATATGGAGAAACCGCCATGCTTTCCAAGATCGGGACACGTCGCTTTTTCCCTCCCGGGCGTCGCGCGTGCGCGCTGTCCGCCGTCCTTGCGGCGCTAGGAAGCGACAAGTTTCAGAAGGAGTGACGGCATGAAGACGGATGTGAAGGCGCTTGTCGTCGGTGGCGGCGCGATCGGCGCCTCGATCGCCTATCACCTCGCCCGTGCGGGGTGGTCCGACGTGATGCTGCTGGAGCGGGACGAGCTGACCTCGGGCTCGACCTGGCACGCCGCGGGGCTGCTGCCGCTCTTCAACATGTCCTACGCCGTGAGCCACATCCACGACTACAGCGTGAAGTTCTACAAGACGCTGGAGGAGGAGACCGGCCTCAACGCCGGATTCTATGTCGTGGGCAACCTGCGCATGGCCCAGACCGACGCGCGCATGGACGAGTACATGCTCTATGCCACGACCGCCGAGACGGCGGGCATCCATTACGAGTGGATGACACCGGCCCAGATCAAGGAGCGCTGGCCGCTGGTCAACACCGAGGACCTGAAGGGCGCGATCTACCACCCCGAGGACGGCTACATCAATCCGGCCGACGTGACCCAGGCGATGGCCAAGGGCGCGCGCCAGCGCGGCGTCACCGTGGAGCGCAAGTGGCAGGTCGACGGCTACGCGTGGCGCGGCGATCACTGGGACGTCACCTGCACGAAGATGATCGAGAAGGGCGGCAACCTCGTGCCCTCCGAAGAGCAGGTGGTGGTGAAGGCCGAGCATGTCGTCACCGCGACGGGCAACCACGCCCAGCGCACCGCGCGCCTTCTCGGCATCAAGATGCCGGCCATCCCGGTGGAGCACCAGTACATCGTGACCGAGCCCGACCCGGCGCTCGTGGAGTGGCGCAAGGCCGGCAACCCCGAGCACCCCGTGCTGCGCGATGCCGACGCGAAGTGGTATGTCCGCGAGGAGCGCGGCGGCTGGATCCTCGGACCCTACGAGCGCAATGCCCCCGCGTGCTTCGAATACGGCGTGCCCGACAGTTTCCGCGCCGATCTGTTCCCCCTCGATCTCGAGCGTATCGAGGAGGAATACATGTCCATGATCCACCGCATCCCGTCCTCCGAGACGGTGGGCCTCAAGGACGACTACAACGGCCCGATCTGCTACACGCCCGACGGCAATCCGCTTGTGGGCCCCGCGCCGGGCCTGCGCAACATGTGGCTGGCCGAGGGGTTCAGCTTCGGCATCACCGCCGCCGGCGGCACCGGCAAGTATCTCGCGGACGTGATGGTGCATGGCGAGGCCGAGATCGACATGGCCTCGCTCGACCCGCGCCGCTATGGCGACTGGATGACGACGGAATACGCCGCCCGCAAGAACGAGGAGGCCTACGAGCACGTCTACATCCTGCACCACCCCGACGAGGAGCGGGCGGCCTGCCGCCCGCTGCGCACCGCGCCCGCCTACGACCGTCAGAAGGCCCGCGGCGCGCAGTTCGGCCACGTGAACGGATGGGAGCGCCCGAACTATTTCGGCCCGCTGGATGCGCCCGAGGATTTCGATCACGACGCCCGCAGCTTCCGCCGCGGCGGCTGGTGGCCCCATGCCGTCGAGGAGGCGAAGGCGATCCGCGAGGGTGTCGGCCTGATCGACGCGACGGCCTTCACCAAGCACCTCGTGCGCGGGCCGGGCGCGACGGCCTTCCTCGACTGGTTCACCTGCAACCGGCTTCCGAAGGTGGGACGCATCAACCTGACCTACGCGCTGACCGAGGCGGGCACGACGCACACGGAATACACCATCGTGCGGCTGGCCGAGGACGAGTACTACCTCGTCTCCGCCGGGGCGTGGACCGCCTATGACGGGGATTACCTGCGCAAGTCCGCCCTGGACAAGCGCGAGGAGTTCGGCTGGATCGACATCCACGACGTCACCACGCAATGGGGCGTCTTCGCCGTCGCGGGGCCCAAGTCGCGCGATCTGCTGCGCGAGGTAGTGAAGGACGCCGACCCCGCGACCGTGCTGGGCAACAAGCGCTTCCCCTGGCTTTCCATGCGCGAGATCGAGCTCGGCATGTGCCCGGTGCGGGCGATCCGCGTGGCCTACACCGGCGAGCTGGGCTGGGAATTGCACCACCCCGTGGAGATGCAGAACTATCTTTTCGATCTGCTGGAAAAGGCGGGCGAGCCGCACGGGCTGAAGCTTGTCGGCGCGCGGGCGCAGAACTGGCTTCGCCAGGAGAAGAGCTACCGCGCCTTCGGCCATGAGCTGGGCCGCGACGCGACCCCGCTCGAGGCCGACCTGCCGCGCTTCGTGGACCTGTCCAAGGAGTTCCGCGGCAAGGCGGCGATGGAGGCCACCGGCATTCGCTCGAAATGCGTGACCGTTCTCGTCGACGGTCCCGAGGATGCCGATCCCTGGGGGCGCGAGGCGCTTTACGCGGGCGAGGAGCGCGTCGGCCGGCTGACCTCGGGCGGCTATTCCGTGGCCTTCGGCAAGTCGATCGGCATGGGCTACGTCAAGCCTGAACACGCCGCGCCCGGCACGAAGCTCAAGGTCCGGATGCTGGACCGGCTCTGGGACGCGGAGGTTCAGCCCGACAGCCCCTTCGATCCCGAGAACGCCCGCATCCGCGTGGACGGCTGAGACCCCGACGAAGGCGCGCGCACCCGATACCGGGCGGCGTGCCTTCGTCGCGACAGCGCCAGCCCGTCGTTGACAACGGTCAATGATCGGGGCGCAGCGGCGCGACTAGCTTTCGCGGGTGGCCGGGGTTGCCGCTTTCGAAGGAATCGACGTGATGAAACTGAAGCAGGTTCTGGCCGCAGGCTTCGCCGCCGCAGCCTTCGTATCGGGCGCGGCGGCGCAAGACATGACGCTGGGCGAACGGGAATACATGGAAAGCTGCGCGGTCTGTCATGGCGCGGGCGGCAAGGGGGATGGCGTGCTCGCGGGATACCTCAACACGGGCATGCCGGATCTGACGGCGTTGCAGACGGCCAATGGCGGGGTGTTCCCGGTGCGGCACGTCTTCGACGTGATCTCGAACTCGGTGGAGGTGGGCGCCCACGGCACGACCGACATGCCCGCCTGGGGCACGCGCTACAAGTATCGCGCCGACCGGGCGCTGGGCGAATTCGCGGGTCTCGCGGACCGCGAAGCCTTCGTGCAGGCCCGCATCCTCGCGCTGGTGGAGCATATCGCATCGCTCCAGGCGGAGTAGCGGGCGATCATGGCGGTGGGGCGGCGCTCACCGGGGACGCGCCGTCCGCCGCCCTTTCATGCCGCGCATGCCGCCCGGTGCGCCGGTGCTTTCAGCCCTCGGCGAGCGCGTCGTAGACGTCGAGCGCCTTGGCCGCGTACATCATCGAGGGCCCGCCGCCCATCTGCACGCACATGCCGAGGACCTCCGCGATCTCGTCGCGGGTCGCGCCTTCCTTCACCAGCGCCTCGATGTGAAAGAGGATGCAGTCCTCGCATTTCGTCGCCACCGCGATGCCGAGCGCCACGAACTCCTTGGTCTTGAAATCTACGGCCCCGCTTTCCTTCACGGATTTGCCCAGCGCGCCGAAGGCGCGCGCCGTTTCGGGGATGGCCTTGTTGAGGCTGCGCAGGTGCTCGCGGGTCCGGTCGAGCTTGGCGGTCCAGTCCATGGGCGGGGTCCTTCTTTCCTGGGGTTCGCCCGGTCCAGACCACGCCGCCGAAGTCGCCGCCTTGATCCTGATCAGGAGTCGCGCCCGGCGACGAGGCCGAGATTGTTGGCGGGCATCTCGATCGCCGCGCGGGGCGTGAGGCCGGCCGCGATCATCATGTCGAGCGTGTCGAAATCGTCCTTGTAGCCGATCTCGGGGTCGGCGGCGGCGAGCCGCGCGTGAAAGGCGCGGTCCCCCTCCGACGTCAGCTCGCCCGCGCGCATGAACGGCCCGTAGACGATGAGCGTGCCCCCCGGTGACAGGGCGCGCGCGGCTTCGTGGACCAGCGTTTCGCACTCCGGCGACGAGACGAGGTGGAACAGATTGATGACGACGACGAGGTCGCGCGGCCCGTGCGCGTCCGCCCAGCCCGGCGCGGTCGCGTCGAGGGTGACCGGGGCGCGCAGATTGGGCAGCGCGGCCTCTGCCGCCCAAGCGCGGATCGAGGCCAGCCGGGCCGGGTCGATGTCGCTCGGCTGCCAGTCGAGCGCGGGCAGGCGTCGCGCCAGCGCCACGGCGTGCTGCCCGGTCCCCGACGCAAGCTCGAGCGCGCGGCCCGAGGCGGGCGCGAACTCGGCCACGAGGTCCGCGATCGGGCCCGCGTTGCGTTCAGCGGCGGGTGCGCAGAGTTTCTCGCCGTCTTGCGGGGCGGCGACGGAGGCGGCATCGGGAAGGTTGGATCGGCGGGGCATCGCGGCGGTCCGTTGCGGCTGTGGCGGGACGATCTGGCCGGAGGTCGCGGGCAAGCGCGAGGGGCGCCCGCGACCGGGCGCCCCCTGGCCATGGAAGGGCGATCAGTTCGGGATGTCGCCGGTCAACCCCTCGACGTAGAAGTCCATGCCCAGCAGCGTGCCATCGTCGGCCACCTCGCCCTCGGCAAGCCAGGCGGTGCCGTCCTGCCGGTTCAGCGGGCCGGTGAAGGCATGATATGCGCCCGACGCGATCTCGTCGCGCAGCGCCAGCGCCTCCGCGCGCACCTCTTCCGGGACGGCGTCGGTGATCTCGCCGATCACGACCATCTCCTCGCCGATCCCGTGCCAGGTGTCGGTGCTCTCCCACGTGCCGTCCAGCACGGCCTGCACGCGGTCGATGTAGTAGGGGCCCCAGTTGTCGATGATCGACGACACGCGGGGCGTGGGCTTGTACTCGGCCATGTCCGAGGCCTGCCCGAAGCCGATCACGCCGCCCGCGCTTTCCGCCGCGGCCAGCGGGGCGGTCGAATCGGTGTGCTGCAGGATCACGTCGGCGCCCTGCTCGATCAGCGCCTGCGCGGCGTCGGCCTCCTTGGCAGGGTCGAACCATGTGTAGGCCCAGACGACGCGGAACTGCACGTCCGGGTTGGCCTTCCGCGCGTGGATGAAGGCCGAGTTGATGCCGCGGATGACCTCGGGGATCGGGTAGGAGGCGATGTAGCCCACCACGTCCGACTCGGTCATCCTGCCCGCGATGTGGCCCAGAACCGCGCGGCCCTCGTAGAACCGGGCCGAGTAGGTGGAGACGTTGTCGGCCCGCTTGTAGCCGGTGGCATGCTCGAACTTCACGTCCGGAAAGCGCTCGGCGACGTTGAGCGTCGGGTCCATGTAGCCGAAGGATGTGGTGAAGATGAGGTCCGCGCCGGAGAGAGCCATCTGGCTCATCACGCGCTCGGAATCCGCACCCTCGGGCACGCTTTCCTGGTAGACGGTCTCGACGCGGTCGCCGAAATGCTCCTCCACCGCCAGTCGCCCCTCGTTGTGGGTGTAGGTCCAGCCGCCGTCGCCGATGGGGCCGACATAGACGAATCCCACCTTGAGGGGGTCGTCCTGCGCGGACACGGGAAGCGCGAGCGCGATGGCCGCCGCTGCGGAAAGAAGGGTTCTGCGGTTCATGAGATGTCTCCCTGTTGCTTTTGTCGAACGCCTCAGTTCGAGGCGTGGAAGATGCGGCCCAGCGCCGCCGGGGCGCCATGCGTCCCGCGCGCCGAGATGAGCACGAGCACGAGGATCGTTACCAGATAGGGCGAAGCCGACAAGAGCGCGACGGGCACGTCCGCCCCGGCGGCCTGCAGGTTCAGTTGCAGCACGCTGACCCCGCCGAAAAGATAGGCGCCGATCAGGATGCGCCCGGCCCGCCAGGACGCGAAGACCACGATGGCGAGCGCGATCCACCCGGCGCCGGCCGTCATGCCCTCGGTCCATTGCGGCACGCGGACGAGCGAAAGATAAGCACCCCCGAGCCCGGCGCAGGCGCCCCCGAAAAGGATCGCGAGAAGCCGCACCCGCACGACCTTGTAGCCGAGCGCGTGGGCGGCCTCGGCGCTTTCTCCCACGGCGCGCAGGACGAGCCCTCCGCGGGTGAGGCGCAGGAAGACCCAGACCGCGGCGACGATCGCGAGGCTCAGATAGACGATCGGATCGTGCGCGAAGAGCGCGCGGCCGAGATACGGGATCTCGGAGAGCGGCCCGAGATCCAGCCGCGGCGTGGGCGGCGCCTTCATCCCCTCGAACGGCTTGCCGATGAGCGCCGACAGCCCGAGCCCCGCGAGCGTCAACGCGAGGCCGGTGGCCACGTGATTGGCGAGGAAGAACTGCGTCAGCACGCCGAAGGCGAGGCTCAGGCCCGCGCCCGCCGCGGCCGCGGCCAGGAAGCCGAGCGCGGGGTTGCCGCTCGTGACCGCCACGGCGAAGCCCATCACCGCGCCGGTGATCATCATCCCCTCCACCCCGAGGTTCAGCACGCCCGACCGCTCGGCCACGAGTTCCCCGATCGCGGCGAGCAGGATCGGCGTCGCGGAGACGATGATCGCCGCGGTGAACACCGCCGGCTGGATCGCGCCGAGATCCATCACCCCACCTCCCGCCGGCCGATCCGGATCCGGTAGTTGGCGAACACGTCCGCGGCCAGCAGGAAGAAAAGCAGCATTCCCTGGAAGAGCTGGATCGCGGCGGCGGGCAGCCCGAGCATCAGCTGCGCGAGTTCGCCGCCGATGTAGGTGAGCGCCATCAGTAGCCCCGCGGCGAGGATGCCGATCGGGTTGAGCCGGCCGAGGAAGGCCACGATGATCGCGGTGAAGCCGTAGCCCGAGCCGAAGTCGATGGTGATCTGCCCGGCGGGTCCCGTGACCTCGAAGAGCCCCGCCATGCCGGCCAGCGCGCCGGCAAGCCCGAGGCTGACGAGGGTGATGCGCGCCGCGTTCACGCCCGAAAACCGCGCCGCGCGCGGCGCCGCGCCCATGAGCTGGATCTGGAAGCCGAGGATATGGCGCGCCATCAGCACCTGCGCCGCGATCACGGCGGCGAAGGCCGCGACGACGCCCCAATGCATGCCGGTCCCGGCGACGAGTTCGGGATTGGCGGTCGCCTCCCACTGCGCGAGGTTGCGCGAGCCCGGAAAGCCCATGCCCTCGGGGTTCTTGAGAAGGCCCGAGGAGGCCGAGGCCAGCACCGCCTCGGCCACGTAGACCAGCATGAGCGACACGAGGATCTCGTTGGTGCCGAAGCGCACGCGAAGCAGGGCGGGGATCATCCCCCAGGCGAAGCCGCCCGCCGCGCCGGCCAGAACGGCAAGCGGGAAGATGAGGGGCGAGGCGGACGGGTAGAAGGCCAGCGCCGCGCCCGCCCCGCAGATCGCGCCGATGATGTATTGCCCCTCGGCGCCGATGTTCCACACCCCCGCGCGGAAGCCGATGGCAAGCCCGATGGCGATCAGGATGAGCGGCCCGGCCTTCACCAGAAGTTGCGGCCGCGAATAGGCGGCGAATTGCGGATGGAAGAGCGGATCCCAGAAGATGACGCGGATCGCCTCCAGCGGATCCGCGCCAAGCGCCGCGAAGAGCGCCCCGCCGGCGAGCATGGTCAGCGCGACCGCGATGACGGGCGCGCCCGCGGTCCAGCCGCGCGAGGGCTGCGGGCGTTTTTCTAGCGCGATCATGAGCCGGTCACCTGGCGCGTCCGCGGTTCACTGCGCCACATGCGCCACCTCCATGTCGTGGGCGCCGCCCATCATCAGGCCGATGCGTTCCCGGTCGAGTTCGCCCACGGGGTGCACCGCGCTCAACCGTCCGGCGTTGAGCGCGCCGAACCGGTCGGAGATCTCCATCAGCTCGTCGAGATCCTGGCTGATCACGATAACGGCCGCGCCCCGGGCGGCCATGTCCATGAGCGCCTGCCGGATCGTCGCGGCCGCGGCCGCGTCGACGCCCCAGGTCGGCTGGTTCACGACAAGCGCGACCGGCGTCTGCAGCAACTCCCGCCCGATCACGAATTTCTGCAGGTTGCCGCCCGAAAGCGCCCGCGCCGCGACCTCGGGCCCCGGCGTGCGCACGTCGAAGCGGGCGATCACCTCCTCGGCGAAGCGCCGCGCGGCGCCCCAGTCGATCATCCCGCGCGGCGCCAGCCCGCGTGTCGCGGCCGCGGTCAGAAGCGCGTTGCGGGTCAGGCTCATCTCGGGCACGGCGGCGTGGCCGAGACGTTCCTCCGGCGCGCTGGCAAGGCCGAGGGCCCGGCGCTGGGCGGGCCCGAGCGCGCCCACGTCGCGGCCCTGCAGGAAAACCGCGCCCCGCGGCGCGCGCCGTTCGCCCGAGAGCGCGGCAAGAAGCTCTTCCTGCCCATTGCCGGCCACGCCGCCGATCCCCAGCACCTCGCCCTGCCGGAGGGCGAAACTCACGTCGCGAAGCGCGGTGCCGAAATCTCCCGGCGCCGGAAGCGAAAGACCGCGTGCCTCCAGCGCGACCTCGCCCGTGTCGCGGCGCGCGCGGGCCGTGGCATCGAAGGCGCCGCCCACCATCGCCTCGGCCATCTCGCGTGCCGTGCTCTGCCGCGGGTCGGGGCGGGCCACCACCCGCCCGCGACGCAGGATCGTCGCGCGGTCGCAGAGCGCGCGGATCTCCTCGAGCTTGTGCGAGATGTAGAGGATCGACGTCCCCTCCGCGGCCAGCTTGCGCAACGTCTCGAACAGGATCTCCGTTTCCTGCGGCGTCAGCACCGATGTCGGTTCATCCATGATCAGAAGCCGGGGCTCCTGCAGCAGGCAGCGCACGATCTCCACGCGCTGCCGCTCGCCCGCCGAGAGCGTGCCCACGGTCCGCGCCGGGTCGAGCGGCAGACCGTAGAGCTGCGAGACCTCGGCGATCCGCTGCGCCAGCGCGCGGGGCGGCGGCGAGGTCTCCATCCCGAGCGCGATGTTCTCGGCCACCGCGAGCGCGTCGAAGAGCGAGAAATGCTGGAACACCATGGCCACGCCCGCCGCGCGGGCCGCGCGGGGTTCCGGCGGGGCGTAGGGGGCGCCGCGCAGCGTCATGCGCCCCGCGTCGGGCTGCACGAGCCCGTAGATCATCTTCACCAGCGTCGTCTTGCCGGCGCCGTTCTCGCCCAGGAGCGCGTGCACCTCGCCCGCCGCGATCTCGAGCGAGACGTCGTCGCAGGCGCGCACGCCGGGATAGATCTTGGTGAGCCCCTCGAGGCTCAGAACGCTCTGGCCCGCCCTGGTCAAATCTCTCGTCTCCGCCGCGCCGGTCACCGTCCGCTTTAGCCCGATCCCGCCACGCTCCGCAATCGCGCTGCCGCCTGCGCGCGGTCCCCGGCCACGCCGGTGCGCGCGAAACGGGCGGCGCGCGGCGGCGGGCGCTTGCGCGCGCCGCCGCTTTCGGCGAGTCTCTCGCCATGACCGAGCCGCTCTTCGTGCACCTGCGCCTTCACACCGAATACTCGCTTCTCGAAGGCGCCGTGCGTCTCAAGAAGCTGCCGGAGCTCTGCCGTGCCGCCGGGATGCCGGCGGTGGCCGTGACGGACACCAACAACCTCTTCTGCGCGCTTGAATTTTCCGTTTCCGCGCAGGGTGCGGGGATCCAGCCGATCCACGGCTGCCAGATCGATCTCGCCATCGCGGAGGCGGATCCGCTGGTGGCGCGCGGACAGCGGCCGAGGCCCGCGCCGCTGGTGCTGCTCGCGCAGTCCGAAGAGGGCTACGGCAACCTCATGAAGCTCAATTCCTGCCTCTACCTGCGGGGGGACGGGCAGGCGGCGCATGTCACGCTGGACGAGCTTGCACGCCACGGCGCGGGGCTCATCTGCCTTTCCGGCGGGCCGGAGGGCGCGGTGGGGCGGCTTCTGGCGCAGGGCAAGCGCGCCGAGGCGGAGGCGCTGATGCGCCGCCTGGGCGACATCTTCCCGAACCGCCTTTACGTCGAGCTCCAGCGCCACCCGGGCGAGCAGGGGCTGCCCGAGGCCGAGCGGCTGACCGAGCGCGGATTCGTCGAGATGGCCTACGGGATGGAGCTGCCGCTCGTCGCCACGAACGACGTGCATTTCGTGAAGGAGGAGCATTACGAGGCCCATGACGCGCTGATCTGCATCGCCGATGGCGCCTATGTCGACCAGCGCGAACCGCGCCGCCGCCTCACGCCGCAGCACTACTTCAAGTCGCCGCAGGAAATGGCGGCGCTTTTCGCCGACCTGCCCGAGGCGATCGAGAACACCGTCGAGATCGCCCGCCGCTGCGCCTTCATGGTCGAGAAACGCGACCCGATCCTGCCCCGCTTCGCCGCGGACGAGGTCGAGGAGCTGCGCCGCCAGGCGAAGGAAGGCCTTGCCGCGCGGCTTGCCGTGATCCCCCACGCCGCGCCCGTGGAGGACTACGAGAAGCGCCTCGAATTCGAGCTCGGTATCATCGAGAGCATGGGCTTTCCCGGCTATTTCCTGATCGTGGCCGATTTCATCAAGTGGGCCAAGGATGAGGATATCCCGGTGGGGCCGGGACGCGGGTCGGGGGCGGGCTCGCTCGTGGCCTACGCGCTCACCATCACGGACCTCGATCCGCTGCGCTATTCGCTTCTCTTCGAGCGATTCCTGAACCCCGAGCGGGTTTCCATGCCCGATTTCGACATCGACTTCTGCATGGACCGGCGCGAGGAGGTCATCGCCTACGTGCAGGAGAAATACGGGCGCGAGAAGGTGGCGCAGATCATCACCTTCGGCGCGCTTCTGTCGAAGGCCGCGGTGCGGGACGTGGGCCGCGTGCTGCAGATGCCCTACGGGCAGGTGGACAAGCTGTCGAAGCTCATCCCCATCGAGGGGGTGAAGCCCGTCTCCATCGAGAAGGCGCTGGAGGAGGAGCCGCGCCTGCACGAGGCCGCCCGCGCCGAGGAGGTGGTGGACCGGCTGCTGACCTATGGCCGCCAGCTCGAGGGGCTGCTCCGGAACGCCTCCACCCACGCGGCGGGGGTGGTGATCGGCGACCGGTCGCTCGACGAGCTGGTGCCGCTCTACCAGGATCCGCGTTCGGAAATGCCGGCCACCCAGTTCAACATGAAATGGGTGGAGCAGGCGGGGCTGGTGAAGTTCGACTTCCTCGGCCTCAAGACGCTTACCGTCATCCAGAACGCCATCGACCTCATCCGCGCCTCGGGGCGCGATCTGCACGTCGCGGCCGACGGGAGCGCGATCTACGAGCCCTTCGAGGGCGCGGAGAACGACATCGGGCAGATCCCGCTCGACGACGAGAAGACCTACGAGCTTTACGCAAGGGCGCGGACCGTGGCGGTGTTCCAGGTGGAAAGCTCGGGCATGATGGATGCCCTGAAGCGCATGAAACCCACCTGTATCGAGGACATCGTGGCGCTCGTGGCGCTCTACCGTCCGGGGCCGATGGAGAACATCCCGAAATACTGCGAGGTCAAGAACGGGCTGCGCGAGCGGGACTCGACCCACCCGCTGATCGACCACATCCTCGACGAGACGCAGGGCATCATCGTCTACCAGGAGCAGGTGATGCAGATCGCCCAGGAGATGGCGGGCTACTCGCTCGGGGGCGCGGATCTTCTGCGCCGCGCCATGGGCAAGAAGATCAAGGAGGCGATGGACGCCGAGCGCCCGAAGTTCATCGAGGGTGCGAAGAAGAACGGTGTCGACGACGCCAAGGCGCTCGAGGTCTGGAACCTTCTCGAGAAGTTCGCCAATTACGGCTTCAACAAGTCCCACGCCGCCGCCTACGCGGTGGTCAGCTACCAGACGGCCTGGCTCAAGGCGAACCACCCGGTCGAGTTCATGGCCGGCGTGATGAACTGCGACATCCACCTCACCGACAAGCTCGGCGTCTATTTCGAGGAGGTGAAGAAGGGCCTCGGCCTGCCCTGGGATCCGCCCTGCGTGAACCGCTCCGAGGCCACCTTCACCGTGCGCGAGGGCCGGCTGGTCTATGCGCTGGGCGCGCTCAAGAACGTGGGCGTGGAGGCGATGCGCCTCATCACCGAGGCTCGGGACGGGACGCCCTTCACCAGCATCTTCGATCTCGCACGCCGCGTGGACCTCAAGCGTATCGGCAAGCGCCCGCTCGAGATGCTGGCGCGCGCGGGCGGCTTCGACGCGCTCGACCCGAACCGCCGGCGCGTCCTCGAAAGCCTCGACGCGCTCGTCGCCTATTCCGCCGCGGTGCAGGAGCAGAAATCCTCCGCCCAGGTGTCGCTTTTCGGCGAGGCGGGCGAGGACCTGCCAGAGCCGCGGCTCGCGGGCGTGCCCGACTGGCTGCCCGCCGAGCGGCTGAACGAGGAGTTCGCGGCGGTGGGCTTCTACCTGTCGGGCCACCCGCTCGACGATTACATGGCGCCGCTGCGGCGAAAGGGTGTGCTGACGCTGGACGAGGTGACCGCGAAGGCCGAGCGCGGGCCCTGCCTGGTGAAGCTCGCCGGCGTCGTGGCAGGCCGGCAGGAGCGCAAGTCCGCGCGCGGCAACCGCTTCGCCTTCGCCCAGCTTTCCGACACCACGGGCGCCTACGAGGTGACGCTCTTCTCCGAGGCGTTGGAGGCCGCGCGCGAACACCTGGAGACGGGCGCGAAGGTGGTGGTCAGCGCCGAGGCGAGCATGGAGGCGGACCAGTTGAAACTTCTGGCCCGCGGGGTGACGCCGGTGGACGCGGCGGTGGCGGACGCGGGCGCCTCGTCGCTCAGGGTCTTCGTGGAGGCCGAGACGGCGGTGGGCGCGGTGGCGAGCGTGCTCGAGCAGGCCGCGCGCGAGGCGCGGCGCGCGGCGCGCGGCCAGGTCTACCTCTGCCTTCTCGCCGACGGCCTTCCGGGCGAGGTGGACGTGGAGCTTCCCGGCGAGTATCCCGTGACGCCGCAGGTCAAGGGCGCGATCAAGTCGCTTTCCGGCGTTTTGGATGTCGAGGAGGTCTGACCGCCGCACCGCGGGCGCGGCCGCGCTCGTGGCGCTGGCGGTCCTTGCAGGCTGCGGCGGCGACGCGCCGCGCGCCGAGGCGCCGGGCGCGGCCGCCCGCGGCGATGGCGACGCGAGGGCCGCCACC